>NZ_CP053921.1:1800000-2100000 GCF_013260645.1 Erythrobacter mangrovi | reverse complement strand
GATCAGCCGGTGCTGAAGGCGGCGGCGACCGACGGTCACCGTCTCGCTCGCTTCACCCTGCCGCGCCCTGCCGGGGCAGAAGGCATGCCCGATGTCATCGTGCCGCGCAAAGCCGTGGCCGAATTGCGCAAGCTGCTTGAGGAAGCGATGGACGGCAATGTCCAGATCGACCTTTCGGCTAGCAAGATTCGCTTCACGCTGGGCGGCGAAGGCGGGGTGGTGCTGACCAGCAAGCTGATTGACGGTACCTTCCCCGACTACTCGCGCGTGATCCCGACCGGCAACGACAAGCTGCTCAAGGTCGACCCGAAGAGCTTCTTCGAAGGTGTCGACCGCGTCGCGACCATTGCGACCGAGAAGACCCGCGCGGTGAAGATGGGCCTCGATACCGACAAGGTGACGCTGACCGTTACCTCCCCCGACAATGGCGTGGCTTCGGAAGAACTGTCCGCGGAATACCGCTCGGAAGGGTTCGAGATCGGCTTCAACGCCGGCTATCTCAAGGATATCCTCAACCAGATCGATAGCGATACGGTCGAGATCCACCTTGCCGATGCCGGTGCGCCGACCCTGATCCGCAAGGATGAGAATGCGCCCGCGCTCTACGTACTGATGCCGATGCGGGTGTAGTTGGTTCTCGGGGCCTGCCTGTCAGGCCGCGAGCATTCCAGCGACCATGAAGCCGAGGTAGGTTCCTATCGCGTTGCCCAGGGCACCCACCAGGATGCCCGGGAGCAGCAGGTCCTCGCGCCGGTTGACTTCGGCGATGACGAAGGCGGTCGTGGCCCCGCCGATATTGGTAACCGATGCCATGGCCAGGAGCACCGGGTCGGCCCTGCGCCACCATCCCCATGCCAGCAGCACGGCAATGTGGACGAGGAACACCACGCCCACAAAGGTGAACAGTAGCATGCCCAGCGATTGGGCACGCATCAGCGCGGCAAGATCTGCACTCGCACCGACGCAGGCGAGGAACAGCAGCATGCCCCATACGCCGATCGGCTGAGCGAGCCGCAACCGGTCCACGCCGGGGATATGGGCCGCAATCAGTGCCAGGGTGGTCAGGATGAGGATCGAGGGCAGGGGTAGGCCCAGTTCCGCCAATTCAGCTGCCAACGCATCCGACACGAAGACCGCCACTGCAGCCAGCGCGAGGGGCAGTGCCACACCTAACGAGTCGATCCGGGCTTTCTCTTCGCTAACCGCCCCGTCTGCATCGGTCGCGGCATATTCGCGCGTTTCGAACCTGCTGAAGCGCGACAGCAGCAACGGCATTGCCAGCAAGAGCATCAGCCAGATGTTGGTCATAACGTTGTCGACCACTAAGGCGGTCACGAACTCGGTGCCCTGGCCGAACACGCCATAGGCCAAGGCGATCGCGTTGAAGTTCGCGCCGCCGCCCGTGTAGGTTCCCGTGTACATGCCGGCAAAGGGGGCCGCGAGCGGGCCGAGCACATCGCGCATGGGGAGCAGCTGGAAGGCCAGCACCACGCCCACCATGACCCCGACCGCCCCGACCAGGAAGGTCGCCACCATCATGCCCCCGGCACGGCGCAGCGCGGGCAGGTTTACGTCGAGCAGGACCAGGAAGATCGACGCGGGCGTGACGATCGCGAAGATCTGGTCGTAGATCGGGCCGCCATTGGCCGCCTTCGGAATCAGGCTGATGTTGGCGAGCAGGGCGCCAAGCAGGATTACCAGGCTCGCCGCACCCATTTTCCTGGCCATGCCCTTGCGCCCCAGCCAGTCGGCCAAAGCCACGGATGCGAGAAGGGTGACGAGCAGCGCCCACGGCGATGAGATCAAGGCTTCCCCCATACGATGAGCCTATGGGTCCGCTTGGCCAAACGCCAATGAATTCATGCAAACTCCTCGCCAGCTATGATCGATATCGCTAACCTCAGTTGCAAAGGAGAACCAAGATGCAGCAAGTCCATGTCGACAAGGCGAAACTCACCGAAGCGCAGGTGGTAGAGCTCGATGCTGGACCGCTTGCCGCCGGAGCGGCAAGGCTTGCCATCGAAAGCTTCTCGGTCACCGCCAACAATGTGACCTATGCGGTGGTCGGCGACGGCTTCGGTTACTGGAACTTCTTCCCCGCGCCAGAGGGCAAGGGGATCGTGCCGATGTGGGGCCATGCGCGCGTGGTCGAAAGCAATTGTCCGGAGCTGGCAGTGGGCGAGCGCGTCTATGGCTACCTCCCGATGGCCAGCCATCTCGACGTCGTCCCAGGCAAAATCTCACCCGGCGGCTTCGTCGACACGGCCGAGCACCGCCAGCCGATGAGCCCGATCTACAACCAGTATTCACGATTGGCAGCAGATCCGGAGCACGATCCCGCCCGTGAAGGCGAGCGGATGATCTTCGGCCCGCTGTTCAAGACGGGCTTCCTGATTGAGTACTTCATGCGCTCGGAAGGTTGGTTCGGAGCGGGCCAGCTGGTGATCACCAGCGCCTCATCGAAGACGGCCATGGGTCTCGCCAGCGTGGCCAAGCGCCGCTCACCGGACGTGCGCAGGATCGGGCTGACCTCAGCCGGCAATGTCGCCTTCGTCGAGGCGAGCGGGCTCTACGACACAGTGTTGTCCTACGATGCGGTTGGTGAACTGCCGCAGGCCGATAGCGTATCGGTCGACTTCGCGGGCAATTCCAACCTGTTGCGCGAAATCCATGAACGCTTGGGCGGTGCGCTGAAATATTCTTGCCTGGTCGGTGCAACGCACGTCGATGCGCGCGGCATGGGGGCGGGGGACCTGCCCGGACCCACGCCAACCCTGTTCTTCGCACCCGATCACGCGGTGGCGCTCTTCAAGGAAGTCGGGCCGCAAGAAGCCGGCAAGCAGATGGCGGAAAGCTGGCGCGGTTTCCTTGAAGATGCGGGTAGCTCGGTCGCGATCGAGCGCCACGCGGGCCTCGATGCCGCGCGTGCGATCTTCGTCGAAATGGTCGCCGGATCGATCGACCCGGCCCGTGGGATCGTGATCGAACCCTGATTCTGCCCGTCAGAGCGCCGGTCGGCGGTCGAACCAGGGCTGGGCCGTCTCGAGCTGGGTGGCGAGCTGAAGCAAGAGCGCTTCTTCGCCGACCCGGCCGACGAATTGCGTCCCCATCGGCAATCCTTCCGGCGTCCACCACAGCGGCACGTTGATCGCAGGCTGGCCGGTGGCGTTCTGGATGGCGGTGAAGGGCACATAGTCGGTCATCGCGCCGAAGCCCGCTTCCACGTCTTCGCTGTCGAGCACGAATGTTCCGTTCGCCGGAGGCGGTGTCCCGAGGGTCGGGGTCAGCCAGACGTCATAGTCCGCATGCCAGCCTGCGACGGCCCGCCCGATTTGCTGCAACTGGAAGATCGCGCCCCATAGCTGCGGCGCGGAGGTCGCCTGGCCGATGGCATAGAGGCCGCGGGTCAGGCCTTCGAGATTGTCCGGCCCGGGCTTCTGTCCGGTGAGCGCACAGATCCCGTCGATCTGCATTGCGACGCCGCTGGCCCAGATCGCGATGAAGGCTTCGAACATGTCTTCGTTGGTGATCGGCGGTGAGGCTTCCTCGACCTGGTGACCCAGATCCGCACATAGCTTCGCGGCGTGTTCGACTGCCGCGACGGCTTGCGGATCGAGCGCCGCGCCGCCACCGGGCCGGGTGCGGGCGAAGCCGATACGCAGCTTGGGGCAGGGTTCCGCAGCGGCGCTTTGCCAGTTTGCGGGTCCGGGGGGAGCGAAATAGGGATCTCCCGGTTCCGCACCGGCGGTGACATCGAGCATGGCTGCGGTGTCGCGCACGCTGCGGCTCACCACATGTTCCGCCACAAGCCCGCCCATCACGTCGCCGAGCATCGGTCCCAACGGATTGCGCGCACGCGTCGGCTTGAGGCCGACGAGGCCATTGCAGCTCGCCGGGATACGGATCGAGCCACCACCGTCATTGGCGTGCGCAACCGGCACCATCCCGCTCGCGACTGCCGCGCCCGAGCCGCCCGATGACCCACCCGTCGAGTGGTTCGGGTTCCAGGGATTGCCTGCGGGGCCGTAGAGCTTGCTTTCGGTCGTCGCCACCAGCCCGAATTCGGGAACATTGGTCTTGCCCAGCGGGACCAGGCCGCCTGCGAGGAAGCGTTGCACCAATGTGGCCGTGAATGGCATCGGCACGGGTGGCGAGATGTGCGAGCCGTTGCGCGTAGGCCATCCTTCCAGATCGCCAAGGATGTCCTTGAGCAGGAAGGGCACACCCCTGAACGGACCATCGGGAAGGGGACCGCGGGCACGCTCGCGGGCACCTTCGTAATCGGTGAAGACTACCGCATTCAGACGCGGATTGAGCTCCTCTATCCGCTCGATTGCGGTATCGACGAGCTCAAGCGGGGTAACCTCGCCCTTGGCGACGAGCCCGGCCAGGCCAAGCGCATCGAACCGATCATACTCGGCAAAACCCATGTCCGGTCCTTCCTGTCAGATTTCTACGGCGATCTTGCCGAAGTGTCCGCCGCTCTCCTGATGGCGGAAGGCGTCGGCCAGATGCTCCAGCCCGAAAGTGTCCGAAATCACCGGCCGGATGTCGTTCGCTTCGATGCCCGCGATCATGTCGAGCTGCTGCTTGCGGCTGCCCACTGTGAGGCCCTGGACACGCAGGTTCTTGGCCATCAGCAGCGCAGTCTGGACCGGCCCGGCAAAGCCCGCCAGCACCCCGATCAAGGCAATGTGGCCGCCGACGCGCGTTGCCATCATTGACTGGTCGAGCGTCCCCGCACCGCCGATTTCGACCACGCAGTCGACCCCAACGCCAGCGGTCAATGCCAGGACCTTTGCGCCCCAGGCGGTTTCTTCCTTATAGTTGATCAGGTGATCGGCGCCCATGTCCCGGAGGCGCTCCAGCTTGGCACCGCTGGAGCTGGTGGCGATGACGGTTGCACCCGCAGCCTTGGCGAACTGTAGGGCAAAGATCGAGACACCACCGGTTCCCTGCACCAGCACGGTGTCGCCTGGCTTGATCGCATTGTCGACGAACAGTGCCCGCCATGCCGTGAGGCCTGCGCAGGTCAGGGTCGCTGCCTCGGCATGGCTGTAGCCCTTGGGCGCGCGGGTGAACCACGTGGTCGGTGCCGTGATTGTCTCACGTGCATAGCCATCAATCCCGTCGCCCGGCACGCGGGTGAATGCAGTCCGCGGCGGTGTGCCATCGAGCCAGTCGGGAAAGAAGGTGCTGACCACCCCGTCACCGACTGCGTATTCGGTGACATCGGGGCCGATCGCCACCACCTCGCCCGCGCCGTCCGACATGGGAATGCGTCCAAGTGCGGACGGGATCATTCCCTTGACCACCGCATAGTCGTGGAAGTTCAGCGAGCTCGCCTTGAGCGCAACCTTGATCTGTCCCGGTCCGGGTGCGGCCGGGTCGTCCAGGTCGACATATTCGAGGGCATCCAGCGAAGCGGGGCTAGCCCCGATGCGGATAGCCTTCATTCTGCGGCCTCCGCCATTTCGACGCGCTGCGGCCCTCGGATTAGGCCGCCGGGCGTGGCTCCGGTCCACTCCCCGTCGCGGAAGGTCACCGTGCCGTTCTTGATCGTGGCGACGTAACCCTCGGCCTTCTGCAGCAACCGCTTGCCGCCTGCAGGCAGGTCGAAGGCCAGCCACGGCTTGCCCAGCTTGAGGCGGTCCATGTCGATGATGTTAAGATCGGCGAGGTATCCGGGGGCCAGCACGCCGCGATCTTCCAGTCCGTAAAGGCGCGCGGTGTCGGAACATTGGCGCTTGATCGCATTCTCCAACGTGATGGTGCCACGCTGGCGATCACGGACCCAGTGCTGGAGCATGAAGGTCGGTGAAGCGGCGTCACAGATGGTGCCGCAATGTGCGCCGCCATCGGACAGTGAATTGACCGTGTCGTCCGACTGCTGGAGATCCATCAGGAAGTCGAGGTTGCCGTCTGCGTAATTGAGGATCGGCAGGTAGATGAAGCCCTTGCCCTCATCACGGCAGAGCAGGTCATAGGCATATTCGTCGCCCGAGACGCCAGCTTTTGCCGCACGCGCGAGGATGCTCTCCTCGGCGGTCGGCTCATAGTTGAAATCAGGGTCCATTTCGAACTGCATGCCCCAGCCGCCGCAGACGACCATGATCAGGCCGATAATGTCCTGATTGACCTCGCTGAGATCGTTCTGCTCGGACAGGAGCTGGGCCTTGAACGCGGGATCGAGCAGCTTGGCGCGCTGCTCTTCCCACGGCAGGCCTTCGATCGCCTGCCAGCTCGGGCGGAAGCGGAAGGGGTGCACGGTACCCTGCCATGCCATGACGATGCCGTTGCCGCGCAGGGCAATCTGGGCGACAATGTTGGCGCCATTGTCATTCTCGGCGCGCATGCAGGCGATCTGCTCGTCGAGCGGCATTTCCTTGGCGATCGACTGGAGCGCGGCGAAGGTGACGGGCAGCCCGGTTTCGCGGCTCATCTTGCCCATCCAGCCGAACTCGTCCCAGTCGCGCATCATGTCGCTGGCCATTTCGAACACGCCGTGACCGGCGCGGCCCATGGCGCGGCCGATGGCGACAAGCTCTTCTGCCGTCGCGGTAGTGCCGGGCACGACTTCACCGTCGATATCGCGGTGGAGCACAGTGCGTGACGTGGAGAAACCAAGCGCGCCGGCGCGCACGCCTTCCTCGACGATGTCGGACATCTTGGCGATGTCCTCTTCGGTGGGGATGGCACCGGGCTGCTCGCGATCACCCAACACATAGGCGCGCACCGCGCCGTGCGGGACATGGGTGCCCACGTCGATGCTGCGCGGCAGGCGTTCGAGTTCGTCGAGATATTCGGGGAAGGTCTCCCAATTCCACGACAGGCCTTCGGCAAGGGCAGTGCCGGGAATATCCTCGACCCCTTCCATCAGCCCGATAAGCCATTCGTGCTTGTCCTTGGCGGCAGGCGCGAAGCCGACACCGCAGTTGCCCATCACCACCGTCGTCACGCCGTGCCAGCTCGATGGGGCCATTTCCTGGTCCCAGGTCGCCTGGCCGTCATAGTGCGTGTGGACGTCCACGAAACCGGGGGTGACGAGCTTGCCGCCAGCATCGATCTCTTCCGCTGCGTCGCCACGAACTTCGCCGACCTGCACGATCAGGCCATCACGGATGGCGACGTCGCCGGTGAAGCGTGGGGCGCCGGTGCCATCCACGATGGTGCCATTGCGGATTATCAGATCGAATGCGGGCATGGTGCGGGGTCTCCTCTCTCTTGAGAAGAAGGTTTCACATAAGGACCGATGAGTCCAGTGCCCTTTAGGCAGTGCGTGGGTTGCTTGCGCTTTTCGGCATGCGCACTGTCAGCAACGTCACCAGGCCGATCGTGAAGAGGATTGAGATAGACGCCATGCCGACGCGCTGGCTGGTAAACCACAGAGTGAAGCGTTCTACCAGCAACGGACCCATCCACACCGTAATCGTCCCGGCGATGGCGAAGAGCCCGAAGAACTCGCCGCTGCGGCCTGGTGGGGCCAAGGCGACAAGCATGGTGCGGCTCGACGAAATGCTGGCGGTGGCGGTGATGGCGATGATGCTGATCAAGCCAAGGTAGGTCAGATCCGAGAGGGTCTTGAAAACCAGTCCATCCCACACCTGCGAATTGAGGACCAGGCCGAAGAACAGGCTTTCACGGGTAATGCTGAGCTGGACGACGAGGGTTGCGACCATGGCGATGATCTCAATCGCCAAGGCACGCTTTACGCCGACCTTGTGTTCCAGCCAGCCACCGAAAATGCCGCCGCCGAAGGCGCAGGCGCTCGCGAAGATCGCGTAGCACAGCATTTCGAGGAAGCCCCAGTTGAGGAACAGCGCGACATAGACGGCGCCCAATGCCAGCAACGCGGCCATGGCGTCGGCATAGAACATGCGTGCGAGCAGGAACTTCATCAGCTCGCGATAATGGGATGCCTCGCGCAGGGTCTTGAGCACGCTGCGAGCCCCATCGCCCACTGCCTTGCGCCAGCTCGCGCCCGGAACGCCGGGATCCTTTGCGTTAAGGAAGAAGGGGATGGAGAAGAGCGCGAGCCAGACCGCACAGATCGGGCCGGCGATGCGCATGTGTTCGAATTTTGCGATGTCGAACCCGAAACGCGGGGTGGCGAAGGGCCAGCCGACCATCGAAGGGAGGACAAAAAGCAGTACTAGCCCGATGAAGATCAGCGTTGCAGCCAAATTGCCCAGACCAAGCCCCAGGCCTGAAATCATCGCGAGCCGGTTCGGCGCTCCGGCCACGCTCAGCATCGCATTATGGGTCACCTCGGAATAGGTGTAGCTGACATAGGCAATCACCAGCAGCGCCATGACCATCGGGATCGGCAAGCCTTCGCCGCCCGGCATCGCGAACCACAGCATTGCGGAGCAAATGGTGATCGACAGCAGCGTGATAAACAGCAGCGGCTTGAGCCGTCCGCCGCGGTCGAGTGCCGCGCCAAGGAAGGGGGCGGTCAGCGCGGCGATAAAACCCGCCCATTTGGTAACCGAAGCGATGGTCGCCTGGCCTTGGGCATTGGCGGTCGCACGCGCCTTCTCCGGATCGAGATGATCGAGCGTCCCGCCTGCAAGAAGATCGGCCCCAATGATATCCCGCGCGAAATAGGGCGCAAAAATATAGATGACGATGAGGATGTAGTACGGATTGCGCGCCCATTCGAACACCGCCCAGGCGAAGCCCGTTCGGCTCAATGCGCCGCCTTCGCCATATGCTTGTCGCGAAGGGGGGGCAGCGAGAATATTCGGGTCCATGGTCTTGCTGTTCCTGCTAGATGGACCCGAGGCCTTGCCCTCAGGCAGCTCGCGCCAGCTCCGCGTCGGTGGCCGGCGCATCGAGGAATTTCCTCAGCGATGCGATTGCTTCGTCCGCATGGGTCAAAAGGAATAGGTGCCCGCCCCCGCGGAAGACCTCGAGCTGTGCATTGGGAATGGCGGAAGCCAGGATACGGCCATTGATCAGCGGCACGATCTGATCTTCATCGCCCATCATCACCAGCGTCTCCTTGCCGAGGAACGGCAGGGCGGGCAGGCTGGTCCAGCCCAGCATGGCCAGAATCTGGTAGAAATAGCCGCGTGGACTGGGTGGCTTAAGCCGGCCGATGTGGCTGTCCTTCTGGTGCTCGGCACCGTCGCGATCAATCCCGCCATAGAGCGTCTGGAAATGCTCGTTCATAAAATTGGGATCGATGTAGCGCCGCGGGTTGGCCATCTTGGTCAGCGCCGCCGGATTGCCCGGGACCATCAGCATGCCGGCGGTCGTCGCCACGAGCACGAGCCGGCGGGTGGCTTTGGGATACTGGAGCGCGAAGTGCTGGGCCATCGCACCGCCCCAGGACACGCCCATGACGTCGACGTCCTCAAGGCCCAGCTGCTCGAGTATCTGCTTGGCAGCCCAGCTCATTGTAAAGGGGTTATAGGGCACCGTCGGGTCGGGGCTCTCGCCGGTCCCGGGCATGTCGAACATGACGAAGCCACGTTCCGGCAGTTGCTCCGCCAGCGGGGCAACCGCCTCGATATTAGCGCCGATACCGTTGAAGAACAGGATTGGCGGATGGTCCGACTGTTCGTCCAGGCGCCACGTGGCGACACGCAATGTGCGTCCGCCTGCCTCCATCATCTGGATGGTCGCGGTCAGTTCGGACTGGTCTCGTTTACTCACGCGGTGGCTCCTTGGCCGGAAATGCTCAGCAAGGCTCCATAACGTAGAGACCCGGGGCTGGGTCCAGCGGGGGATAGGCCTTGTTCCCCAGTTTCGCAGGCGCTGCCTTTTTCCCACCTGAACGGGCCTGGACCCATTCCATCCAGTATGGCCACCAGCTGCCGGCCATTTCCTCGGTGCCCTTGAGCCATTCGTCGGCGGTTTCGGGCAGCTTCTTCTTGGCGTCGGACTGGATGTAGTACTTGGCCTTGGGGTTCCCCGGCGGGTTGAGGATCGCCTGCATATGACCCGACTGGCTGAGGACATAGGTAATGTCCTTCGACCCAAACAGCCGCGTCGAGCGGTAGGTCGCCTTCCACGGCGTGATATGATCGGTCACCCCGCCAAGGATGAACAGGTCGCTGGTAACCTTGCTGAGGTCGATCTTGTGGTCGACCATCTCCACCTCGCCCTTCCTGGTGAAGGCGAGAGTTTCGAAGATCGTCAGGAAGTCGCCCATCAATGCGGCTGAAAGGTTGGTCGCATCGGCATTCCAGAACAGCACGTCGAAGGCGGGCGGATCCTGGCCAAGCAGGTAGTTGTTGATGACGTAGTTCCAGATCAGGTCATTGGGCCGCAGCCAGGCAAAGCCACGCGCGAGGTCATCGCCCTTGATGATGCCCTTCTTCGCCGCGCGCCGACGCGCCAGCGCAAGGCCATTGTCGGAAATCAGCGATCCGGCTTCGATATCGTTCTGCTTGGGGTGGAGCACGCATACCATCAGCGTCAGCGTACCGAGCAGGTCGTCCCCGTCCGCAGCCAGCTTGCTTGCCAGCATCGTCGCCGTCTGGCCGCCCGAACATCCGGCCGAGACGTTGACCTTCTTCGAGCCGGTGATCTTGCTGACCGCCTCCATCGCCTCGCGGCAGGAGTTGACGTAGTCGGTCATGTCCCAGTGACCCTGGTCCTTGCTGGGGTTCTTCCAGCTGATGACGAAGGTCTGGATGCCGTTGTCGAGCTGGTACTTCACCACCGACTTCTCTGGGCTGAGGTCGTTGATGTACATCTTGTTGATCTGCGGCGGGATGGTCAGCTGCGGGATTTCATACACTTCGTCGGTGGTCGGCGCATAGTGTATCAGCTCCATCATGTCGGTGCGCAGCACGACCGAGCCCTTGGAGGTGGCGACGTTTTCGCCCAACTTGAAGGGCTTCTTGTCGACCTGGCTAACCATGCCCTTGTTGTGGACCATGTCGTCATAGGCGTTCTTGAGGCCTTTGATCAGGCTGAGTCCGCCGCTGGTGATGGCCATCTTCTGCGCCGCCGGATTGCCGACCAGCGTATTGGTGGGCGCGATGCCGTCGATGATGATGTTCGAGATGAACCTTGCCCGATCCTTCTCGAGTTCGTCGAGTTCGAGATCCTCCAGCCAGCGAGCGGCGCCCTTCTGTACCGCGAGGTAGTACTGCATCCCGGCACGCATGAAGGGGTTGTATTGCCACGCCGGGTCCTGGAAGCGCTTGTCCTTGGGGTTTGGCGCCAACTCGCTCTTCCCGGTCATGATCTTGATCATGTCCTCGCCCATCGCCTGCCCGTGTTTCATCAAGCGCTGCGGGTCCGAGGCGGTTTCGCGCAGCATGACCGCGACGGCACCGAAGATATCCTCTCGCGTCAGGCCGACAAGCGGACCGAGCGCACTGGTGGACTGGGCGGCTTCGTCTGCGAGCTTGGTCATCGGTTGGGTATCCTTCGGGTGTCTATGTGGAGCTGGACCGGCCGGGAATTCATGCGAGTCTGTCGTGCCGAATGCAAGCCGCTTGCTACGTCCTCCGCGCCGCTATCATACTGGCAACATCGGTAAATTTTTCGCGCGGGGCACCTGCGCGAGCAGCAGCCTCCTCGGCCTCTTCGATCTTCTGCCAGTCGCGAAAGGTCACCACATCGATCCCACGCGCGGCGGCCAGTTCGTCAAATCCGGCACGCCCGCGCTTTGGCGCACCGCCAACGAGATCCTCATCGACCAGATCGACCACCGAGTACCCGTCAGGTCGGTTTGTCCCGATGGTGCCCGATGGACCGCGTTTGGCCCAACCTACACAATAGAGACCAGGAAGTATGCGGCCTTCGTCATTGGCAAAGCGCCCGGCGCGCTCGTCGAATGGAACGCCTTCGATCGGCGAGCTGCGATAGCCGATGCAGCTCACCACCAGATCAGCAGGCATCCGGTAGGTTTCGCCCATACCGATGGCGCGGCCCGCTTCGACCCGCGTGCGCTCGACCTCGATCTCCACAACCTTGCCGTCCCGGCCATGCAGGGCAGCGGGACTGGCAAAGAAGTCAAATTCTATCGTGATCGGCTTTTCGCCATGGATGCTTTCGGGAATCGCGGCGAAATCCCGCAGCAGGGTAACCGACTTGCGCAGGCCCGGTTCGAGGATCGCGTCATCGTCGAGCGGAGGCAAGTCTGCGCTCTCGACCCTTGGACTTGCCTTGTTGAGGTGCATCAGTTCGCCCAGCTCCTTGGGCGTCATCAT
The DNA here is from genome assembly GCF_013260645.1 of Erythrobacter mangrovi. Lineage (NCBI taxonomy): Bacteria > Pseudomonadati > Pseudomonadota > Alphaproteobacteria > Sphingomonadales > Erythrobacteraceae > Erythrobacter > Erythrobacter mangrovi. Next base: position 2,087,827 of record NZ_CP053921.1, on the reverse strand, counting down.
GATCTGGTGAGGTCCGCGGCGACCGAGGATAGTCACCGTGTGGATCTTCGATGCGCACAAGGCTTCGAGTGCATGATGCACGATGTCCGATCCGTCGAATTCGCAGCGCTCCTTGGACAGGATGCGGGCTACGTCGAGCGCGACGTTGCCCATTCCGATGACCACCGCATGCTTGCCTGACAGGTCGGGATCCAGCTTCGCGAACTGTGGGTGGCCGTTGTACCATCCGACGAAGGCGGCGCTGCCGAAGACGTTGCCCAATTCGTCGCCAGGAAGGCCCAGTTCCCGATCATTCGGTGCGCCGGTGGCGAAGATAACCGCATCGTAGAGGTCCTTGAGCTCGTCGACCGTAACATCGCTCCCGACCGCGACGTTGCCGACGAAGCGGACATTGTCCGATAGGGCGACCTTTTCGTATCGACGAGAAACGCCCTTGATGGACTGATGATCGGGCGCGACACCCGTGCGGATGAGCCCGTATGGCACAGGCAAGCGGTCGAATACATCAACCCTGACGTCGTCACCCCATTTCTTAACCGCTGCCTCGGCAGTGTAGTAACCCGCAGGGCCTGAGCCCACGATCGCGATATGGCGCATCCAGCACTTCTCCCCGCAAGACGCTGTAAAGCAGCATAGCTCCTACGCAAGACGTCACAAGCACGCACGACCTGCTGGAAGCCGCATCGAAAGGCTTGAGAGGCATGGTTATGCGTTTGGAAAGTTTTTCCCACTAACCGCTTAAGGACAAACGCAGAGTGGGTTGAGGGATTCCCTCCAGGTCGGAGTATAGAGGCTGCCAATGGTAGGGTTCTTTGCGCGTGGGGCGCGCGCCAAGGCACGACTGGACGGCGATGCCGCGGAATCGGAGCTCCGTCCGATTGGTGCAGCCGACACGCGACGTCGTGTCGAGCTCCTCGACAGTTTCGAGAATGCCGGACTCGGCTGGTTCTGGGCGACGGACAAGCAGGGACGCGTAATCTACCTGTCGGACAATGCCGCAAAGAAACTCGGATGTCCGGTCGAAGAGGTCATTGGCAAGCAACTGACAGCCCTGTTTGTGCCGGAGACCGACGAAGAATGCGGCCAGAGTACCGAGCGACCTCTCAACTTCCTGCTCGGCGCACGCAATTCGATTTCGCAACTTCCCGTTCGCCTGGCGATGGGGAAGGGCGAATGTTGGTGGGAGATCGCCGGTAAGCCCCAGTTTGATGAGAGGCAGGACTTCGTTGGTTACCGTGGCAGCGCGAAGGACATCACGACAACGTTCCAGTCTCGGCGCGATGCCGAACGAATGGCGCAATATGACTCACTCACCGGATTGGCCAACCGCCACCGGATGAACAAGCGCTTGACGTCGATCCTCCAGGCGTTCCGCAATTCAAAGCGCAGCTGTGCGCTGCTCATGATGGATCTTGATCGCTTCAAGGCCGTCAATGACACACTTGGGCATCCTGCCGGGGACGAACTGCTCAAACAGGTCGCCCGCCGGATCGAAAAGGTCATCGGTGAAAAGGGTGAGATCGGCCGATTGGGTGGCGATGAATTCCAGATCATCCTGCCCGACATGGATGATCGTGGCGACCTGGGCGAAATCGGTCAGAAGCTGATCCAGATGATCTCGCAACCCTATCAGCTCAATGGTTCTCGCGCGGTGATCGGTACTTCGGTGGGCATCGCTGTTTCGCCCTATGACGGGGTTGATGTCGATGAGCTCGTCAAAGCCGCCGACCTCGCCCTCTATGCGGCAAAGGGGGGTGGCCGGGGCCAGTATCGCTTCTTCCATATCGACCTGACCGACAGCGCGAAGCACCGACGCCAGATCGAAGAGGATCTTCGCGATGCCCTGGAGCATGGCGAGCTGAAGATGTTCTTCCAGCCGATCGTCGATTCGAAGACGCATATGCTCAAATCCCTCGAAGCGCTAATGCGTTGGGAGCACCCTGATCGCGGCTTCATCCCGCCGTCCCAGTTCATCCCGGTCGCCGAGGATCTGGGGATCATCAACGGGCTTGGCGAATGGGCGATCCGCGAGGTGTGCCGCCAGGCGAAGGAATGGCCCGTGGAGCTACGCGTGGCCGTCAATGTATCGGCCGTGCAATTCGCGCGGGACGATCTGCCCGAAATCGTCAAGTCAATCCTCATGGAGACAGGTTTCGAAGCGCACAGGCTGGAACTGGAGATCACCGAGAGTGTCTTCCTGGGAGATACCGACCGGACTCAGGCAATGTTCGAAGAACTCAAGCAAACCGGCGTCCGCCTCGCGCTAGACGATTTCGGGACCGGCTACAGTTCGCTCAGCTACCTGCAACACGCGCCGTTCGATAAGATCAAGATCGACCAGTCGTTCGTTCGTGGCGCCACGGAGAAGGGCAACAACAATCCGGCGATCATGAGCGCGATCGTTTCATTGGCTCAATCCCTCAATATGGAAACCGTCGCCGAGGGGGTCGAGACGAAGGATGAACTCAACCTCGTGGCGGAACGCGGCGCCAGCCTTGTCCAGGGTTATATCTTCTCGCCCGCGATACCGCAGGAAGAACTGCTTGAACGGCTTGCCAGCGGGCAACTTAGCTACGAACCGCGCGGTCCGGATAAGTACCGTGCCGAGCGCCGCGCAGTGTATCGCAAGATCTCCGTTATCCATGCGGATCACAGCTACAACGTTACGCTGAGGAACCTGTCAAAGACGGGAGCCATGATTGAAGGCCTGCTCGATGTGCCGTTGGAAACGACGATGGTGCTCAACTTGGGAGGTGGGCAACTCGCCGTGGCAACGGTCCGTCGTTCTGAGGGCTATATGCAGGGTGTCGAGTTCGAGACGCCGCTGATCAGTGATGGCGCTGACGGGCTGTGCACGCGCCATCGGGTCTCTCCGTACCAGATAGAGGCTGCCGGACGGCCGCTCGCGAGCCTGCCGGAAGATCCCTATGAATTGCTCAAGGCCGAACTGAGGGCAGGCGGGAAGGGTAAGGCCTTCGTCGAAATCGATCCAAGCGCGTCGCGCCGTCACGGGCGGCAGGGGATGTAGGAAGGCATTTTTTCGCGACAGGTAAGCCTGTCTGTTAGGGTAAAACTAACCAATCTTGCTTAGCCATGGACAGGTAGCAGCGTTGGTAATCGAGGCTTGGTGAACATGGGGGCGATGCCCTTCTCCGATTTCTTCAAAGGCAAGAAGGGCGTGCAGGTCCCCTGCGAGCCCTCTCCCGTGAGCGTTTCCGCCGCGGACAAAGTGGCGATCGTCGAAGATATCGAGGTAAGCGGTTCTCTTGGGTTTTGGACGACCGACGGCGCGGGGCGCACCACTTACCTCAGCAATTGGATCGTATCCGCGCTCGGCCTTGCTGCCGAACAAGTCCTCGACCAGCCAATCCAGCAACTTTTTATTCCCGTCGAAGGCGAAGTTGACGGTCGCTCACTCGGGCTCAGGCTTGGAACGCGCAAGAGCTTTGCCGGGTTAGCTGTGCAAGCAAGCCGGGATTCGGTTGACGTGGTCCTCCGCCTTTCCGGTCGCCCCCTGTACGACGGGGAAGGTGAGTTTCGAGGTTTCCGGGGCAGCGCCGTCGACGTAACGGACGAGTTCCGCGCCGAAGAAGAGGCCAATCGCCTCGCCAAGTTCGATTCGCTCACTGGACTGGCCAACCGGCACCGGATGGAGCAGCGGATCGACTCAACCCTTCACGCCTTCCGCGCGGCCAAGCGTGCGGCGGCGTTGATGATGCTCGACCTCGACCGGTTCAAACAGGTCAATGATACGCTTGGTCACGCGGCCGGGGACCAGTTGTTGCAGCAGGTGGCAGACCGTTTGCGTGGGGCTGTCGCCGGACGCGGCGAGATTGGCCGTCTGGGCGGCGACGAATTCCAGGTGCTGATCCCCGATGTCGACGACCGCGGCGAGCTGGGTGAGATTGCCAAGAAGATCATCCAAATCCTTTCGCAGCCCTATTCGGTCGAAGAAGGCCGCTGTTCGATTGGCTGTTCGGTCGGCATCGCAATTGCGCCCTACGATGGCGTTGAGCGCGACGAACTGACGCGGGCTGCCGATCTCGCTCTGTACGCATCGAAGAATGGCGGCCGCGGCCAATTCCGCTTCTACGCTGCCGATCTCGAACACGAAGCCAACCTGCGGAAGCGGATGGAAGAGGACTTGGCCGAAGCAATAGAAGCCGGTCACTTCACGCTAGAATACCAGCCGGTGGTTGATCTGTCCGACAGCCGGGTAATTGCGCTCGAAGCGCAATACTGTTGGTCGGACGAGGAGCGCGGAAGGGTCGAAGCGGAAACATTCTTACCCGTCGCGGAGGGAAGCCGCCTGATCATCCCGATTGGACAATGGGGTTTGCGCAAGGCCTGCGAGGATGCGGTTCGGTGGGAACACGATCTGCGCGTCGCGCTGCATGTCAGCCCGGTTCAGTTCGATGCCAACGGATTTGTCGAAGGCGTTGGGGAAGTGCTGGAGTCTACAGGGCTAGATCCGGCGCGGCTCGAGCTACGACTGCCGGAATCGGTGCTGCTCGGCGACCCGGCAAAGGTCGACAAGACGCTTTCCGCGTTGTTCAAGCTGGGTGTGCGCCTGACGCTCGATCAATTTGGGACCGGCCTGTCCTCGCTCAGCTACCTTCGCCGCGCGCCGTTCGACGCGTTGCAGATCGGGGCTGACTTCTTCGAACCGGTGCTGGGCAGCGAACTTGGCGATCTCGAGCTCGTCCGAGCGGTGGTTGCTCTCGGCGGTGCGATGGGGATGGAGATCGTCGCTTCGGGCGTACACGCCATGGGACTAATGGAAGAGCTCAAGCGCCTGGGTGTGAATCAAGTCTGCGGTTTCGTTTACTCGGGCGCCATGTCGAACGAGCAGGTGCTGGAAGAGATAGCGCAAGGCGAGTGGATTCTTGCACCGACGGATTCCGGCATCCAGCGGGCAAGTCGCCGCACTGTCTTCCGCAAGATCGGGCTGATCCACGAGGATCACTATTACGACGTCACGTTGCGCAATCTCTCGCGCACGGGGGCGATGATCCAGGGTCTGGAAGACGTGCCGATCGGGACGATGTTCGTGCTCGACTTCGGGCAGGGCCAGTTGGCGGTGTGTTCGGTACGGCGGACGATGGACGATACCCAGGGCGTCGAATTCGAACAGGAGCTGGTCGACGACGGGGCAGGGGGTCTGTGTACGCGGCATCGCGTCAGCCCCTATGAACTCGCTGCAGCCGGTGTTCCGCTACAAGCACTCCCGCCAGGTCGTTACACGCTGGCGCAGGGGCTGGAATCGAACCCGTCCTTCGCGCAATTCAAGTTGTCCGCCAACGCACCCGCTCAGCAGGCTGCCTGAGGCGATCTTTGCCTGCTGACAGCTTTGCGTGCCGCCTGTATGGGCGGCGCGATGACTGACCTTTCCAAGATCCGCAATTTTTCCATTATCGCGCATATCGACCATGGCAAGTCGACGCTCGCCGACCGGCTGATCCAGCACACCGGCGGGCTGACCGCGCGCGAGATGTCCGAGCAAGTCCTTGATAACATGGACATCGAGAAAGAACGCGGGATCACCATCAAGGCCCAGACCGTGCGCCTCAACTACACCGCGCGCGATGGCGAGACCTATGAGCTCAACCTCATGGACACGCCCGGCCACGTCGACTTCGCCTATGAGGTCAGCCGCAGCCTCGCCGCCTGCGAGGGCGCGCTGCTGGTGGTCGACGCCGCGCAGGGGGTCGAGGCGCAGACGCTCGCCAACGTCTACCAGTCGATCGAGCACGACCACGAAATCGTCCCCGTCATCAACAAGATCGACTTGCCCGCGGCCGAGCCCGACAAGGTCCGCGCCGAGATCGAGGACATCATCGGCCTCGACGCCTCCGAAGCCGTGCTCACCTCCGCCAAGTCGGGCATCGGCATCGAGGAAACGCTCGAGGCGATCGTCGCCAAGATCCCCCCGCCCAAGGGTGATCGCGACGCCCCGCTCAAGGCCATGCTGGTCGACAGCTGGTACGATCCCTACCTCGGCGTGGTCATCCTCGTCCGCGTGATCGACGGGGTCATCAAGAAGGGCCTGCAGGTCAGGTTCATGCAGGGCGGCACCCAGCACCTGGTCGACCGCGTCGGCGCCTTCACCCCCAAGCGCGTGGACCTGCCCGAAATCGGCCCGGGCGAGATCGGCTTCATCACCGCGCAGATCAAGGAAGTCGAACAGGCCCGCGTGGGTGACACCATCACCACGGTGAAGGGCGGGGCGACCAGCGCGCTGCCCGGCTACAAGGAAGTGCAGCCGGTGGTGTTCTGCGGGCTGTTCCCGGTCGACGCCGCCGATTTCGAGAAGCTGCGCGAATCCATAGCCAAGCTGCGCCTCAACGACGCCAGCTTTTCCTACGAGATGGAAAGCAGCGCCGCGCTGGGCTTCGGCTTCCGCTGCGGCTTCCTCGGCCTGCTCCACCTCGAGATCATCCAGGAACGCCTCAGCCGCGAATACGATCTCGATCTCATCACCACCGCGCCCTCGGTCGAGTACCGCATCCAGCTCAGCCATACGAAGAACGAGGATGCCAAGTCGATCATGCTGCACAACCCGGCCGACTGGCCGGACACCAACCGCATCGAGGTGATCGAGGAACCGTGGATCAAGGCGGTGATCTACACGCCCGACGAATATCTCGGTAGCATCCTCAAGCTGTGCCAGGACCGCCGCGGCATCCAGACCGACCTGACCTATGTCGGCGGCCGCGCGCAGGTGACCTACGAATTGCCGCTGAACGAGGTGGTGTTCGATTTCTACGACCGGCTGAAGTCCATCAGCCGCGGCTATGCCAGCTTCGATTACGAACAGATCGGCCTGCGCGAGGGCGACCTCGTCAAGATGAACATCCTCGTCAACAACGAGCCGGTCGACGCGCTATCGCTGATCGTCCACCGCAGCGTGGCGGAAGAACGCGGCCGCGGCATGTGCGAACGGCTGAAGGACCTGATCCCGCGCCACCTGTTCAAGATCCCGATCCAGGCCGCGATCGGCGGCAAGATCATCGCCCGTGAAACCATCGCTGCGCTGCGCAAGGACGTGACCGCCAAGTGCTACGGCGGCGACATCACCCGCAAGAAGAAGCTGCTCGAGAAGCAGAAGAAGGGCAAGGCGCGGATGCGGGAATACGGGAATGTGAGTATCCCGCAGGAGGCGTTTATTGCTGCGCTGCGGATGGGGGAGGAGTAATCCCCGGTAGCGGCGCTGCCATTCCCTTGATCTTGAGAGCAAACCATCTATTTTGAACTCGCTGAGCTGGCCACAGGGTTGGGGCACTCAATGAGCGCCACGGCTACAGTGATTAGCTTGTTTGGGTTAGTGCCGAGCTTGGACACTGGGGTGCCGACGAAGGCGTAGCTGACTTAGGTCCCGGCAAGCAATAGGACGCTGTAGAGGTGAGGCGAGGGTCCGGCATCGCCTACCAGAGAGCGGAGTAGATGGGTAAACTCTTCGACATAGCGTCGGAACAGAATAACCTATTCGCCGCGTGGCGTCATATACGCTCTAACGGACTGAGCTCAAAATCATTTGAAACTCGAAGCGCAGTTGAAGCTTTCGACGAAGATCCTGTTCGTAATATTCGTTCAATCCAATCTCTTCTCAGAAACGGAAAATTCGAATTCGACTATCAAACGGGAATTCTGAAGTCCAAAGCAGGCGGTAAGAAACGAGGGATTGTCCTTGCTTCTGTAAGAAATAGAATTGTCGAACGCGCGATCCTCGATACGCTGCAAACCAGATGTCAATTTGTAAAAGATGTTAACTCGTGCGCAACCAGCGTTGGAGGCGTGCCAAATCGCAGTGTTCCTCACGGCATCAAGCTAATTTTGGATGCCTTTGAGGATGGTAAATCATATTTCGTCCGATCAGATATTTCAGGCTTTTTCGATCACATTCCTAGGCGGGCCGTTATTGGCTACATGCGCGAACAAATATCTGATCAGAGGTTTCTATCCCTGATTGATCAGGCGACGACAGTTACCTTGGCAAACGAGACTGCACTCGGAGAAAATCGATCGGTGTTTCCGACTAACGAGGAGGGAGTCGCGCAAGGGTCCCCACTGTCAGCCTTGTTTGGCAACATATTGCTTTCCGGCTTCGATCAGCAGTTGAATAGTGACGAGACGGTATGCGTTCGATTTATCGATGATTTTGTCATACTAGGAAAGAGTGAGGATTTGGTCAGGTCGGTTTTCGGGCAAGCAGTCCAAACCCTCAAGGAGCTCAATCTCGACTGCAAAAATCCATTCAGCGAAAAATGTGATCCTGCGAAGGCGGACTACGGGGCAGTTTCTGAGAAAATCATCTTTCTTGGCCATCAAATAGAGCCAGGACTTTGGCAGCCGGCCCGTGCAGCCAGACAAGAACTTCTCCAAAAAATCAGGGCGCAGTTTGCGGCGGGTCGCACAGCGATCAAGGACGTCAAAGCGCGTAGTGACAGTTTCGCGGCCAAAAGTCGCTACATTCAGACGCTGGAGTTGGTAGATCGCATTATTGCGGGGTGGGCTCAGTCGTTTGCATACTGCAATTCTCGAAGCACATTCTTTGATCTTGACGCGAAAATCGACGAGGAGCTTCTGAATTTCAGAAGATTTTTTCGAGAGCAATGCGCCCCTCTTGATGACAGGGGTAAAAGGCGGCTTTGGGGCGTGCGCTTGGTTGCGGATGTGCCCATCAAAACGTTCGATGAGCTCCCTAGAATAGTTAAAGTCGATGGTCGCTACGTAAGCGCTAAGTCTATCACGGTTTCAACTGATGGCTCTATATGTCGCTCGAAGAAGTCGGGTGCTACTTCGTCCGGCCCCGGTGGTTGGGCATTTGTCACTCACGGCAGCGACGTAACTGGGTCTGGATACGAAATATCAACTACGAACAATCGAATGGAATTGTTAGCTGTTGTAAAAGCACTTGAGCATTATGCGAAGGGACCCCTGGTAATTCGCACTGATAGTCAATATGTCGAACGGACTGCGAACGGCAAGCAAATCGCGAAAGCGAACGCGGACCTTTGGGATCGCTTTGAAGCTGCTTCGACAGGTCGCAAGGTTCGAATTGACTGGGTGAAGGGACACTCCGGTGATCCACATAATGACCAGGCAGACCTGATGGCGAAGGCGCAGGCTTCATTCGCTGCAACTAAGTCGGCAAAGCAATGACCTTCGGCGTTTTCATGCACAAGGATGGGTCAATCTACGACGACATTCCCGAAGTGCATTACCAGTTTCCGAAAATCTATCTCAGTCGCGCCGAGCGATTGGTCGGTGATTGGATCATCTATCTAGAGTCCGGGAAAGTCAAAAACTCCCGCGGATATTTTGCGGTGGCCAAGATTGCTGAAATTATCCCAGATGCAAGGAGAACCGATCATTTCCTCGCAATGATCGAGACTGGGAGTTTTCTTGACTTCTCCGAGCAGGTGCCTTTTCGGGTTGATGGGTTGCCCATTGAGAGCGGCCTTCTAAACGAAGTCGGTAAAATCTCTGGTCGTGCACAAGCGGCAGTCCGCCCGTTGTCGCATTCGGACTTTGCGCGCATCATTTCGTTTGGACTCCCGGATGAGGACTTCCTGCCTCGCACCGACGAAGAAGTCGTCGACGAGAATCGCGCCCGCGAGCATCAGGCCCCGTTCGAAATTGAGCGGCCCATCGTCCAGTCACTGGTCTCCAAGCCATTCCGCGACCGGGCGTTCCGGCGTGCAGTGATGCACGCCTATGATGGCCGGTGTGCGGTAACAGGCTGGAAGCTGGTCAATGGTGGCGGTCGCTTGGAAGCACAGGCTGCGCACATCCGCCCAGTTGAGCATGGCGGGCCGGACAGCGTGCGCAATGGGCTGGCGCTATCGGGGACTGCTCATTGGATGTTCGACCGTGGGCTGATCGGCTTCAAGGACAATCTCGAAATCATCATTCATCGCAAGGTGAATGACCGCGAGGGTGTTGAGGCAGTCTTGAATCCTACTGGCAAACTGAAGGCGCCCGATGTGGAAGCATACCGGCCGCATCCACAGTTCCTGTCATGGCACAGGGAGTTTCACGGCTTCGACGCTTAGACTCGCGACTTCGCTAATCATGGGCCCCATCCGACGCTGGTAACTTCGGCGCTGTGCGTTCCCCATCCACACCCGGCTCCCGCTCGCGATACATCGGGTGTTCCGGGTCGTTCCGCGCGCTGTAGCCACTGGCTGCGTCCTCGTCGCGCAGGCGGCAGTATTCCTCCCAGGCGGCGCGGGTGCGGGGGCTTTGGTTCCATTCTATCCGCTGGCGGAACTCCTCGACCTTGCGGTCGATGCTCGCGCGGATCTCGGCGGGGGAGACGCGGCGCCGCTCCGCCTCCCACTCGGCGCGCCACTGCTTCTTCAGCCGCTCGACCTCCATCTTGCCGATGGCGTTCATGCCCTTCGCCCGCCCCTCTGCAAAGCGCGCGGGGGCGCGGTTGCGCAGCATGAACATCAGCAACCGGTCATTGTGCACGCGGCGCGTGCCGACGAGCTTGCCATAGGAGTAGACCGGCACCTCCACTCCGTTGAGCGCGCGGTCCATCGCCGTGTCCTCGATCCGCTTCACGCCGAGGTCGAGCGCGGCCTCCCACGCGGCGGCGAACTCCTCCGCCCCCGGCTGGCGGCGCAGGTGATAGGCGCCATGCGTGCTGCGCTGGACCATCTGGCACGCGGCGGTGACGCTGCCCGTATCGGCCAGCGCCTCGATAAAGGCGAGCTGGGTTTCCGCCTTCCACCCATTGCTGCGGTCCTTCTGGCGCGGGACCGGGGCGAAGGCGGGCAGGGTGGTGTGGGGTGAGGGAGGGGAAGATGAATTGTCGTCCATTTGCGAGGATGGAGCACAATTCAAACGAGTAGGAAAATCGCGAGGGTCTTCCGGGCCGGTGGAGGCCCGGCAAGGGCAAGCGCCCGCCCGCAGCGGGTGCAGCCTGCTGCACATCTAGCGAGGACGAACCGACGGAGGTCGGTTCGAAAAACAAGAAACCTGGCGCGCAGGCGCGGGCGGAAAACAAGGACTATTTCAGGGCGCCTCGCGCTCGACGTCCCATCCCGCCGCGGTGAGCATGGTGACGAGGCTGTCGGGCCCGGCAAGGTGGCCGGCCCCGATCGTGACCAGTATCGAACCCGTGCGGCTTTCGAGGAGGGTCTCGATCTGCTGTCGCCATGCGACGTTGCGGCTGACCAGCATCAGGTCATAGACCGCCTTGCTCGACCAGGCGCCATCCCCGTGGAAGATCCCGGCGAGCGAGGCGACGTCTCCGGCCAGCCACGCGGCATTGGTGCGGGCGGACTGGTCGGGATCGTCGCGGATCGTCCGCGCCGCGTGCATCAGGAAGCTGACCTGCTCGTCATCGGGCAGCGAAGCCATGCGCCGCATGAGGTCGGTCGGCCCTTCGAGCGCCACGAGCTCGGTTCCGTTCGCCGCGGCTTCGCTGGCGATGACGGTCGCGGGCGTATTGGCCAGGTCGTCGCCCTGGCGCTGCGCTGCGACGACGCCGAGCTGGACCGCGGCAAGCCACGGCCTGAGCCGGTCGAGCGCCGCGATTGGCAGGCCCAATCCCGCAGCGATCGCTGCGAGCTCCTCGGCTTGCGCCTCGCCGAGTTTCTGGCTGAGCGTGGTCCCATCGGCAATGATGCCGAGCGACCTCACCGTCGACTGGACCTCGCTCGCCGCCGCCGGGTCGGTCGAATTGCTCTCGAGCACGACGATGTCCGCGTGGGCGAGCAGGTCGTCGAAGCCGGGGGAACGCCATGCCGCGCCGGGCGGCAGTGCGCTGGCGTAGCCGAACAGGTGAACGACCGTATCCTCGTCACGCAGGGTCCACAACGCGGGTTGCGGCATCGCTGGTTCGGGTGCCTCCACCTGGTCCGTACTCGCCGGCTCGCCTGCCAGGACGGGCGTCGCCACCAGGAGCGCGCAGGCGGTGCCGAGGGCGGCAGTCAGGCTGGCTTTCAAAACCATGATCATCTCCAGATTGTGTTCATCGATGGCCACGCGGCGGCGCCGGCCCTTACGAGACATTAGTTAGGGTATAGACTAATTAGAGTCAAGACTAACTAAGAGAGTGCGGGCGCAGGGTTGCGCGGGTGGGAAAGCGCAATAGGATCGCACCCAGGGGAGGGTGGCATATGTTCCAGCGGCTCAGGGCTTTGCGCGATGCGCCCGCATTGGCGGCGGGGCTGGGCGCGCTGGCGTTGGTGGTGCTGTTGCAGCTGGCCGATCTCGGCGCGCTCGAGCGGGTGCGGCTGGCGGTGTTCGACGCCTACCAGCAGGCCGCGCCGCGCGATCCCGCCGGGGCCGATGCGGCGCGCGTGGCGGTGGTCGACATCGACGAGGCCTCGATCGCGAAGCTCGGCCAATGGCCCTGGCCGCGCACCGAGCTGGCCGAGCTGACCGACCGGCTGGCGCGTGCCGGGGCGGCGGCGATCGCCTTCGACATCGTGCTGTCGGAACCGGACAGGACTTCGCCCGAGGAAGTTGCGGCACTGCATCGCCGATTGGGGACCGAGCTGGCGCTGGGCGAGGGCTTTGCGAACCTGCCGGGGCATGACGCGCTACTCGCGCGCAGCTTTGCCGGGGCGCCGGTGGTGACCGCCTATTTCCTCGACCGCGGCGGACATGGCGAGGCGATCGAGCCCAAGGCGGGCTTTACCCTGCACGGCACCATGCCGACCCGCACAGTGCGCCGCTATGACGGGGCGATCCAGCCGCTGCCGGTGCTGGAGGCGGCGGCGCAGGGCAATGGCTTCGTCAGCATCGAGCCCGACGCCGACGGGATCGTGCGTCGCGCGCCGCTGGTGGCGATCCATCGCGGAGTGCTGGTGCCCTCGCTGGGGCTCGAGGCGGTGCGCGTGGCGCGCGGCGACGGCTCGCCCGACCTGACCACCAGCGACGGCAGCGGCGAGACGCTGGAGGCGCCCGGCGCGGCGGTATCGCTGCGGATCGGGGCGGACGTGATCCCGGTCAACGACGCGGGCGAGATGTGGGTCCACTTCGCCCGCCACACCGCGCATGCGACGCTGCCCGCCTGGCGGATCATCGAGGGCGACATGCCCGATGCCGAGCTGGCGCGGGCGGTGGCGGGGCGGATCGTCTTCATCGGCGGCAGCGCGGCGGGACTGCAGGACCTCGTCGCCACCCCGCTGGCCGAGCGTACCGCGGGGGTCAACGTCCACGCGGCGGCGGCGGGGCAGATCCTCGCCGGCGATTTCCTCGAGCGGCCCGACTGGGCCTATGGCCTCGAGCTGGCGCTGGTGCTGCTGCTCGGCGTGGGGCTGGCGCTGGTGCTGCCGCGGCTGGGCGCGGCATTCGGCGCGCTGGCGGCGGTTGGCGGGGTGGGGCTGGTGGTCGGGGTCAGCTGGCTCGCCTTCACCCGCGCCGATTACCTGCTCGACCCGACCTATCCGGTGCTCGCGCTGCTGGTGGTCTATGCGGTGCAGACCGTGGCGGTATTCTACCGCGAGGAGCGCCAGCGCGCCTATATCCACGCCGCCTTCGACCGTTACCTCTCGCCCGAGATGGTGCGCCGCATCGCCGAGGACCCGCACAGCCTCGAGCTCGGCGGCGAGGAGCGCGAGATGAGCGTGCTGATGTGCGACATCCGCGGCTTTTCGCGCCTGTCGGAGCGCTATGCCCCGCACGAGGTGATCGCCTTCCTGATCGATTTCCTCACCCCGATGAGCCGCATCCTGCTCGACCACCAGGCGACGCTCGACAAGTATATCGGTGACGCGATCCTCGCCTTCTGGAACGCCCCGCTCGACGATCCCGAGCACCCGCAGCACGCCGCCCGCGCCGCGCTGGCCATGCTTGCCGAGCTGGAGGAGCTGAACCGCACCATGCCCACGCGCAAGGGCGTGGTCTGGCCGGGCGAGGTCAAGATCGGCATCGGGCTCAACGCCGGGCTGTGCTGCGTCGGCAATATGGGTTCGCGCCAGCGGCTGTCCTACACGCTGATCGGCGACACGGTGAACATGGCGTCGCGGCTCGAGGGGCTGACCAAGCAGTACGGCGTGCCCATCGTCGTGGGCAGCACACTGGCGGCGGAATTGCGCGGTTTCGCGCTGATCGAAATCGACCGCGTGCGCGTGGTCGGCCGCGATGCCCCGGACACGATCTTCGCGCTGCTGGGCGACGAGATATTGGCGCTGGACCCGCAGTTCACGGCCCTGGCCGAGGCGCAGAACCACATGCTGTCTGAATTGCGCGCGCAGCACTGGGATGCGGCCGAGGCGGCGTTGGAGCAGGTCGATTATGCGCGCTTCGGCGTCGCTGCGCTGGGCGAGCACTACGTCGAGTGGATCGCCGATCTCAGGGCCTCGCCGCCCGGGCCCGGCTGGGACGGGGTCTATCAGGCGACGTCGAAGTAGCCGCTAGCCGTTGGGGCTACGCGGCGGGACGTCGGAAGTCGGATAGTCGTTCGGGCTATCCTGCACGCGCCCGGCAGGTGAAGTCTCATCCTTGTTCCCGCTGAGGATTGAGCCGATCGCGATCGCCCCGGCAATCGGCAGCAGGGCCTTGAGCAACCTGCCGCCCTTCGCCGCGCGTGCGACTTCGGGCGCCAGTTCGTCCTGCAATTTGGCGAGGCCGGGATTGGAGATGAAGAAGGGACCGATCGGCGGCGCGCCATTGCGCGGGATGTAGGCCGCGAGCCCGGGCTGGTCGAGCACCACCGTCTGTCCCGCAGCGGTCACTTCGGCGAGACCGACGGTCAGCCCGCCTTCGGTCGCGGCGCCGGGGCCGCGCAGCACCACCAGCGTGGCTTCGTCTTTGTTGCTATCGACCTTGCCGACGGCTTCCTCCGCTTCCGCGATGTCTTCGGCATTTTCACCGACCAGCATGTCGAGCGCGGTGCCGCGAATGCCGATGCGGCCCGACGGCGACTGGATCTCCGCGCTGTTTTCGCCGCCCTGGCGACCCGAGAGGAAGCGCAGAGCGCCCTTGATCATGGTCATGAAGACCGACCGGCCCTTCTCCGGGTCGTAGACGTAACGATCGATCCGTACCCGCGAGCTGGCGCCGATGCCGAAGGTGGAGCGGTCGAGCAGCAGGATCTGCAGCTGCGATTTCTTGGCCGTGTCGACCATGTCACCCCAGGCGAGCCGTTGCTTTCGCTCGATCTTGCGCGGCTTGGTGATCTGCGGATTGCTCATGCGCACGTCGCCGACGACGGTCGCGGCGTTGCCCACCTCGACCCGCTCTTGCGCCATCAGCGGTGTGCCGGAAAAGGAGGTGAGGACGAGAGTGCCGGCGATCAGCGCGGCGGCAAGATTGCGGCAGCGGTCCATCGTTCAACCCTCCGCCTGCGGTTGCGCTTCGCACAGGCCGCGTGCTTCCTTCAGCAGTTTCTTGCCAAATTCCTTGCTCTTGAGCTTGTCGATTTCGACCAGCCCGCCGCGCCGGTCGTCGACCTTGCACAGGTAGAGCGCATGCAGCAGCCGCCCTTCGCGCGATTTGGGGTTCTCGGCGAGCATCCGCTCGAGCGTCGCGATCGCTTCGAGCAGTGCGCCGGTCTCGGCTAGCGCCCGCGCATCGTCCAGCGCCGCCTCCTCGTTCACCGAGCGGTCGGAAATCGCATCGAGTTCGTCGAGCGATTCCGCGTGAAGCGGCGCCATCGGAACGCTCACGAACGCGATACTCGCGATGATCGCGGCGCTTATCTGCCTTTTAGCCATAGACCCCTCCTCAACCCGCGGTGAAACTGCCACAGAAGCGGGGGCGGGGGCAAGGGCGGCGCTGACCAAGGGAATTCGCCGAATTCAAGCGCGCCCGAATTTATCTCCCAGTAAAACCATCATTTATTCAAGAATTCGTGCCACTTCACCGGCGGCTTTATTCCGCCGGGGGGCCCTCTCCGGCGCAAGGCGAGAGGATAACCGAACATGACGGCACAGCAGGCACCCGCTTCTCCCACTCTTCCGCAGAACGATACGCCGCAGGTCCAGGCCCAGCGCAAGGCACAACTGGCCAGCGCGCAGGCCACCTATAGCTGGACTTCGGACGTGCAGACCCTGCCGGGGATTCCCGTGGTCAAGGGCTTGCCTTCGGAAGAGGAGCCCAACCTCGAATGGGGCCTGAAGCTGGTGGGGATCCTGCTCAAACTGGTCGTGAACGTGCTTGCAGTGCAGAAGCAGGTCCACGCCCAGCAAGGCGATGCGATCGCCCAGGAAGCGATAGATGCCGGCGAGAAGCTGGCAGCCGCTGTTGCAGCCGACGTTGCGGCGATCCAGGCGAAATTCGATGCGAACACGGGGAACTGTCCCAAGGGCGGCCTGATCGAGCATCTGGCGGAGGAGTTCGTCGAAGACAGGTTGGTCGAAGCGCTCAAGGGCCATGTCGCCACGCTGAAGGGGTTGCTCAACACCCAGGGCAAAGTGAACGCTGCACTCGCTGCTGCTTCGCCACCGCAGATCGCGGATTATCGCGCCCTGTTCGACACGATTTCCTGTCCTGGGGTTTCATGGCAATTGCTGGATGACCTCGAATTCGCGCGGCTCCGCGTCGCTGGTCCGAACTGCATGCTGATCGAGACCATCACCGAGATCCCAAGCGGCTGTCCTTTGACGGAAGCGCAATATGCCGCCATCGTAACGCAAGATACGCTGGCCCAGGCCCTGGCTACCGGTCGGATATTCCAGTGCGACTACAAGGACCTTTCAGTCATCGCGCCCGAAGCGGGTAGTGGCAAATACCTCTATATGCCCATCGCGCTGTTCGCCTTGCCGCCCGGCTCGCAAGAGCTGGTCCCGATCGCGATCCGTTGCGATCCGAGCGATGCCAGTTGCCCAGTCGTCACGCCGTCGCTCGCCGTCGAAGAGCAGTGGGGTTGGCAGATGGCCAAGTTCATCGTGCAGGTTGCCGACGGCAATTACCACGAACTGGTGGCGCACCTTGCGCGTACCCATCTGGTGACCGAAGCGATCGCGGTTGCAACGCATCGCCAGCTCGCCAACCTGCACCCGGTGTGGGCACTGCTGTTGCCGCATTTCGAAGGTACGATGTTCATCAACTACGCCGCCGCAACCAGCCTGATCACCGCCGGCGGCCCGATCGACGAGATCTTTGCCGGGACGATCACCAGCAGCCAGGCGCAGGCAGCCGCGGCACGCCTGTCGTTCAACTTTACCGACAAGATGCTGCCGAACGATCTTGCAGCGCGGGGGTTTGGTGCGTCATCCATGCTGACGAACTACCCCTATGCGGTGGATGGGATGCGCGTGTGGACCGCAATCCAGGATTGGGTCTTGGCCTATCTCGCGCTCTACTATGCCGATGATGCGGCGGTGAGCGGCGACTACGAGTTGGCCGCCTGGGCGGCGGAGATCGCCGGTACCGGCAAGGTCGATGGCTTCCCCGGGCCGCAGACGATCGCGGAACTGGTCGACACCTGCACCATGATCATCTTCACCGCCAGCGCGCAGCATGCAGCGGTCAATTTTCCGCAGAAGGCGGTGATGGAGTTTGCGCCCGCCGTGACCGGCGCCTTGTGGCAGGCGCTGCCGACGTCCTTCACCGGCCAGGCGAAGAGCGACTGGCTGGAGCTGATGCCAACGCTTGATATCGCCCTCGAACAGCTCAAGGTGCTCTACCTGCTGGGATCGCTCTATTATCGCCCGCTAGGCGACTACAAGTCGCACGATGCACCCTATCCAGCGTGGTTCCTGGATCCGCACGTTGAGGGGCCACTGGCCGGTTTCCAGGCGGCCTTGGCGGCGGTCGAAACGGCGATCGATGCCGAAAACGCGACGCGGCGCGTACCTTATCCCTTCCTCAAGCCCAGCCTGATCCCAAGTAGTACGAATATCTGAACCGGACCGGCTTCCGCCCGCTCCAGACAGGGGCGGGCGGTCTGTTCAGGCCGCGATATCGTGCAGAAAGGCGTCGACTTCGTTTTCCAGCTGCGCCAGCTGGCGATGGACTTCCGCGAAGGCGCTTTCGATCTGATTGGCCTGCTCGTCGACGCGCGAGACTGCGGTGCGGATCGAGCCGACGGTGTCGGCCATGGCGCGCGCGGTCATCGCGGTCTCGTCGATCATGCTGGCGATGGTTGTGACCTGTTCCAGCTGGAGATCCATGGTCTGCGCGAAAGTGGCGGTCGATTGCGATACCTGGCCGATGCTCTGCGCGATGACGAGGTTTGCCTGGACCGTGTGGCCGCCCGATGACTGGATCCCGGCGACTTGGCGCACGATTTCGTCGGTCGCCGCTTCGGTCTGGCGGGCCAGCGCCTTGACCTCTTCGGCCACCACCGCGAAGCCGCGTCCGGCCTCGCCGGCGTGAGCCGCCTCGATCGTGGCATTGAGCGCCAGCATGCGGGTCAGGTCGGCGATGCCGCGGATCATGGCGACGACGCTTTCGATTTCGCGGGTGTGCTGGCTCAGCGCCGAGATCACCTCGCTCGCGCCGTCTGCTTCGCGCGCGGCATCCTGGCTGACCCGGCTGATTTCATCGACCGAGTTGCGGGTCCCGTCGATGCTCTCGACCAGTTCGGCGGATTCGCGCGCGGCATTGACCATGACCTGCGCCGATTGTTCCGCCGCCATGGCGATATCCGTTGCATCCGACACCAGTGCATGGGTCGACTGCTTTGCATGGCCAGCGACCTTGGCCATCTGTGCGCCCCGGCGATTGGTCTCGGACACCAATGTGGCGATATTGGTTCGCATGCGCTCGGCGATCGCATTGCGGCGCTCCGCTTCCCGGTAGCGCGCGATGCGGTTGACCCGGGTGACCGCGAGTTCGGTGCCCATGAGATTGACCGCACCTAGAACCCTCAGGCGATGGGCACGGTCCTCCGCGTCGCGGGCATTCTCGACGGCGAGCGCCTGCACACGCGTGAACGACAGGTGCATCAGGCCGATCACGCGATAGGGGTCGGTTTCATTGGCGGTGATCCAGTTGCCGACACCTGCGGCCACTTTCATCCACTGCTCATCGAGCGGTCGCCCGAAATGGGTGATGATGCATTCACGCAGCGCGGCGACCGCGCCCATGACATTGAAGTCGGCGGCGATGGTTCCGTCGGCAACCTGCCCTTCGAGGCGGGCCTGCATCGGCTCCATGATCCAGTCCAGATGCGATTCTACTTCAGACCAGATCTGGGTGAGCAACTGCTCTTCATAGGCACCGATGGCGAAGAACCTCTTCCGTTCTTCGGTGTCTATGCGGTTTTGCGAAATGGTGGCGCGACCCATCGACGAATTATCCTCCCCTTATATTTTGGGAAGGAAGTAGTGCGGCGGATTTACGGGATGGTTAACGCCTGGCCGCAATGTTTCAGGGGCGTTCCTGCCCGCTTCCATGGACGAGATACTTGAAGCTGGTGAGCTGTTCGAGCCCCACCGGTCCGCGGGCGTGCATCTTGCCGGTGGCGATGCCGATTTCGGCGCCCATCCCGAATTCGCCGCCGTCGGCGAACTGGGTGGACGCGTTGTGCATCACGATCGCGCTGTCGATCGCCGCCATGAAGCGGCGCGCGGCCTGCGCGTCCTCCGCCATGATCGCGTCGGTGTGATGCGAGCTGTGCGTATCGACCCAGACGATGGCTTCGTCGAGCCCGTCGACCACCTTCACCGATGCGATGGGGTCGAGATATTCGGTGCCCCAGTCCTCCTCGCTGGCGGGGAGGATGCGGCTGTCCAGCGCAACCGCGTCGGCGTCGCCGCGCAGCTCGCAATCGCCGGCCATGATCGTCGCCAGGCGGGGGATGAAATCCTGCGCCACCGCGCGGTCGACCACGATGCTCTCGGTCGCCCCACACACGCCGGTGCGGCGCAGCTTGGCATTGCGGACCACGCGCGCCGCCTTGTCGAGATCGGCGCTGGCGTGGATATAGGTGTGGCAATTGCCGTCGAGGTGGAGGAGCGTGGGGACCTTGGCCTTGTCGCGCACCAATTCGACCAGCCCGCGCCCGCCGCGGGGGATGACCAGGTCGACATGTTCGACCGCCTCAAGCAGCGCCGTGACGGCTTCACGATCGGGTGTCTGGATCGCCTGCACCGCATTGGCTGGCAGGCCCGCCGCGGTAAGGCCCGCCTGCATGCAGTCGACGATCACGCGGGTCGAATGGCGGCTTTCCGAACCCCCGCGCAGGATCACCGCATTGCCGCTCTTGAGGCACAAGGCGCTGGCATCGGCGCCCACATTGGGGCGCGATTCGTAGATCATGCCGATCACCCCGATCGGCACGGCGATGCGTTCGATTACGAGGCCATTGGGCCGTTCGGTAGTCGCCAGCACGCGACCGACGGGGTCGGGCAGGGCGGCGATATCCTCCAGCGCGGTGGCCATTCCTTCGATGCGGTCAGGAGTCAGTCGCAAGCGGTCGATGAAGCTGTCGGGCTTGCTCCCGGCGACGCTGGCGACATCGCGGTCGTTGGCGGCGATCAGCTCATCGGTCCGCTCGCGCAGCGCCTGCGCGGCGGCGCGTAGTGCAGCGTTCTTGGCTTCGGTGCTCGCCGCGGCAAGACCCCTGGCCGCCTGGCGCGCGCGGCTGCCCAACTCGTGGACGTGGATGCGGGGATCGGGGGTCTGGTCAGTCATGGGGCACTCGTAGGTTCATTGTGGTCGGCGGGAGCTGGGTTCAACGCAACTCGACCGCACGATTGTACGCGGCTTCGAGCGTTTCGCGAAGCCGCTGCGAAAGTTGGCCGTCGCCGTTCAGCGTGGCAAGGCCGGCCGCGGTGGTCCCGCCCTTGCTGGTCACCGAATTGCGCAGCTCGGCGAGGTCGGTGGTGTCATCCGCCAAGGCCATCGCCACCGCACCGTCGATCGTACCGAGCACCATGGCGCGCGCCTCCGTCGGGGTGAAGCCCTGCGTGATCGCGGCTTCGACATAGGCGCGGGCGAACTCAAAGACATAGCCCGGGCCCGAGCCCGAGACGGCCGTGACGTGATCGATCATGTCCTCGTCGTCGACGATGACCGCGGTTCCGGTCCGCTGCATCATCGCCTCGGCATGGGCGAGGGCTGCGCCGGTGGCACCGGGCCCCGCACACACGCCGCTAACCCCCTTGCCCACGGCCGCGGGCAGGTTGGGCATCACGCGTACGACCGGCGCACCACCCAGCAGGCGGGAAAGTCGCGCGATGGAGCACCCGGCCGCGATCGACAGCGCATATCCGCCACCCGCCAGCAATGCTGCGTAGGCGGGCATGACCTCGTCGATCATCTGCGGCTTGATGGCGACGACGACGACATCGAACCGCTCCTCGGAGACGGCCGACCGGTCGCGCACCAGGCGCGCGCCACTAGGCACAGCGTCGAGTATTGGGTCGACGATAGTGAATTCCTCACCACCGCTCATCCAATGCGAAAGAAGAGCGCCACCCATCTTGCCGCATCCGATCATCAAGACTTTAGAGTACTTTATGTCTACATCCCCACTAATAAATCAACAGTAAGTAATGTGTGGTAATTACTACTTTTATATTGCTTGGTATTTCGTTTAGAAAATACCTGAAAGACGTGGTTGTGCACCGCACAAGGGCTACCTAGATTGTGTGCCGTAAATTTCAACCCGAACGGATATTTAAATGTGACTGGAAGACGGAATATTGTTGTCAAAATCGGCTCGGCATTGCTGGCCAACCAGGACTTGCTCACGCCGCGTTTCGGCTTTCTGCAACGGCTGATGGAAGATGTCACGCGCCTGCGCAGCACGGGGGCCCAGGTGATCATTTGTTCGTCGGGTTCGGTAGCACTTGGCTTGCGCATTGTCGGCGAGACGCTGGAAAGTGCGGGCGTGTCCGACAAGCAGGCGGCGGCAGCCTGCGGCATGCCGCTGCTACTCAACGCCTATCGCCAGGTGGGGCACGAGTTCGGATTGGAAATCGCGCAGGTCCTGCTGACGCTGGGGGATTTCGAAGACCATCGCCGCTTTCTCAACACTCGCAATACCGTGCATCGCCTGCTCGAAGCGGGCGTGGTCCCGATCATCAACGAAAACGATTCGATCACCACCGAGGAAATCCGCGTGGGCGACAATGATCGCTTGGCCGCCAAGGTCGCGCAGATGATCGAGGCGAGGGACCTCATTATCCTCACCGGGGTTGACGGACTCTACGATCGCAATCCCGATGATCCGGATGCGCAGTTCGTGCCCGAAGTGGTCGATGTCTCGCAGTACATGGAAGCCACCCGGGGCAAGAGTGTGCTGGGCACGGGCGGCATGGCCACCAAGCTCCAGGCCGCGAACATGGCGCAGGAGGCCGGCTGCACCACCTGGATCGCTCGCGGCGATGCAGACAAGCCGCTGTCGACCGTGTTGGATGGAGAGCGACGGGCCACTCGCATCACGGCGCATCCCGATCCTCAGTCCAGTTGGGACAGCTGGATCACCAACCGCCTGCAGATGGCTGGTAGTCTCGTGGTTTCCGAAGCGGTCGCGGATGAACTGGCGAGCAGGAAGCGCTCCATCCGGCGCGAGGACGTGCTCTCCATGGAAGGCGATTTCACCCGGGGCGACGTGCTCCATGTCTACGATCCGGGAGGGACCGAGCGGGCGCGAGGATTGAGCGATTTTACATCCGAGGAGATCCGGGTCCTGACCCATAATCCCGATACCGATGCGGAGCAGTTGCTGGGCTATCGCACGCATGGGGAGATCGTGCGCAGCGCAAATTTGGTTCCTCTCGAAACGCGCCACCTGTTGTGGGATGCCCCCGAAGCGATCGCTTGACCGACGCCATATGCCGCCGGTCGAAAAAACTTTGGCCCCACTTGAAACCAATTCGGCGCCTGCCCATTATTGCGTGGCGGACCGGGCCCCTCTGGCGGGTGGTCGAAAGACCCCCGTGATGTCGGACCGCATCGGACATGCCGATGCGAGCTGGCGGGCCCCTTTCCCCCCTCCTACCAGCCCTTCGGCCGTATCGGCTGTCCGATCGTTATAGCTTCCAATCGGAGACTACGATGACGGCCCGAATGTTTCGACTGACCCAGATCCACCAGCGGATCGACGAACGCCTGCGCCTGGAACTGCGCAAGCTGCGCCCCGATCGCTTGGAGCTGTCGCGGCTCGCCCACCTCAAGCTGCGCGTCAAGCACGCGCTCAATCGGATTGCGCAGCGTCGCGTGACGGCCTGATGGCGTCGGCGCGTCCAGCGCGGTCGCGGCGGCTCGCCTCCCCCATCGCGATGCCGCCGCGGCTACACAGGGTCCCGGTACAGGGACCGGCAAACAGGGACATGAGATGATGGAATTCCTTACCGCCGACTGGCTCGGTACCCCGGCGTGGTTCTGGGTGGCCTTCCTTGCCATAGTCGCGTTGCTCACGGTGTTCGACCTCGGCGTCCTGCACAAGGAGGACCGCGAGCTCGGGATCAAGGAGAGCCTCAAGCTATCCGCCTTCTACATTACGGTAGCCATGGCCTTCGGTGTCTGGGTGTGGTTCGAGCGTGGCGGCGAGGCCGGGATGGCCTATTTCACCGGCTTCTTCATCGAGAAGGCGCTGTCGATCGACAACGTCTTCGTGATCAGCCTGATCTTCACCTATTTCGCCATTCCGGCGAAGTTCCAGTACCGGGCGCTGCTGTGGGGTATCCTGGCGGTGATCGTTCTGCGCGGGTTGATGATAGCGGGCGGGGCTGCGCTTCTCGCCGAAGCCTATTGGGTGCTGTACATCTTCGCTGCCTTCCTGATCGTAACCGGGATCAAGATGTTCTTTGCCGGCGATGAGCCGATGGACGTGGCGAACAATCCCGCGGTGAAGTTCATCAGCCGCCACATGCGCGTGACGCCCGGACTCCACGACCAGCACTTCTTCGTGAAAGTGGAGGACGAGAAGACAGGCAAGCTGGTTCGCGCGGCGACCCCGCTTTTCCTTGCCTTGGTGGTGATCAACCTGGCCGACCTGGTGTTCGCGCTGGATAGCGTGCCGGCGATCTTTGCGATCACCACCGACACGTTCATCGTCTACACCAGCAACATCTTTGCGATTCTGGGTCTTCGTGCACTCTACTTCGCCCTCGCGGCGATGGTGCATCGTTTCCACTACCTGAAGTATGCCCTGGCCGCGGTACTGGTGTTCATCGGCTCGAAGATCTTCGTCAGCGATTTCCTGCTGAGCGGGGGTAAATTCCCGCCGTGGTTGAGTCTTGCCGTGACCGCAGCGCTGATTGCGGCCGGCGTGCTCTATTCGCTATGGAAGACACGCGGCAAGCCGGAGCCGGACTGGCCGGCACCGCGATGAAGTGGGTAGAATCCGTCGGTTGGGTTAGGCCGCAGCCATTGCGGTGCTAGCTTTGTTCAAGGTGCCCGAAAACTCGGTACCTGTGCTCTGCAATGCCGTGATCGCGGCGACAGCGATCAGCGCAACGATGAGGCCGTATTCAATTGCGGTGGCACCGGAGTCGTCCTTGTAGAATTTCTTCAGGAAAGTCATCATATTAACCCCGTGATGGCTCATCGGCCTGCGACTGGTATCCAAGCTGATCGGTTAGCGTCTGATTTTGGGCTTTGGTTAATGGAACGGAGCCGAGCTCGGCAGGGGACAGGACCGCGAACTTCACTTGGCGTTCAGCAGGGGGCTGGTTATAGGCTTGCCGCATGACGACCCCTTCGCACTCCAAGAACAAGCTGTTCCTCGCCGCATTCGTAGCAGGTGCCAGCGTCCTGAGCGCCGGCTGCGCGAGCCGGGGCGGGGGCGATAACCTCAAGAACACGGCCTATGTCGCTCGCGACGTTGAAACACTTTATGCGGAAGCAAAGCGGCGGCTCGACGGCGGGGCGCCCAAGATTGCGGCAGCCCTGTTCGACGAGGTCGAACGCCAGCATCCCTATTCGCCCTGGGCGCGCCGCGCGCAGTTGATGGGCGCCTTCAGCAACTATGTCGCTCAGGAATACAATCCGGCAATCCAGGCGGCACAACGCTTCCTGTCGATCCATCCGGGCAACAAGGATGCGCCTTACGCCTATTACCTGATCGCGCTCTGCTATTACGAGCAGGTCAGCGATGTGCAGCGCGACCAGAAGATTACCGAGCAGGCGCTAACTGCCTTGCAGGAGGTCAATCGACGTTTTCCGACGACGCAGTACGCCGCCGATGCGCGGCTGAAGATCGACCTTGTGCAGGACCATCTGGCCGGCAAGGAAATGGAAATCGGCCGCTATTACGAGAAGTCGGGCAAGTGGATCGCCGCGCAGATCCGTTTTCAGAACGTTGTCGACAACTACCAGACCACCAGCCACGTTCCCGAAGCGCTTTATCGGCTGACTGAGACCAGCCTGGCGCTGGGCATTCCTTCCGAAGCGGTCAAATACGCCGCTGTGCTGGGAGCCAACTACCCCGGTAGCGAGTGGTACGAAAAGGCTTTCGGTCTCGTGCAGGAGCACGCTGCAGGTGTCAGCGCGACCTGATCCGGCTTCTTGCCATGACTGGCGGTTCAGCGAGCAACTGCTTGCCTGAACAGGGCCCTTCGAAGTTGGAATCGCCCTGGCATAATTGGTTCCGGCCTTCGCTCTTGGCACGGTAGAGCGCCGCGTCGGCGCGCTGGTACAGCTTGCGCCACGACTCTTCGCAGGAAATCACGCCCTCCGACAGGCCAATGCTGACCGTGACCTGCTGGCCGTTCGGCATGGGAGCGGTTCGCACATCCTGGAGCAGCGCCAGGGCGTGAGGCCCGGTTACATTTTCGACGGGACCAAGCAGGGCGAATTCCTCTCCGCCGATCCGGGCGGGCAGCACGCCGGGAATCGCGTGGCTGGCGATGATCTCGGCGATCTCGCAGAGGACCTGGTCGCCCATTTCATGCCCCCACTCATCGTTGATTGCCTTGAAGTGATCGATATCGATGATCATCAACCCGCAATTCGTGTCTTTCAGCGTCGGATGCCGCAGGCGGTCGAAGACGGCACGGCGATTGGCCAGGCCGGTCAGCGGATCGGTATGGGCCTGCTGGCGCGCCTGCTGCTGCAGCGTCAGTAGCTGGATTATGCGCGACTGGTTTGCGCTGATCATGATGTACTGGAAGCCTCCGGCCAAAGCCAGGCTGAGTGCCGCTGCCAGCTCGGCGGGATTGCCGGAGAACATCATCAGTAGCGATATGGGCACCAGGTCGATGACCAGATTGGCGATCGCCCCGATTTTCACGCTCGAGAGACAAAAGGCAGTGGCGATGCCCCCCATGACCAGGATGATGGGGAAATGCATTCGCGCTTCGACCGGGGCGGCAAGCCAGCTGAGGATGCACCAACTGGTGCAGATGAGCGCGCCGAAACAGGAGGAAAGTGAGGATTCGAACAGGAACTTGCGCGCACGCCAGGGCTTGGCATCGAACTGCCAATCGCTGCGCAAGACAAACAAGGAGAAGACGCAATAGCACGCCATCAAAGTGGGCAGGGCATAGCGGACGAAGGGGTGCGCGGCTTCCGCCCCGGCAACCATGGCGATGATCGAATTGATGAACATCGCCCGGAACAACCAGGGCGACTGGCGCTGCAGCTCCTTCGCGGCGTGCACGAAGTAGTCGTCCCGGATCGCATCGGGGAGATCGGGGATCGCCCGGTCGAGCCAGCTCTGAGCTTTCGAAGCCATGCGGCAAGTATTAGTCCGGAAATATCTAAATAACTGCTAATCGATGATTTGTGTAATTTTTGTGCGTTGGGGCCGTTGCGGCGCCGTTTCAGGCGCTGCGGGTGAGGAAGGCAGTGTCCTGCAAGTCTTCGTCATCGCCTGGTTCACCGGAAACCACGCGATTGCGACCATCGCGCTTGGCTGCATAAAGGGCCCGGTCGGCGCTGGAGTAGAGCCTGTTCCAGTCCTCCGAGCTGCGCAATCGCAGCTCGGCCACTCCGATGCTCGCGGTGAGCTGTTCGTCATGCGGCATCATCGCATTGCGGATTTCGGCGAGCAGTTGCAGCGCCAGGGCGGGGTCGAGCACGCTGCTTGGACCGAGCAGGGCAAATTCCTCACCGCCCAGCCGCGCGACATGGATCGATCCGCGGGCATGGCGGGATAATATTGTTGCAAAGGCCTCGAGCACCGTATCGCCGATGGCGTGGCCGAAGCGGTCGTTGATTGCTTTGAAGTTGTCGATGTCGATCACCATCAGGCGGGCGGTTTCCCGCCTCTCGGAAAGCTTCGCGAAGGCCTCCAGCAGGGCACGACGATTGCCGATACCGGTCAGCGGATCGGTCAGTGCCATCGCGCGCGAACGCTGGCGCTCTTCGACCAGCTCCAGCATCAACCGCTGCTGGCGGCCCATCATCAGCAGCAGGAACCCTCCTGCGATGACCAGCATCGCCGCGAACAGCGCGTCCAGCGCAGTGCCGAACAGGAGGAGCGCTGCGATGACCGGCAGTAGCGTGACCGCCAGGGCACCCACCGTGGCCGTTCGAACCGTGCCCAGGCAGTACCCCATCGAAAGCGTGCCGAGCGACATGATCGCCGGGTAATAGATCCTGACTTCGGGCGGGGCGGCTGCCCAGCTCGCCAGGCCCCAGACGCTGCCGATCGCCGCAATGAATGTGCTGACCTTCCAGCCATGGTTGAGCACGCGCCGGGCGACGATCAGAGGCGTTTCGGCCTCTACTCGCTGCCGCAACAGCCATAGACCGGTCAGGCTGAGCACCAGGACCAGGCCGGGAAGGCCCCAGGCAACCAGGTCGCTGGCACCGCGCGGTGCGGCCAGCACGACGAAGGGCAGGCTGAGCAGATAGCCGATGAACATCAGGCTGGCCTGACCTCGCAAATGGCGGGCGGTCAGGCGCACGAAATCGTCGCGCAGATGCGCGGGAACCTGTGGGCTGGCGAGCCCCTCGAGAATCCGTCGCGGGTTCACGCCGATCTGGGTAACGAAAATTGGATAAGCTTAGGTTTACGCGCAGCTGTTTGTATCGAAGATGCGGGCGGTGACGCGCCGCTCGCGCTGCGCTAGAGAATCGAGCGATGCTGACCAGGCTCGCCATCCGCAATATCGTGCTGATCGAAGCGCTCGAGCTCGACTTCGGGCGTGGGCTCGGCGTGCTGACGGGCGAGACGGGGGCAGGCAAGTCGATCCTGCTCGACGCGCTTGGCCTGGTCCTGGGCAATCGTGCCGACAGCGGGCTCGTTCGCGCGGGCGAGGACAAGGCGAGCGTCACCGCCAGCTTCGAATTCGCCGTGCTGCCCGCGGGGATCGCAGATCTGCTCGACGACGCCGACCTCGAGATCGAGGAGGGCGAGCCGCTTATCCTGCGTCGCCAGCTCAAGGCCGACGGCAAGAGCAAGGCCTTCGTCAACGACCAGTCGGTCAGCGCCGGCCTGTTGCGTGAACTCGCACCGTTTCTGGTCGAATTGCACGGCCAGCACGACGATCGCGGCCTGGTCAACCCGCGCGGCCACCGGGCGCTACTCGATCGCTACGCCGGGGCCGAGGCGGGCCGGGTCGAGGAATATTGGCGCAAGTGGCGTCATGCCGAAGACCGGCTGGCCGAGGCGCGCGAGGCCGTCGAAACCGCCAAGGCCGACCAGGACCTTTTGCTCGCGCATCTGGCCGAGCTCACCGCGCTCGAACCGCAAGCCGGCGAAGAGGCGCGGCTCGCTGAAACCCGCTCGTCGATGCAGAAGGGCGAGAAGCTCTCGGGCGATCTCGAGGAACTGCGGCACATCTGGGAGGGTTCGGATTCGCCGCTCGCCGCGCTGCGCGTGGCGGCACGCAGGCTCGACCGGATCGCGCCCGAACATGCGCTATTGGCCGAAGCGCTGGCCGCGCTCGACCGCGCGGTCATCGAAGCGGGGGAGGCGGAGGACAAGCTGCAGGCGGCTGCCGAGGCGCTGGAGTATGACCCGCAGGCGCTCGAGGCGGCGGAGACGCGGTTGTTCGACCTGCGCGCGCTCGCCCGCAAGCATCGCTGCGAGGTCGACGAATTGCCCGAGAAGATGCGCGAATTCCGCAAGGCGCTCGAGACCATCGAAGGCGGTGAGGCAGAGCTCGACGCGCTCGAAGCGGCGGCCAAGGATGCCGGTCAACGCTATCGCGCCGAGGCCGAAGCACTCCATGCCAACCGTGTAGCCGCGGCGCTGCGGCTCGACGAAGCGGTTGCCCGCGAACTGGCTCCGCTCAAGCTAGATGCCGCGCGGTTCCGTACCGCGGTGACCGAACAGCCGGAAGAGCGCTGGGGGGCGCATGGCATCGATACGGTCGAATTCCTCATCGCCACCAATCCCGGTGCGGACTTTGCGCCGCTCAACAAGATTGCCAGCGGCGGCGAACTGTCGCGATTCATCCTCGCGCTCAAGGTCGCCTTGGCCGAGCAGGGCGGCGCGGCGACGGTGATCTTCGACGAGATCGACCGCGGCGTGGGCGGCGCGGTGGCGAGCGCGATCGGCGAACGCCTGGCGCGGTTGGCGGCGGACGGGCAATTGCTCGCGGTGACCCACTCGCCGCAGGTCGCCGCGCGCGGGCGCACGCATTACATGATCGCGAAGTCTTCGGAGGGCACGGTGACCCGCACCGGCGTGGTGCTGCTCGACGAGGCCGGGCGGCAGGAAGAGATCGCCCGCATGCTCAGTGGCGCCGAAGTTACGCCTGAGGCGAGGGCGCAGGCGGACAGGCTGCTGGAAGGGGTTTGACCGGCTCCGGATTCGACCGACGTGAATTCGTCGGATTCTCCGCCGCGGCACTGCTGACGGCTTGCACCACGACGACGGAAGGTACCGGGGCAATGGAAGAACTCTACGGGATCGTCGGCCAGATGAAGGCCGCACCGGGCAAGCGCGCCGAACTGGTTGGCTATCTGCTTGAAGGTACGCAAGGCATGCCGGGTAATCTTGCCTATATCATTGCCGAAGACCTGGCCGATCCCGACGGCATCTGGATTACCGAAGTGTGGCGTTCGAAGGCGGATCACGCCGCCAGCCTGTCGCTCCCCTCGGTGCAGGATGCGATCACCAAGGGGCGGCCTCTCATTGCCGGTTTCGGTACGCGCGTCGAGACACGACCGCTCGGCATGGGCGAGGCTTGACGCCCGGTCAGGCCTCGGCTTCGCGCTGGCTGAGGTAGATCAGCGTCAGCATGGCCATCGCGCCGAACACCCATGAGCCATGGTCGGGTCCCTGGCCATTGGGCATCTGCCACAATTGATAACCTGCCACGGCGATCACCTGGAACAGGCCCCACCAATTGGCGATGGCGCAACCGAGCCCGATCTTCGCCAGTCGCTTGGCCGACTGGAATGCTTCTGTCTTCCCGGTTCGCGCCCGCCACATGGCCCATGCCCCGCGGAAGCAGAAGTAGCCTGCGGCCAGTTCCAGCCCGAACACCAGCGCCATCGCGGCGATCACCAATGCCGGATGCGGCACGGGAAACAGCGTGACCGGATAGGCTTCCTGGCCCTGGTGGCTCGTCACGTAGACGAAGAATTCATAGGCCGCGCCGAGGTTGGCGATATTGTGCGCGACATAGACCAGGGCCATCGACCCGATGATCAGGCAGGCAAGGATCTTGAGATAGCGATCGATCATCGGCTTCCCCCTTCCGATTGTGCGACCTTGAACAGCGGCACTTTTCGCGCCGCGCAGGCTCATGCATAGCCTGCGTCATGGGAATCGACCAAACTGTGCCTGTGGACATGAGCGAAGCCGATGCTGCCAACGAGCTGATGCGGCTGGCCAAGGCGATCGCGTATCACGACCGGCTGTATCACGCCGAAGACACGCCCGAGATCAGCGACCCGGAATATGATGCGCTGGTGCGGCGCAATGCCGCGATCGAGGCTGCGTTCCCGCATCTCGTTCGCGACGACAGCCCATCGCGCAAGGTCGGCTTTGCGATTGCCGCGTCGCCGCTGAGCAAGGTGACGCATGAGGTTCGCATGATGAGCCTCGACAACGCCTTTTCCGCCGAAGAGGTCGAGGAGTGGGTAGCACGCGTGCGGCGCTTCCTTGCCTTGCCCGAGAACGAGGTGATCGCCTTCACCGCGGAGGACAAGATCGATGGCCTGTCCTGTTCTCTGCGCTACGAAAAGGGCGTGCTGGTGCGCGCGGCTACTCGCGGCGACGGTCAGGTTGGCGAGGACGTGACGGCGAACGTTCAGCATATTGCCGACATCCCGAAAATGCTGCGCGGAAATGCGCCCGTTGTGTTCGAGGTGCGCGGCGAGGTCTACATGGAAAAACAGGCCTTTGCCGCGCTCAATGCGGCGCAGCAAGAGGTGGGCGGAAAGCTCTTCGCCAACCCGCGAAATGCTGCGGCGGGCTCGCTGCGGCAAAAGGATGCCAATGTCACCGCGCAGCGCCCATTGCGCTTCTGGGCGCATGGCTGGGGTGCGGCATCCGCCATACCCGGCACGACGCAGCACGGCATGGTCGAGATCCTGCGCGCTTGGGGTTTTCCGATCTCGCCGCTGTTTGTGCAGGTCGATGGGGTCGAAGGCCTGCTGTCGCGCTATGCGGCGATCGGCAGGGCCCGGCCTGACCTGCCCTATGAAATCGACGGGGTGGTCTACAAGGTCGACCGGCTCGACTGGCAGCAGCGGCTTGGTTTCGTCGCCAAGGCGCCGCGCTGGGCACTGGCGCACAAATTTCCCGCCGAGCGCGCGGAAACGACGCTGGAGGCGATCGACATCCAGGTCGGCCGCACGGGCAAGTTGACCCCGGTGGGTCGCCTCGCCCCGGTGCTGGTTGGCGGGGTGACGGTGACCAACGTCACACTGCACAACCGCGACGAGATCGGGCGGCTGGGCGTGCGCCCAGGTGATCGCATCGTGATCCAGCGCGCGGGAGACGTGATCCCGCAAGTGGTCGAGAACCTGACGCGCGATGTGGAGCGCGAGCCATTTGTCTTCCCCGACCACTGCCCGGTTTGCGGCAGCGAGGCCGTAGCCGAGGACGGCGAGGTCGATGTGCGCTGCACCGGCGGGCTGATCTGCAAGGCGCAGCAATTCGAACGGCTCAGGCATTTCGTCAGCCGCGCCGCGCTCGACATCGAGGGCCTGGGCGAAAAGAGCATTGCCGAATTCATGGAGCTGGGCTGGCTCGCCAGCGGGCCGGCGGACATCTTCCGCCTGCGCGACCATCGTGGTGACCTGATCGGGCGAGAGGGCTGGCAGGAAAAGTCGGTCGACAACCTCCTCGCCAGTATCGAGGCGAAGCGGTCGCCCGATGCAGCGCGGTTGCTGTTCGGTCTCGGTATCCGCCACGTCGGCGCGGTGACCGCGCGCGACCTGATGAAGAACTTCCATGAGTTGCCCGTGCTGCGCGCGACTGCCGAAAGGGCGCACGCGGGAGAAGCCGAGGCACTGGCGGCCTTGACCAGCATCGACGGCATCGGTGGTGCGGTGGTCGAGGCGCTGGGTGATTTCTTTCACGAAGAACACAATCGCGCCGTGTGGGACGATCTGCTCAGCGAAGTGACCCCACCGCCCTACATTGTCGAAACTAAGGACAGCGCCGTCGCGGGCAAGACCGTGGTCTTCACCGGCAAGCTCGAAACCATGAGCCGCGACGAGGCCAAGGCGCAGGCCGAACGACTGGGCGCCAAGGCGGCCGGATCGGTGAGCGCCAAGACCGATCTCGTGGTCGCGGGACCGGGCGCAGGGTCGAAGCTCAAGAAGGCTGCCGAACTCGGGATCGAGGTCATCGATGAGGCGGCTTGGGCGGAGATCGTGGCGGCAGCTGGATGACCATGCTCGAGGAACTCCACCCGCTGGCCTTGCGTATTGCCGCCTTGCTGCGCCAGCGGGGTGAGAAGATCGCCGCTGCCGATGGCGCGACCGGCGGGATGATCGCGGCGAGCCTGCTGACGGTGCCCGGTGCGCTCGACTTCTTTGTCGGGGGAGGGGTGGTTTATTCCTTTCGCGCCCGCGATGTCCTGTTTGCCTTGCCGCGCGAGGCCTATGCCGGGATGCGCGGCGCGAGTGAGGACTATGCGCTGCTCCAGGCGCGGGCGATCCGCGACAATTTCGGTGCGCAATGGGGGATTGCGGAGAGCGGATCGGTCGGCGGGTCGAGACATCCCAGCGGCGCGCCGGCCGGCAGCAGCTGCGTTGCCGTGGTCGGGCCGCAGGGCGAGTGGACCCGCGTCACCGAAACCGGAAGCGACGCGCGGATCGCCAATATGGAGGCTTTCACGCGCGCCGCTCTGGGCTTCCTCGAAGAGGTGCTGGGTTAGCTGAGCCAGTCAGGAATGGACCTGGTCAGAGAGCCAGCGCGTCCAGGGCACCGATGCCGCTGCCCAAGGTGGCAAGGGTGGCAAAGGTCGCCATAGCGGCTATCGAAACCACCTCGGCGGGGCGGGCGAAGGTTACCAGGGGCTTCGCGACCTTGCGGAATTCTTCCTTGTAGCGTGGATGCTCGGTGCCCATCCAGCGGTCCCACCAGGTAAAGTAGAGGCCGAAGTTATGGCGTCCTTCGCTGTGGTGAAGGTCGTGGTGGGTGGTGGTGGTCAGCCAGTCGAGCCAGCGTGTATCGACCCACCCGGCCGGATGCACTTCAACTCCGGCATGGCCAATGACGTTGCGCAGGATCATCCACGCGAGGAAGATGAATATCGCAAAGTCGATATAGGCAATACCCATCAGCGAGGTTGCGAGCAGGAACATAGGCATGAAGGCCGCTTCGGTAACACCCTCCCAGGGCGAAAAGCTGTATGCTGCCCAAGGCGTGGGGGTGCGCGACTTGTGGTGGTGCAGGTGCGTGGCGCGGAACAGCTTGCGGTGGTGCAGCGCGCGATGCATCCAGTAGAAGTAGGCATCGTGAGCGATGGTTATCGCGACCAGCTGCAGCAGGAATTGCCCCGGTCCGTAGGTGCCTTCATTGACGGTGATTAGGCCGCCTTCGGCCATCAGGACGGTGGTGAGGCCGGTCAACGCAAAGAAGAAGACCGTACGGAAGGACGAGGTAACCTCGCGAATATAATCCGCGCGGCCGGCGCGGCGTTTCTGGATGCGTCGGGCTTCAGCCCAGCTGCCGGCAAGCCACAGGAGTAGCGACAGCGCGCTGGCAGCGATCAAATAGCGGCCAAGGTCGAAGGTGAAGACGTTTACGAAATGCTCCTGGATACGGCCGATCCAGTATTCTGTGCTCGTGTGTTCCATCATTGTGACTCATGCTTGAGGTGTAGTCCCTGAGCATGGTCTGCATGATTCTCGCCGGGTGTTCTGCGCGGCCGCGAAAAATGTTGGTCGATTCCGGAATCGTTCCGCTTTTTTCAGTTTTGACCGATCGCGAGCCGGCGAAAATCCGTGGGAGTCTGGCCGGTTAGCTCGCGGAAGGCGCGGTTGAAGGTGGGCAGCGAATTGTAGCCAAGATCCATCGCAATGGTCAGCACCGGTAAGTCCACGCGATCGCGATCGGCCAGGATCGCCTTGGCCTCTGCGATGCGCTGCGTGTTGAGGAAGGCCGAGAAGTTGCGATAGCCCAGCCGCCGGTTGATCAGTGCCCGCAGGCGATGTTCGGGCGTGTCGAGCCGTGCGGCCAGTGTGGCGATGGTCAGCCCTTCCGTGCGCCAGAATCCTTCCGCCATCGCCTGCTCGAGCCGTTCTTTGAGAACGATTTCGGAAGGACTCAGTTGGTCCGCAGATCTTTCCGAGCGTGGTTCGCGGACCGTTTCAACCAGCAGTTCGGGATCGGTCTGTAGCAGGACAGATCCGGCGAATACGGTGACCGCAAGGATCGAGAGCGAATTGAGCAGCGTCACCACAGGCAGCGGAGAGTCGGTCCCGAAGATCAGTTCGTAAACCAGGATGCCACTGGCCTGCACCGCCAGCAGTACGGGCAGCCACAGGCGGAATGTCCGGCGCCGCTCGATCAGGTCATCCTCGCGGCCGGACCACGCAGTGAACAGGAGGTCGGCGAGCAGGACCAGCGAAAGGACGTGGATGGCGACAAAACCTAGCGGATCGGTCTGCGGCAGGAAGAATGCGAAGAACCAACTGGCGAGCAGGGCGGCAGCAAACAGGGCAACAAGCCGTGGAGACGGTTCACGCTCGAACAGGAGGCGCGCAAACAGCCAGGTCCAGAAGGGTGTGAACACAGAAAAGATGTC
This sequence comes from Erythrobacter mangrovi, assembly GCF_013260645.1. Lineage (NCBI taxonomy): Bacteria > Pseudomonadati > Pseudomonadota > Alphaproteobacteria > Sphingomonadales > Erythrobacteraceae > Erythrobacter > Erythrobacter mangrovi. The sequence goes on along the minus strand of NZ_CP053921.1, from coordinate 2,052,860 downwards.
GATCCACAGGCGGATGTCGCGCGACAGGCCAAATTGTGGAGCACTGTTGAGCTGATAGCACGTCGATCCGATCAGCAGGCCGGAGAAGGCTATTCGGATCGGCTTGCGCACATTCCCGCCGAGTATCAGCACCAGGAGCAGCAGGTTTGCCCCGATCGTGACCAGCCGGAGAACGATTTCCCATCCAAGCGCCATGTCGCACGCCTAACGCAAAGCTTGGGCGACTTCTATGCCTTCGCGTGCCTCACCCGGGTCATGTCGTTTCTATCCTCGCGCGACAGCGGTATTCCCGCTAGGGAAAGCTAGATAAATAAGGGGGTTGGGGCATGTTTCGTACAATCAGGAACATTCAGGCGCGGCGCGCAATTGCGCGGGCAGAGGGTGTAGAAGGTCCGCGCCGGATCTATTCATGGATCCACGTATTTCGTGGCGAGGCCAATGCCCGCATCCCGTCCGACCCCGGGAAACTGGCCGACGACATGGTCCAGGGGCTCTATAGCTGCGTCGGCAAGTCCCACTCCTATAACGGAGTGCAGATAGTGCCTGGCGTCAATGCCATGATCATGAGCGAAGGCGGGCTCAAGCACACCGCCTATGATCCCGTGACAGGTATCGCCACGGTTGGCGCGTCGGTCTCGGTTCGCGAACTCAAGGAGTTCCTGCTCACCCATGATCGGCGCCTGATCAACTCGGGCAATTACATGGCGCAGACCGTGGTTGGTGCGCTTGCGACCGGTACGCATGGATTCGGGGAACGCGGGGTGATGGCCGACGCGGTGGTCGGTCTGACCTTCCTCGACGGGGCGGGCCAGCGGGTCACACTGAAGCGCGGCGATCCGGATTTTGCCTACGTCGCACTGTCCTTCGGGACGATCGCCCCGATCATCGAGCTGCAGATCGAGACGGTACCGGTGGAGGCCTTCATCTCCACCAGCCACATCAATCGCCTGTCCAAGCTGCGCGAGCTGCAGCAAGGGACGATCGCATCCAACTGGGCCGTGCTGCCGTACTCCGATCTCGAGGACCCAGTGATGATGCTGCATACGCTGGCGCCATGCCATGCGGCGGCGCGGAGGGCGAATGTGCGCAAGGGCGGCGGTCTGCTGGGACCGATCGCAAACTGGATCATTGGGCGCTACCAGTGGCTCGACAAGTGGGTGCCCCCCATGCGCCGCCCGCTCCAACGCCTGATCAACCGGCTCAAGATCGTCCGCCGCGACCAGATCCAGACCGACCCGCGCGACATGGATTATCTCTACGACCCAACGCCGGGGCTCGCGGGTGACCGCCCGCCGAATATCCTGCGCGGCTGCTTCTCGACGACGTTCACGGGCTACAACCTCGCTTTCTTCGTACCGTTGGAGAAGGCCCCCGCCGTGGTGAAGTTCATCATGCGCGAGGCTGACGACCTGCGCGACCTGGGATTCTACCTCAAGGGTATCATCTCGGTGCGCGAGCTGACCGGAACGACTCCGCTGGTGTTCGGCGCCAACCACCGCGAACCCGTGGCGGCAATCGACCTCTTCGCCGATCCGAGAGATTATGCCTGGCTCGAACGGCTGCAGAGGCTGGTGCTGCAATATGAACCCGCCACGCGACCGCACTTCGGCAAGAGCGCACTGATGCCGGAGTTCCGCGACGCACTGGGCCAGGCCGAACTGGCGCGACTGATGAATATCCATCGCACGCACTACCCGCAGAAGAACCTGATGTTCAGCGAACGCGTGCGCGCCTTCCTCGATGTGGGCAGGCCGCTGGCCGGCCTTGCGGCGGCTGACTCGGGCCTGGTGAACTAAGCCGTGGCGGTTTCCTGCTCGCCCGACGGGGCGGGGGAAATGATGCCATAGGGAACCCGTGCCCAGGCCCGTTCGTGGACGAAGTAAAGCGCGAGCTTGGTGAGGACTTCCATCCCACCGATCGATACGGCGGTGGCGACATTGCCGGTAAAGATCCAGGCAAGCACCATGGTATCGAGCGATGCGAGCACACGCCAGGTCGCCGTTTTGGTGGTCGAGCGCCGGTAGCTCTCGATCCGGCGGTGGCCCTTGAGCACGATCCCCCAACGCAGCTTTTCCCAGCCATGTTCATGGAGATAGTACAGCACCATCTTCGTCGCCACTTCGGTGATGGCAATGGTGCTTGCCGCCTTGATTGCTTCGCCCCGGTCGTGTTCGAGACCGAACAATGGCCCGAGGAAGGTGATCAGCAGGAACGAAAGCACCAACGTGTCGATCGAGCCGAGGATGCGCCAGGAAACGGCCTTGGCGAGATGCCTGCTGTGCGTCACCCGCGGGAAATGGCTGGGCGCCAGTGCTGGGCTTTCAGGTCCGAAAATCGGCGGCTCGGCTGTTTCGCGCATCCGCGCAAAATACCGATCGGCATCGGAAATTGTCTACAAAAATTGCTGCCAGATGAACAAGATCACCTAGTGTAACCCTGCGTGAGAGGGGCGGGACCCTAGCGTACCCGGCTCTTGCGCAGCCACAGGATCGACCAGTCGCCGTTGACCAGGCGCTGTGCCAGGCGAAAGCCATGCCGGCGGTAGGCGTGCCGTACGCGCTGCTCCTGCGTCTCGAGAAGACCGGCCAGCAAAAGGTTGCCGCCAGCGGGGATGGCCGCCGCGAATCCGGCGGCGAGTTCGACGAGCGGCCCCGCCAGGATATTGGCGATAAACAAGTCGTAGGGCCCGCGGGCCTGCAACAGCGGATGGGCCATGCCGCCGGCGATGACCATCGTCAATTCGCCGCCACGACCGCCCATAACGACCCCGTTGAGGGCGGCATTGTCTGCGACCACTCCGGTGCAGACCGGGTCAATGTCCGAAGCTGTGGCCAGCGCATGCGGCCACAGGTGGAGCGCCGCAAAGGCCAGCAGGCCGGTGCCCGTTCCGATATCTGCGATATTGCGCGCGACCACGCCTTCACGCCGCATCAGATCGAGCATCGCAAGGCAGCCGGCGGTGGTGGCATGCTGGCCGGTCCCGAAAGCCTGGCTCGCCGGGATAACGAAGTCGACCAGCTCAGGGTCGGGTTCATGGTCGGGCGTGCGCACGTGAAAGCGCCCCGCACGGATCGGTTCGACGCCTTTCTGGCTTTCGGTCACCCAGTCGGTGTTGGGTAGTTTCTCGCTGCGCAGGTCCGGCGCCGTGCCCGCGAACAGGGTGGCCACGCGCCGCACGTCGGCGGCAGTGGGCTTGCGGTCGAGATAGACCTCCAAGGTCCAGTCCTCGGGCAGGTGATCGGCAATCTCCATCCCGGTGACTACCCAGTCATCGGGAAAATCGAGCGCCTCCTCATGCGCGACCAGCGCCGCTCGGGCCTCGTCCTTCGAGCATTCAGCGACGATTTTCCATGCGGTCATGGCGCAGTCTCATCCGCCAGCCGCTTGTCCAAGCGCGCTTCGATGGTGTTGGCGTATTCGGTGCAGGCTAGGCTGACCCCGCGCCGCAGACCTGTTGCCACGATGCGTTCGGGCATTTTGCTCGCCGAAGGATGTGGCGTCATCAGTAAACAGCGTCCGAAGCTGCGAATGGTCTCAATCCCCTTTCGATAGCTCTCGACATATTCGGGATGGTCCGAAAACTTATAGCTGTCCGAACTTATTGGGCTGAGGCTGTCAGCATAGACCATGAGCTCACCCGTATCACGATCTATCTCGAGCCATGACCAGCTTAGCGCACCCGGTGAATGGCCTGGCGTTGGCAGCGAGTGGATTTCGCGTCCGCCTATCGAAAGCACTTCTTGGTCAGATAAGAGGCGAATTTCTCCTATGACCGCAGGGAACGATGGGTGATGCGAATGCACCTGTGGATCATCCTCGCTTGGTTTCCCAGACCGCAAGACCGTTGAAGTAGGAGCATTGGCGAGAATTGTTGCTCCGGTTGCAGCCTGTAACCGGGCGATCCCGCCTACGTGATCGAAATGCTCGTGACTGGTGAGTAGGTACTTAACGTCGTGAGGGTCGAACCCCAGTTTCTTGATATTCGCGATCACGACTTGCGCGCCCGTGTCGGTGCCGCTGTCGATCAGGACATGCCCGCTGTCGCTGACCAGCAGAAGCGACGTGATGCCGCATGTGCCGACGTAATAGACACCGCCATATATCTGGTAAGGCGGACCGGGCTTGTCCCATTCATCCCAGTCCTCGCAAGTGGTCTTCCACGATAGCGGCTCCGTTTCCGCCCAGGGTACTCCGGGTGCTGAAATGGGGCGCACCGCTGCACAACCCAGCATTCCTGCCGCGCACAAGGCGATCCCTGCGATCCTAGCGAACATAGCTTGCTCCATTCAGGTCGAGGGTGGCGCCGGTCATGCTCGGCGGGGCGTCGAGTGCACACCATGCGATCGCTTCGGCGATCTCTTCGGGGGATGCGACTCGTCCTAGCGGGATGTCCGCCAGCAGGCCGGGACCGCCCCGGCTGGCGAGATAATCGCCCGCCATGGCCGTATCGGTGAAGCCGGGCGTGATCGCGAAGCTGAGGATGCCCTCAGCCGCATATTGCCGGGCGATGGTCTTGTGCATCGCCAGCATGCCGCCCTTGCTTGCGGCATAGTGCCAGTGCGCCGGGGAATCGCCGCGGTGCCCGGCGCGGCTGGCGACATGGACGATGCGCCCGCCGGTTCCGCGTTGCTGCCAGTGCCGCACCGCGAAGCGACTCAGTTGTGCTGCGGCGGTCAGGTTGATCCGCATCGTCTCTTCCCAGGCGTCGAGCCATTCGATGTCCGACGAATCGAGCGGGCTGGCGACGAACATGCCGGCATTGTTGACCAGCACGTCGATCGCCCCGCCGGCCCGGGCGAGCGCAGCCTCCCAAAGCTCCTGCGGCGCGCCGGGGTCGGAGAAGTCGGCTGGGACGGAGTCGACCGCCGTGCTGCGAGTCGCCTGGCCGATGACCTTTGCGCCCCGAGCTTCGAGCGCAGACTTGGTCGCTGCGCCTATACCGCGCGACGAACCAGTGAGAAGGATGCTTGTCATGAACGCGCTATTCGAAAATTTGCAGGCTTTGTCGAGGCCGCCTGCCTTGCACGGCGCGTCATCTTCGCTAAGGGAAGGCCTCCAATTCCAAGAACCGGACGAGACATATGGCAAACCGGCCAATCGCACCGCACCTGCAAATCTGGAAATGGGGTCCGCACATGGCGGTCTCGATCCTCCACCGCGCTACCGGGGATGGCCTGGCCATCGTCGGGTTGGGCGTGCTGCTGTGGTGGCTAGGTGCAATGGCTTCGGGTGAAGCCGCCTACACGCTGTTCCAGGAAACGATGGGATCGCCTGTCGGGCTGGTCGTGCTGGTTGGCCTGTCCTGGGCTTTCTTCACCCACATGATGAGCGGGCTGCGCCACTTCGTCCTGGATATCGGTGCGGGCTATGAACTCGACACCAACAAGGCCTGGTCGATCCTCGCCCCGGTTATCGCAATCCTCCTCACCGCCGGTTTCTGGGCGGTGATCATGCTTCGTTGAAGGTCAGAACCCATGGGTAACGGAACCTCGATCGGACGTGTGCGCGGGCTTGGCTCGGCGCACCACGGCGCGCACCACTGGCTGGTCCAGCGCTTCACCGCCATCGGCAATCTCGTGCTGATGCTGTTTCTCGTGATCAGCCTCGCGCTGCAGCCGAATTATTCCTACGCAACGATGACCGGCTGGGCATCGCAGACGCTGCCCGCGACTGCGCTGGCATTGCTGGTCGTTTCGGTCTTCTGGCACGCGCGTCTCGGCCTGCAGGTGCTGGTCGAAGACTACGTTCCCAATTCGGGTACCCGTTTCGGCGTACTCGCCCTGCTCAACCTCGCAACCATCGGCGGCGGCGCTTTCGGGGTCGTTTCGATCGCCCGCCTCGCCCTTGGAGGAGCCGCCTGATGGCCCGCAACGCAACCTTCGAAATCGGCGGCCGCGCATATCCGATCGTCGATCATACCTATGACACAGTCGTCGTCGGCGCGGGCGGATCCGGCCTGCGTGCCACGATGGGTTCGGCCGAAGCCGGGCTCAAGACGGCCTGCATCACCAAGGTTTTCCCGACCCGCTCGCACACCGTTGCGGCGCAGGGCGGTATCGCCGCTTCGCTGGGCAACAATTCGCCCGACCACTGGTCGTGGCACATGTTCGATACCGTCAAGGGTTCCGACTGGCTGGGTGACCAGGACGCGATCGAATACATGGTGCGCGAAGCACCGCAGGCGGTCTACGAACTCGAGCACGCAGGCGTGCCCTTCAGCCGCAATACCGATGGTACGATCTATCAGCGCCCCTTCGGCGGCCACATGCAGAACATGGGCGAAGGCCCGCCGGTGCAGCGCACCTGCGCCGCTGCAGACCGCACCGGCCACGCCATGCTGCACGCGCTCTACCAGCAGAGCCTGAAATACGCTGCGGACTTCTTCGTCGAGTATTTCGCGCTCGACCTGATCATGAAGGATACGCCCGGCGGCAAGGTCTGCGTCGGCGTGATCGCCATGTGCCTCGATGATGGCACCATCCACCGTTTCCGCTCGAAGGCCGTGGTGCTCGCCACCGGCGGCTATGGCCGCTGCTATTTCACCGCGACCAGCGCGCATACCTGCACCGGTGACGGCGGCGGCATGGTGCTGCGCGCCGGCCTGCCGATGCAAGACATGGAATTCGTGCAGTTCCACCCTACCGGCATCTACGGCGCAGGCGTGCTGATCACCGAAGGTGCGCGCGGCGAAGGCGGCTATCTCACCAATTCCGAGGGCGAGCGGTTCATGGAACGCTATGCCCCCAGCGCGAAGGACCTCGCCAGCCGTGACGTCGTGTCGCGTTCGATGGCCTTGGAAATGCGCGAAGGGCGCGGTGTGGGCCCGGAAAAGGACCACATCTACCTGCACCTCGATCACATCGATCCCAAGATCCTCGCCGAACGCCTCCCGGGCATTACCGAAAGCGGCAAGATCTTCGCCGGCGTCGACCTGACGGTGCAGCCGCTGCCGGTCACGCCGACGGTGCACTACAACATGGGCGGCATCCCCTGTAACTATCACGGCGAAGTGATGGCCGGCGATCCGAACGATCCGGAAAAGATCGTCCCCGGCCTGTTCGCAGTGGGCGAAGCGGCCTGTGTTTCGGTCCATGGCGCCAACCGCCTCGGTTCGAACTCGCTGATCGATCTCGTGGTGTTCGGCCGCGCAACCGGCCATCGTCTCAAGGAGATCATCACTCCGGGCACTGCGCATGACGAGTTGCCGGGCGATAGCGCCGATCTGGCGCTGACCCGCCTCGATCACTTCCGCCATGCCGCGGGTGGCTCGCCCACCGCGCAGGTGCGTGCGGAAATGCAGAAGACCATGACCAGGCACGCCGCCGTGTTCCGCGATAGCGCGCTGCTCAGCGAAGGCGTCACCCGCCTGGCCGAGATCAACAAGCGAATGCAGGACATCTCGGTGACCGACCGCTCGCTGATCTGGAACAGCGACCTGATCGAAACGCTCGAACTCGACAATCTCATGGCGCAGGCAAACGTCACCATGGCGAGCGCCGAAAACCGCAAGGAAAGCCGCGGCGCCCACGCGCACGAGGATTTCCCCGAGCGTGACGACAAGAACTGGATGAAGCACACCATCACCTGGTTCGAAGGCTGGGGCGGCAATGGCGGCGGGGTGAAGATCGATTACCGCCCGGTGCACGAATACACGCTCACCGACGACGTCGAGTACATCAAGCCGAAGAAGCGGGTCTACTAGTAGGCAGGGGAGCGGGCCGATGCGGGGACTTGCACGGCTCGGCGCACTACTGCTCCTGCTGGTGGCGATGCCGCTCCGCGCAGAGGGTCCATCTGGCAGCTATGACGGCAGCCAGACCGAACTCGCGGCGTGGCTCGAGCTCGATGCCGACGGGCGGTTCAGCTATTGGGTCTCTTACGGCGCGGTCGACGAGGTATCGCAAGGCAGCTGGCATCAAGTCGAAGGGGGGATCGTGCTCGACAGCGATCCGGTCACCGCGCCTGAATTTGAGCAGGTTCGCACGTCGGAGGGCGAGCCAGACGCGCTCGCGATCCATCTTGAGGTTCCCACCGGGCTTCCGGTCCAACTGTTCTCAGCCAACGTGACGATGGCTGATGGCACGGCGTTTGTGGCAGACTTCAACGCCGACGAGCTGGTTGTTCCCTTGGATGAGGGAGGGCAGGTCGCGACCATCGCCCTGGCCTTGCCCATATTTGAGGTCCGCTCAGCGGACATCCCTGTCGAGGACGGCGCCCACGACCTGAGCTTCCGCTTCGAGCCCAATGACCTGGGTGTGTTCGATTTCGACGAGGCTTTCCTGCCCGAACGTGATGGCGCTTACCTGCTCGAGCGTTTCGACCGCTTGCTGAGGTTCCGCAAGATCGAGCTCTGAGGCGGGTCTTGCCCGCGCAATTCGGCATTTGCTTTGCCTCGGCAAATGTCTCGACGCCAACTCCCTACGGGCTGCGTTGATCATTGCCGCCAGCTCCGTCGCTCGCGCATCTGCCCACCTGTCAGGGTTCGAGTAGGTCGTCGTCTCTGCAGTCAGGCTGGATTCGGGCGCATTTGCGCGTCCCTAGATTTCGAACCAGTTCAGCTTTGGGCCCAGATTGTGCACCCGAGTGTCACCGATCGTTCCGGTCATGCCCCAGGCATTGTGGATGTGCCCGCACAGGGCGAGGCGAGGGTTTTGCTGGCGGATATAGTCCCGGATCGCCGCGCTTCCTTCGTGCGTACCGTCGTGTTGCAGGTCGGCATGGCCAAGCGGGGGGGTGTGTGTGACGATGACGCTGGCGCGAGGCAGCGCGGCCAGCATCGCTGCGGCACGCTCCTCGGACTCGCTGGCATTCCATACGTGGTCGGTACGGCTTGGTACCTCACCACCCAGTCCGGCGAAGCAAAGACCGTCGATCTCGACAGCGGTACCGTGCAGGAAGTGTCCCAGATTCCAGTCGGCGCAGAAGTCCGCCATTTCACAGGCGTTGTCATGGTTGCCATGCACGATGATCACATCGCATCGGCAATCCCTGAGTACATGGAGGGTGTCGAGCGAGCCCTCGCCACAGATGGCGAAATCGCCCGCACCGATCACGACATCGGCGTCCGCACTTGCACTCACGATCTGTCGTGCGCGGTCAACGTCGCGATGGATGTCCGAGAATGCCAGTATCCGCATCGGTTTTCTCAGCGCGCGATCCGCAGGGCGAATGCGCCGGCGAGGGTAAGCGAAGTGGCGACCAGCTTTTTCAGGTCGACCTTCTCCTTGAGGAAGAACACCCCGATCAGCATGGCGAACACGATGCTCGTTTCGCGCAGGGCCGCAACTAGGGCGATCGATGATTGGGTAAAGGCCCAAGTGACCAGCGCGTAGGCGGCAAAGGATGCTCCACCGCCCAACAAGGCGACGCGTTTCTGCGTTTGCGCGACGGTGCGAGCGGCGTCCGGCGAACGGATGATCAGGAATGCTGCCATCAGTGCGGCATTGATCAGGGCCAGCCAACCATAGAAGCCAAAGGACGTGCCTGCCAGCTGCGCCCCCGTTCCATCGACGAGCGAGTAGGATGCGATGAAGCCCCCGGTCGCGAGAGCGAGCCAGGACGCGCCACGGGCACCCGTTCCGTCCGCCCTCTGGACAATCGCGAGGCTCAGGATTCCAAGGCTGATCAGCGCGATGGCGGCAATCTCCGCGGTTCCTAGTGTTACGCCCAGAAAGATGACCGAAACGGCTGCGACCATCAGCGGAGCCGAGCCGCGGGCAATCGGATAGACCTGCGTCAGGTCACCCAGCCTGTATGAGTGGAGCAGGAACAGCTGGTAGCCGAAATGCAGCGCCACGCCCGCCGCAAGATAGGGCAGGCTCGCGACATCGGGGGTAGGTGCAAGCAGCACGGCGACCAGCGCCAGCGGTGCATGGCCAATGACCACGGCTCCCATTCCGACGAGCTTGTCCGAGCCGCTCTTGACCACGGCGTTCCACAGCGCGTGCAGCAACGCCGCGCCGATAACGGCAAGAAATACAGTGTGATTCATAGGAGCAATTCGATCAGGAGAGGAGCGGCGGCGGCCCTACGTACTTGGCTTGCGGCAATGCAAGATTTTTGCGACGAACCGAGCGGGTGGATCCAGACTGCGGTTGCTAACGCTTGCAGGGTGGTGTGGATGGGTATCCAACATCAATTGGGCGGGAGGGGTTCGATCCTGCCTGTACAGTCTGGAGCCTGGGATGAGATCGATAAGAATGCGCCACGCCGGACTGATTGCTGCGCTGTTTGCAACTAGCTTTGCTTCTCCTGCTTCTGCTCAACTGTCCGAGCCGGAACAGGTCATCATTTCAACGGTTCAAGACGGTTTCGAACGCGACGTCGCCTTCCTCGAGAAGATCGCTTCGGTGAACAGCGGGACGCTGAATTTCGAAGGCGTCAAGCGGGTCGCCGAGATGGTCGCACCCGAGTTCGAGGCGCTGGGTTTCACCACAGAATGGATCGACCAGTCCGCAGCTGGCCGGGCCGGGCACCTGTTCGCGCGCAAGTCCGGCAAGCCAGGCACCACGCGAATGCTGCTGATCGCGCATCTCGATACCGTGTTCGAGCCGGACTCGCCGTTCCAGACGGTTACCCGCGAAGGCGACATAATGACCGGGCCGGGGGTCGAAGACGACAAGGGCGGGATCATCGTCATCCTCGCCGCGCTTCGCGCGATGCAGGCGGCGGGTACGCTCGCGGATGCCAATATCGTGGTCGCCATGACCGGCGACGAGGAAAGCGCAGGCAACCCCATCGATCTGGCGCGCGCGGATCTCGTCGCTGCGGCCAAGGAGGCCGATGTCGCGCTCGATTTCGAAGGGCTGACGATCGAAGACGGGGTCGACATGGGTTCGATCGCGCGGCGCTCGTCGAACAGCTGGACGCTCACCGCAACGGGGACCGAGGGCCATTCGAGCCGCATCTTCTCCGAACGTTCGGGCTTCGGTGCGATCTACGAACTGGCGCGCATTCTCGACGCCTTCCGTCGCGAGCTGCGCGAACCGGACCTGACCTATAGCGTGGGCCTCATCGCCGGGGGTGCGCGGGCCTCGATCTCCGACGACAATTCTGCCGCCCATGCCAATGGCAAGGCCAACATCATCCCGCCGGTTGCCATTGCGCACGGCGATCTGCGCACGCTGACGCAGGAACAGACCGATCGGGTGGTGGCCAAGATGAAGACCATCGTCGCTAGCCATCTTTCGGGCACCGATGCGACGATCGAGTTCGATTTCCGCTATCCGCCGATGGGCCCGACGGCCGGAAATCGCGCGCTGCTCGACCGGCTCAATGCGATCAATGCCGACATGGGCTTGCCCGAAATGCCGATCCTGCCCCCGTCGCGGCGCGGGGCCGGGGACATCAATTTCGTCGCGTCGCTGATCGACGGCCTGATCGGGTTCGGCCCTTCGGGCTCGGGAAGCCATGCGCCGGGCGAAACGGTCGACCTGACCACGCTCACGCGCCAGGCCCAGCGCGCCGCGATCATGATGAGCCGTCTCGCCGCCGAAGAGCGTTGAGGGCTGCCGCCGGGCCTTCATTGGGCGATGCACTTTGAGAAGGAAGCTTGACGAACGCTTCGCATGACCGCAATGTATCCACTGGATACATGATGAAAGACGAGTCGATGTTCGAAGCAGTACGCGCACAATTATCGCATGCGGTCCCCTATGCGGTGCATACGGGGGTTGAGATCCTGGCGGTCGACGCGGGCGAGGCGCGCGCCCGGTTGGTCGAGCAGCCGCACACGCTGAACCATGTCGGCAGCCAGCATGCCGGCGCGCTGTTCACCCTTGCGGAGGCGGCATCGGGTGCGGCCATGGTCGGCGCCTTCCTGCCGCGCATGGCAAGTATGCGGCCGTTGGCTGCTTCGGCTTCGATCGACTATCTCGCCGTTGCGCGCGGGACGATCGAGGCGACGGCGCGGATCGATGGTGATGCGGCGGCCCTGCAGGCAACGCTCGATCAGGAAGGCCGGGTTCGGTTTCCCGTGACGGTCGAACTGGCCGACGAAACGGGCCGTTCGGTCGCCCGGGTGACGGTCGACTGGCATCTCAAGAGCCTGGCCGAAGCGGCCTGATACGTGGCGGGGCGGGCGGGATACCACCATGGCGATCTGGCGACCGAAGCGGTCACCATCGCGCTGGCTGACCTCGCCGCGGGAAGTTCTGAGCCGCTATCGCTTCGCGCCATCGCAACCAGGGCGGGCGTGGCGCACAGGGCGCTCTACAACCACTTCGGCGACCGCGAGGGCTTCCTCGCCGCGGTTGCCGCCGCCGGTTACGCCAGGCTGGCAGAGGCGCTGCAGGGTGCCACGGACCCGCTCGTCTTCCTGCGCAGCTATGCCCGCTTCGCACTCGAGAATCCGGCGCTCTATCGGGTGATGATGGAACGCGGCTACGGGCAGTTCGAGGGTCACCCGGACCTCCGCGCCGCCGCGGACAAGGTTATCGCCCTCTCGCTCGCGGCGCTTGCGCCCGAAGAAGGGGATGACGAAACCCGGCGCCGCGCCGTCATGCGCTTCTGGATGATGGCCCACGGCGGGCTGGGCCTCCACCTGTCAGGCGTCCTGCGCCGGCGCAGCGACGAGGAATTCATCGCCGAACTGCTCCAGATTGCGGGACTGGTCGACGCGGATACGCCGCCTCCGCAATCGCTCTGGACTTCACCCCCGCCGGGAGACAAACCATGACCATGAATCTTGCAGCATCGATGCCATTCTCGCGCCTGATGGGTGTCGAAGTGACGAGTGCCGGTCCCGATGGGGTCGAGGGCACGATCACCGTGCGCGAGGACCTTTGCACCGCCAATTCGATCATGCACGGCGGGGCGATCATGGCCTTTGCCGATGCGCTGGGCGCGGTCGGGGCTTTCGTGAACCTGCCCGAAGGCGCGGGCGGGACGACCACCATCGAAAGCAAGACCAACTTCCTCGGTGCGGCCAAGGTCGGCACCACGGTGACGGGTAGGGCGACCCCGCTCTCGGTCGGGCGAAGGATTTCCGTGTGGCAGACTGAGATCACCGGCGAGGATGGCAAGCGCGTCGCCGTGGTTACGCAGACCCAGCTCGTGCTCTGATCTTGCCGCCGCGTTCACGACAGATTGCCGTCCTGCTTGCGGCGTTCGGCCTGGTTAGCTGCGCGGCCACCGTTTCTCCGCCCAATCCGGCGCTCAATGCTCCCGGCTTCTACGCCAAGTCGGTGAGTGCGCGCGGCATTCCTATTCTGGCTTCGGCCAAGGTGCGCGACGACGCCCTGTTGGCGGCGCGCGACATGCTCAGCGACATGCTTGCCCACCGGCCCGAGCTGGCAAAGTGGCTGGTCCAGCACGATTACCGCGTAACGATTATCGCGGTGGACGAGGCCTTGCTCGACCTGCCCGAGAACGCGCATTGGACCAAGCCCGCGCGCGACGATCCGCGGCTCACCCGTTGCGAGCTGAAGCACTATGACGCGCGCATCGGCGCACTGAGCGACCGCCAATATTGGGACAACCGCGCCCGCGGGATTGGTGGCGACCGAGCGGTCGGTTCGGAAGAGGATGTGCTGGGCCTGCCCGTCAGCCGCTATTTCGGGGAGACGATCTTTGTCCACGAAATGGGTCACAACGTGCTGTTCGCGATCGAGGAGGTCGATCCGCCACTCTATCGCAAGATCGAAGCGGCCTATGCCAATGCGCGGGCGAGGGGGCTCTGGCTCAACGAATATACAACCACGACGATGCAGGAATACTGGGCCGAAGGCACGCAGTTCTGGTTCGATTCAAATCGCCTGCAGGCCTTCAACGGAACCCGCATCCTCAACCACGCGGATCTCGCCGCCTACGACCCGCAGCTCTACGCCGCATTGGCCGCAGCCTACGGCAACAATCATCGGCTGAAAGGCGATCCGTTCTGGATGCATCCGGCCCGCGTGCCGCCCGGGCCACCGCCACAGAACACGGCTGAGGAATGTTGAGGCTTTTCGCTTTGCGTTCGCACGATCCTGACGCATCGTGCCGCAAAGAGGAGTGACCATGCAGGACAAGACAGGCGCATGAGTGGGTCGGCGGCGGCGCCCGCAAAGCGCATCGGCCTGGTCATGGCGATCCTGCTGGTTGCCGGGAACCTGATCGGCTCCGGCATCTACCTGCTTCCCGCGACATTGGCGGCAATCGGCAGCATCAGCCTGTTCGGCTGGATCATCGCCACGCTCGGCGCGCTGGTGCTGGGCGGGGTGTTCAGCCTGATCATGATCGTGAGGCCGAGCGAAGATGGGCTCGCCGACACGATCTCTGCCGCGATGGGTCCCTATTGGGGGTTCCAGAGCTGCCTGCTCTACTGGCTCGGCTGCTGGCTCGCCAATATCGCCATCGCGCTGGCGGTGACCGGCTATCTCACGGTGTTCTTTCCCATACTCGACCAGCCCGGCTGGTCGGCGGCGGCCACGGCTGGCGTGATCTGGCTGCTGACCGGCATCGCCATCCTCGGCCCGCAGGCGATCGGGCGCATGCATGCCCTGACCATGGCCTTCGGCCTGGTGCCGCTGCTCGCGGCGGGAACGCTGGGCTGGATGTGGTTCGACCCTGACCTCTTCGCGGCTTCGTGGATCGTCAGCGGGGAAAGCCCCTCGGGCGCGGTCTATGGTTCGCTGCTCTCGGTGTTCTGGGCCTTCGTCGGGGTGGAATGCGCAGCCATGGTGGCGCGCACGGTCGAGCACCCAGAGCGAAACGTTCCGCTGGCGACGATGGGCGGTATCGGGCTTGCAGCCATCGTCTACATGCTCGCCTCGAGCGCCATCTTCGGCCTCGTTCCCGCCGCCGACCTTGCGGCTTCTTCCGCACCCTTCGCTCTCGCGGTCGAGAAGATCCTCGGCCCTGCGGCGGCGGGGCTGGTGGCGATCTGCGCCATCCTCAAGGCCTCGGGCACCTGCGGCGGTTGGGTCTTCGTTACCGGCGAAACCACGCTGTGGTCGGCCGCGGCCGGTTACCTGCCACGCTGGCTGGCGGTTCCCGACGCGCGGGGGGTGCCGGTGCGCGCGCTGTTGGTGATGGGCGTGGTGATGACGATCGCGGTTTTCGCCACGGCCGCCCCATCAATCGGCGAACAGTTCGAAACGCTGATCAATGCCGTGGTGGTGTTCACCGTGCTGATCTACATCTACGCGGCCTACGCCCTGATCCGCTTTACCGCCAACTCGTCGCCGGCAATCCGGGTAACCGCATGGATCGTGGCCGTGCTTGGTGCGGCCTTTTCGGCGTTGTTGATCGTCTCTTCGGGAACCATGCTGATCACGGTCACCGCAGCGCTGGCACTGGCAACCGTCCCGGCCTGGTGGTTCGTCAAGCGGTCGGGGGTTAGTTCGCGCGCCGAGCCTTCACGATCCTGACGGGATCGGCGAGCATCTGACCCTTCATCCACCCTTCGCCTTTCTCGGGGTCGGTCGGGGCATCGAAGATTGCGCGCACCACCTCCATTCCGGAAACCACATGGCCGAAGGCGGCGAAGCCGTCATGCTGGCCGGGGTCCGACGAGTCCGGTCGTGCATCGAAGCCGGGTTGGTCCGAAATCATGATCGAGAAATCTCCGGTCGCAGTGCCGGGTTCGTAGCGCGCCATGGAGATCGTACCCGCCTTGTGGAGAATGCCGGTCACGCTGGTCGGCTCATGCGCAATCGGCGGAAGGATCCGATCGGGATGCATCTGCGTACCGGCCTGGACGAGGCCGTTCGGCTGGTCCCCCCAATCGAGCCGCATGGCGCGATAGAACACCGTCCCGTCCAATCGCTTCTCGTCGACATAGCGCAGGAAGTTGGCGGCGGTGATCGGCGCGCGCTCCACCTCAAGCGCCAGGGTGATCTCACCCAGCGTCGTTTCCAGCACCACCAGTTCGGTGCGCGGTTCGGGTGAATCTGCGATGGCGTCCTGCGCGGCAAGGGGGCTGGCGAGGAGGGCGAGAAGGGCAAGTGCGCGGGTGATCCATGTCATCAGTCCATCCTGATGCGCCGTTGGTCGAGTCGCAAGCGCCTCGCGCTTTCATTAATCCACGCTTCAGGTTTACAACCGTAGTCACACTGCTTACAGGCGTAATCGTAATGTATGCCCAGGGAGCGAAATGATGGCCAAGCGTGGCAATCCAGTCGGGGAACGGATCAGCGAAGCCGAGTATGCGGTGATGGAAGTGCTGTGGGACAAGAGCCCGCTTAGCGCTGCCGATGTATGCGACAAGGTTTGCGCCGCGCGCGACTGGACCATGCCGACGGTGAAGACCCTGCTAGGTCGACTGGTCGCCAAGCAGGCGGTCGGTTCCGAGCCGCTGGGTCGCAAGTTCCTGTATCATCCGCTGATCGAACGCTCCGAATATGTTGGCGTGGAATCGCGTCGCCTGGTGGATCGCCTGTTTGGCGGCCGTGCTGCGCCGCTATTCGCGCACCTCGCCGAGAACGAGGCGCTCAGCGACAAGGATCTCGATGAGATCGAGGCGCTCTTGAGGGAGATGCGCAGATGACCGAAGTTGTCCGGGAATACTGGGACTGGTTCCTGTGCGACACGCTGCTGTGGACTGGCGCGCTGATCGCTTTCGTCCTTCTGCTGCGTCGCCCGGTTGCGCGGCACCTGGGCTCGGGTACGGCCTACGCCCTGTGGGCACTGCCTGCGCTGCGCCTGTTGATCCCGCCGATGACGCTACCGGCATGGATGGCCGCCTGGCTGCCATCCACAAGCGAGCCGGTTTTCGACCCGCTGGACCCCGCGCTGGTGGGAGCTGCGAGCGAGCCGGCAAGCTTCACCTATTTCATCCCCGTTTCGACCCCGGTGGATTACCCGCCGGTGGTCGCCGAGCCGACCGATTTTCTCACACCATTGATTGTCCTGTGGCTCGCGGGTGCGGCGGTCTTCCTCGTGCGTCGGTTCTGGCTTTACGCAGAACTGCGCCGCGAATTGCTCGACGATGCGGTCCCGGTGGGTGAGGTTGGGCGCATACGCCTGATCGAGACTCCTGCCATTTCGGGGCCGATCGCATTCGGCGTCCTGGACAAGGTCGTTGCCCTTCCGGTCGGCTTCATGACCACTCGCGATCGGAAGGCACGCGATCTCGCCATTGCCCATGAGCTTGAGCACCACCGCGGCCACGACCTCCTGGCCAACATTCTCGTCCAGCCGCTGTTCGCGATGCACTGGTTCAATCCGCTCGGTTACATGGGCTGGATGGCGCTGCGCCGCGACCAGGAAGCCTATTGTGATGCCCGCGTGGTCGCTGCTCGCCCGCGTGAAGAGCGCGCCGCCTACGCTGGCGTGATCGCCGATTTTGCCCGTCGCCCGCGGGCCACCCCGCGTCCTGCCCTGGCGGCACCGATGGCCTGTCCGGTTTTGGGGGACAAATCCATCATCCACCGTTTGAGGAATCTTTCCATGACCGACGTATCTCCGCGCCGCCAGTTGGTAGCACGCACTGGTCTCGTCGCGGCCCTGTTCGCGCTGCCGATGACCGCCTCGATTTGCTACGCCAACGCGGCAGAGCCGCCCGAACCGCCGGTCGCACCACTGCCACCCGAGCCGCCGGCACCGCCGCTCCCGCCCGAACCTCCGGCAGCGCCGGAAGTCGATAGCTGGGACAGCGAATTGGATGGCGTGCAGGAAAACCGAACTGCTGACGGACGTGTCGAGCGCCACGTCATCATCCGCCACGGCGATGGCGATGGCTCGCGGGAACACCGTGTCGAACGTCGCGTAATCCGCCACGGCGACATGGAAGGTTGGAGCGCAGAGGAGCGCGCCGAGTTCGAGCGGGACATGGCTGAGTTCGAGCGGGACATGGCCGAAATGCGCCGGGAACTCGCCGATCAGAACATCGAGATTCAGCGCGAAGTCAGGATCGCCATGGCCGAAGCGCATTCGGCAGCTGCCAAGGCACGCGACGCGGCGCCCCGGGTGGTGATGTCGTGCCGCGACAAGGAAAACATCGTTACCACCGAAACCGATGCGAAGGGCCGCACCACCATGTTCGTGTGCGAAGCCAACGGTGATCGCATCGCGCTCAAGGCGATGAAGTCAGCACGCAAGGCGATCGAGGCCGACCGCAACCTGAGCGACGAGGAACGTGCGGAGGCGCTGCGTGCCCTTGACCAGGAAATCGCCGAGCACTCGCGCTGATACCCCTGTGCGAGTTGGACGGGGAGGGCGCAACCGCAAGGCTGCGCCCTTCTTGATTCCTAGCTTCCGGTAACGATCCTGTCGCAGGCGAGGTCATCGCCTTGCAGGCCCAGTTGCAGGGCCTGGCTGCGCTGGCGGCTGGTGCCGTGGGTGAAGTTCTCGGGGCTGACGCGGCCCTGGGTCAGCGTATCGTCGCCGATCGCTGCGGCAGCCGCCATCCCTTCTTCGATATCGCCGGGCTCGATCAGATTACGGTTCTTGCCTGCCCAGACGCCGGCATAACAGTCTGCCTGTAGCTCCATCAGCACCTGCAACTGGTTCGCACGACGCGGGTCCTGCTGCTGCGCGCTACGGATCTGTTCGGAGATGCCGGTGATCGTCTGCACGTGATGGCCAAATTCATGCGCGATCACGTAATAGCGCGCGAAGTCGCCGCCGCGCCCCGACATCCGCCCCAGCTGGTCGTAAAAACTGACGTCGATGTAGATCGTCCGGTCGGCCGGGCAATAGAACGGACCCATACCCACCGAACCTGGCCCGCAGCCCGTGTTGAAGCGCTGTTCGGTGGCGAAGCGAAGCATCGGCTGTTCGAACTGCGCACCCTGGTCGGCGAAAATGCCGGCCCAGGTCTGGTTGAGCGATTGCAACCCGTTGCAGGTCTCGGTCGCATATTGGTTGGAGGTGCAGATTGCCTGCTCATCTTCGCCCATGGGGGCCTGCTGCACCTGACCTTGCTGCTGGATACCTTCGACGGTTGCTGCAGTCTGGAATGGGTCGAGGCCAAAGACGAGATAGCCGATTGCGGCAATCACGATCGTCCCGCAGCCGATGCTGCCCGCGCGGCCGCGACCGCCACCACCGCCTCCGGTCGTCCCGACGTTGATATTGCTGGTATCAAACGGATTGAGACGCATCGGCTTCCCCTGTCTGCTCTTGTGTCCGGCCGGTGTTCAGGCCAACGAATGCCCAATCAACGCTCGGAGGTCCAAATGTTTCTCGAAGGTAAGCGCGCACTCGTCACCGGTTCCACCTCGGGCATTGGCCTTGCGATTGCGCGGGCGCTGGCGGCCGAAGGGGCGCAGGTGGTGCTCAACGGCTTCGGTGATGCCGATGAGATCGCCAAGTTGTGCGACGAACTGGGCGCAACGCATTCGGGCGCGGACCTTACCGATGTGGCGCAGGTCGAACAGATGATGGCCGACGCGGGCGATATCGACATTCTCGTGAACAATGCAGGAATGCAGCACGTGGCCCCGGTTGAGGACTTTCCGGTCGACCGGTGGAACCTGATCATCGCGCTTAACCTGACCGCCGCGTTCCACACCACGCGGCTAGCCGTGCCGGCGATGAAGACAAAGGGCTGGGGTCGGATCATCAACACAGCGAGTGCGCATTCCAAGGTCGCGAGCCCGTTCAAGAGCGCCTATAATGCAGCCAAGCACGGGCTCGATGGCTTCACCAAGACGATCGGGCTCGAACTCGCCGAATTCGGCATCACCGCCAATTGCATCAGCCCCGGCTATGTCTGGACCCCGCTGGTCGAAAACCAGATCCCCGACACGATGAAGGCGCGCGGGATGACGCGCGAGCAGGTGATTAACGATGTGTTGCTTGTGAAGCAAGCGACCAAGAAGTTCGTCCAGCCTGCCGAAATTGGCGCCTTGGCGGTGTTCCTGTGTCGTGACGAGATGCAGAACGTCAACGGCGCCAACTGGAGCGTGGATGGCGGCTGGACGGCGGAATAGCGCCTCCGCTAGCCGGTCAGGCACGCCTCCGCGATTGCGGAAACGTGCTCGAGGTCGGTGCCGCAACAGCCCCCAAGGACATTGATCGCCGGGTGCCGCTCCAGCATTTCGCAATGCAGTCGCGCCAGTTCCGCCGGGTCGCCGCGGTCGAGTTCGGTCATGGCATCAAGTTCGGCATGGCTGCAGCGCGAGGCGTTCGCACGGACGCCCCTGACCCTGTCGCCAACCTGGGCGACAGTGTCGTCGAGTGCGGTGAGGAAATGTTCGGGATGGGCGCAGTTGACCATGTAGTAGGCGGGATAGCTTCCTGTTGCAGCATCGACCTCCGCGATCGCATCTCCGAGACTCTGGCCGGTGGGCAGTTTCCCGTCCGTTTCCAGGGTAAAGCTGATTGCGACCGGCAAACCGGCTGTCCGCGCGGCCATGACCACGCCAAGAGCCTCGGGCACATTGGTCATGGTGATCGCTGCGATCATTTCGCAGCCCTCGCGTGCCATCCACCCGATCTGCTGCGCGTGGTAGGCGGCGGCGACATCCGCCTCCATGATCGAGCCCGGATCATATCCGTCACCGCGCGGGCCGACGCAGCCGCTGACGACCAGGGACGGGACGCGATCGGCATAGTCCCGTTTGAGGTCCACCAGCATTGTGATTGCCTTGCCGACCAGTCCGGCGAGTGCCTCTTCGCTCATGCCCAGTGGTTCGGCCCAGTCCGGGCTGGCGCGCCAGGTCGCGCTTTCAAGAATGAATCCCACTTGCCTGCGAGCCGCCAGGTCCAGAAAGCCGCAATAATAGTCGAGCAAAGCCTCCCGCCCGGCGTCGCTTTGCAGCAGCGTGATTGACGAGAAATAGGGAAGGTCGATGCCGCGATTGAAGATGAGATCGGTTTCGAGCCCGGCGTCGGTCAGGAAACGGTGTTGAAGCTGAGGCAATGGCTGCGTCGTCATCGTACACCTCGTACGCTTTGCTTGGAACTGACGCGATCCCGGCAGCAGTGCTATTCCTGAATCGGCGTTTGAACAACAGGAGATGTCCGGGGTGCCAAGCGACCCCCTAGCTATCCTTACAAACCGTCGTTACATGGGCCGCCACGAATCTCCCGGCAGGACAATCACAGTGGCACATCTCGAAATCCCCCTCGGCCTTACCTTCGACGACGTGCTGCTCGTGCCGGCCGAGAGCGATATCCTGCCCTCCATGGCCAATACCTCTACGCGGCTGACGCGCGAGATCGGGCTCAATATCCCGGTCATTTCCAGCGCGATGGATACGGTGACCGAAGCGGACATGGCAATTGCCATGGCGCAACTCGGCGGGATCGGTGTGCTGCACCGGAATTTCGAGGTCGAGGATCAGGCTGCCGCGGTGCGCGCCGTCAAGCGCTACGAAAGCGGCATGGTGGTCAACCCGATCACCATCCTGCCCGATGCGACACTGGGCGAAGCGCAGGAAATCATGGCGGCGAACCGCATCAGCGGCATTCCCGTGACCGACACATTCGGCAAGCTTGTCGGCATCCTGACAAATCGCGACGTGCGCTTTGCCGAAAACCCCGACCAGCCCGTGCGCGAGCTGATGACGGTCGAGAATCTTGCCACCGTGCCGCTTGGCACCGGGCAGGAAGAGGCGCGCCGCCTGCTGCATGCCCGTCGCATCGAGAAGCTGCTGGTGGTCGACGATAATGGTCGTTGCGTCGGTCTGATCACGGTCAAGGACATCGAAAAGGCAGTTGCCTATCCCAGCGCCACCAAGGACGCCCAGGGGCGCCTGCGCGTCGCCGCTGCGACGACGGTTGGAGACAAGGGCTTCGAGCGGACCGAGGCGCTGATCGACGCCGGCGTCGATGTGGTGGTGATCGACACTGCGCATGGCCACAACAAGGACGTCGCCCGCGCGGTTGAACGCGTCAAGGCGCTGTCGAACGCCGTCCAGGTCATCGCCGGCAATGTCGCCACCGCCGAGGCGACCAAGGCGCTGATCGGCGCGGGTGCCGACGCGGTGAAGGTCGGCATCGGGCCCGGTTCGATCTGCACCACGCGCGTGGTCGCGGGTGTCGGCGTGCCGCAGCTTACGGCGATCATGGATTGCGCCGAAGAGGCCGAGAAGGAGGGCGTCCCGGTAATCGGCGACGGAGGCCTGCGGACCAGCGGCGATGCCGCCAAGGCGCTTGCCGCCGGGGCCTCGACCATCATGGTCGGCTCCATGCTCGCGGGCACCGACGAGGCCCCGGGCGATACCTTCATTTACCAGGGCCGCAGCTACAAGAGCTACCGCGGCATGGGCAGCGTCGGCGCGATGGCCCGCGGCAGCGCCGATCGCTATTTCCAGCAGGACGTGAGCCAGCAGAAGCTGGTGCCCGAAGGGATCGAAGGCCAGGTGCCTTACAAGGGGCCCGCCAGCGCCGTCGTCCACCAGCTCGTCGGCGGGATCAAGGCGGCGATGGGTTACACCGGTAGTTCCTCGATCGAAGACCTCAGGAAGCGCGCGCAGTTCGTTCGCATCACCAATGCCGGCCTTGCCGAAAGCCATGTCCACGACGTGTCGATTACCCGTGAGGCACCGAACTATCCGTCGCGCTGAGCCATGACTCCGGCGGCGCGGGTCCAGACCGCCATCGAGCTGCTCGACGCCGTGATCGCTGCGGCGCGCACCAAGGGTGCGCCCGCCGATCGCATCCTGGCCGACTGGTTCAAGGCCAATCGCTTCGCCGGATCGAAGGACCGCCGCGCGATCCGCGAACTCGTCTTTGCCGCGATCCGTGCTTGTGGGCCGGTGCCCGCAACCGGGCGCGCGGCGATGCTGCGGCTGGCCGAGGTGGATTCTGCCATCGCACCGCTGTTCGATGGATCGAATTACGGGCCGGCGCGCATTGCCGATGGGGAAGCGGTTGCCGAAGGCGGCGTTGCCCCAGCCTGGCTGGCTGATCGGCTGGCCGCATCGGAAATCGCAGGCCGGGAAGCCGAAGCGCTGCTTGGTCGCGCCCCGCTCGACTTGCGGGTCAATGGGCTCAAGGCCGATCGTGCCACGATCAAGCTGCCCGAAGCGGCACAGCCGACTGATGCACCGCACGGATTGAGGCTGCCGCCTGGTACGCCTGTCGAACAGTGGGACGCGTACCGCGACGGATTGATCGAGGTGCAGGACACGGGCTCGCAGATCGCCTGCCTCGCGGTGGCGGCGCAACCGGGCGAAACCGTGATCGACCTGTGCGCGGGGGGCGGCGGCAAGACGCTCGCCCTGGCCGCAGCGATGGACAATCTGGGGTGGCTCGTTGCGTCCGACACCGATCGCAACCGCCTGTCACGCCTGCTCCCGCGAGCCGAGCGGGCAGGGGCGACCATTGCCGAAACGCGCCTCCTGAACCCGACTCGCGAGCGTGAGGCGCTGGCCGACCTGCTCGGCAAGGCCGATGCCGTGATGGTCGATGCGCCCTGTTCGGGAACCGGGACCTGGCGGCGCAATCCCGAAGCACGCTGGCGGCTCGATGACGCCGAGCTCGCTCGATTTGTAAAGATTCAGGCATACTTGCTTGACCTTGCGGCAGAATTGATCCGTCCTGGCGGACGCCTGGTTTATGTCACCTGCTCCTTGCTCGACGAGGAGGGAGCAACCCAATTCGCGGCATTCCTCGAGCGGCATCCCGGCTGGCAGGTCGCGACGCCGCCGCTACCGGCAGGTCGTCCTCGCGCCGATGGCACCCGATTGACCCCGTTCCAAGACGGTACGGACGGATTTTTCATCGCCTGTGCAGGCAGACCGTGTTAGCTGATCAGGCTATGGCCGCCACGCCCGCCTATGGACGGAAACGCCCGCTGGAGATCATGATGCGCTTTGCCCCCGCTGCTGCTGCCCTTTCGCTGGCCCTTGCACTCACCGCGAGCGTGAGCTGGAGTGCGGATCGTGCCCCGGCACCGCATGCGGCCGCGCTGCTGGCCCAGGGCGATGCGGCGCTGCGTCACGGCGATGTGCAGGGCGCGATAGACGCCTATGAATCCGCGTTGGCGATCGATCCGGGCTATGCGCCGGTCCTGCTCAAGCTTGCCGAGGCGGCACGCAAGGACGGGCTGCAGGGCAAGGCGATCGGCTATTACCGCGAGGCGCTGGACCGCGATCCGCGCAACTTTGCAGCCATTGCAGGCGAGGGTGAAGCCTTGGTCGAACGCGGCGCCCTGGAAAAGGCGCGCGGCAATCTGGCCAAGCTGGAATCGCTGTGCGGCCAGAGCTGCCCGGAAACCGCGGCGCTGACCGCCGCAATCGCCGCTGGTCCCAAGCCGCGCATCCTCACGGCCGATGCGACCATGCCCGAAAGCAAGTCGCCGCAGGCCAACTGAACCCTCAGACGAGGTCGCGAAAGGCCTCGACCACGGTGCGGTAAACCCGCTTCTTGAACGGTACGATCAGCTCGGGAAGTTGGTCGGGTTCGACCCATTTCCAGTCGCAGAACTCCGGCGGATCATGTGCGTCGATGTCGATATCGATGTCGTCGCCGGTGAAGCGTGCGAGGAACCAGACCTGCTCCTGCCCGCGGTACTTGCCGCCCCAGAGCTTCCCGACGAGTTCGTCGGGCAGGTCGTAGCGAACCGACTCTTCGGTCGCCTTCAGGATCGTGACATGCTCGGGCCGCGCGCCGGTTTCCTCGGCCAGTTCGCGTAACGCGGCCTCGCGCAGCTCTTCGCCCGGATCGACGCCGCCCTGCGGCATCTGCCACCAGTCGCCTTCCTTGTTGTCGATGCGCCGGCCGACGAAAACCTTGCCGTCCGCATTGACCAGCATGACCCCCACGCAGGGCCGGTAAGCAAGCGGTTCGGTCATCCGTGTCTTTCTACCATCAGCTTGACCGCGTCGAGATAGGCTTCGAGATCCTTCTGTCCACTGGGAATCGCCTTCCGCAGGGTCGTGAAGCCGTGAATGATCCCCTGGAACTCGAAATAAGCGAGCTCGGTACCGAGACCGATCAGGTGCGCGGCATATTCGCGTCCCGAGTCGCGCAACGGGTCGAGCGAGGCGGTGCACAGCACGGTAGGCGGGGTGTTTGAACAGTCGCCGATGATCGGCGTGTGGCGCGGGTCCGCGACGTTGCCGGCATATTGCAGCATGAACCAATCCATCGCCGCGGCCGTCAGCAGGAAGCCTTCGGCGAAGGAGGCCAGGCTCGAATGCTTCGAGGTGTCGCTTGCCACCGGATAGATCGGGGCCTGCACCACGACCGGTACATCGGCTGGATTGTTGACCAGCTGGTTGGTGGTGACGATGGTCAGATTGCCGCCCGCGCTGTCGCCAGTGATGACCAGGCCGGTGAAGGTACGATCGAGTTCTGCGGGGGAAGACGCGACCCAACGTGCCGCCGCCTCGCAATCGTCTGGGGCTGCGGGGAAGGGGTGTTCCGGGGCGAGCCGGTAGTCGACCGACACGACCGGCAGGTCGAGATGGTGCGAAATCTCGGTGCAGAGCGCGTGGTAGACCTCGAGATCGCCAATGACGAAACCGCCCCCATGGATGAAGATCACGCAGGGTCCGGGATCGCGGCTAGCCTTTGTGTCGTAGAAGCGGAGCGGGATCGGGCCAGCCGATCCGGGGCAGGTGACGTCCTTGATCACGGCAAGGCTGCGTGGGTCCGCTTCGGCCACTTGGGCCATGGCGCGCATCTGTTCGCGCCCCGCCATATGACCGACCTGTTCTACGCCCATGCCGCCCATAGACTGGAGCATATCGAGGAACCCGCGCACATCGTCGCGGACATAGTGTTCGGTATCGGCCATGGTCTCTCTCCCCATTTGCGTTGCTTTTTGGGACTTAGCGCGTCCCTGCCGCTTTTCCACGCTCGATTTTCTCGCTAGCAGAGAAAAACTTGATTGCGAGAGGAAGGGGTGGGGCCTACCTGCCGCACCCCGACGAGATGGGCGCCGCATATAACGGCGTGAGATAAGGATATTATCGGATGGCAACAGCCGCCACCACGCCGCAGGCCGGTATTTCCCCCCACCCTGAAGCTGTTGTCGTTCGGTTCGCCGGCGATTCCGGCGACGGGATGCAGCTGACCGGTGGGCAGTTTACGCTGTCGACTGCGCTGGCCGGCAACGACCTTGCCACTTTCCCGGACTTCCCGGCGGAGATCCGCGCGCCGCAGGGCACGCTGTTCGGCGTCTCGGCCTTCCAGATCAATTTCGGCAGCCGCGAGATCAACACCGCGGGCGATGCGCCCGATGTGCTGGTGGCAATGAACCCGGCCGCGCTGAAGGTGAACCTCGCCTCGCTCAAGCCCGGCGGGCTGATCATCGCCGACACCGGCGAATTCACCAAGCGCAACCTCGACAAGGCCAAGTATGACAGCAACCCGCTGGAAGACGGCAGCCTCGCCAAGTGGGAAGTGCTGGCGTTCGACATCAGCGCGCTGACCGTCGAAGCGGTCAAGCCGTTCGGGCTAGGCAACAAGGACGCCCTGCGCTGCAAGAACATGTGGACGCTGGGCCTGGCCCTGTGGATGTTCGATCGCGACCGCAAGCCGTTGCACGACTGGCTGCGGGGCAAGTTCCGCAACAATCCGAATATCGCCGATGCCAATATCGCCGCGCTCGATGCCGGGCACGCCTATGGCGAAACGGCCGAGATCGCAGGCCCGCTGCACCAGGTCCACGTCGATCCGGTCAAGAGCGAGCCGGGGCTCTACCGCACAATCACCGGCGCCGAAGCGGTCTCGCTCGGCCTCGTTGCGGGTGCGCAGTTGGCCGCATTGCCGATGTTCTTCGGCGGCTATCCGATTACCCCGGCCTCGGCGATCCTGCATCACCTCGCCCGGCTGAAGGAATTCGGCGTTACCACCTTCCAGGCTGAAGACGAGATCGCCGCGATCTGCGCCGCGATCGGCGCGAGCTATGCCGGCAGCCTGGGCGTAACCAGCTCCTCCGGTCCGGGTATCGCGCTCAAGGGCGAAGCCATGGGCCTGGCGATTATGACCGAACTGCCGCTGGTGATCGTGAACAGCCAGCGCGGTGGTCCTTCCACCGGCCTGCCGACCAAGACCGAGCAGAGCGACCTTTACCAGGCGGTCTATGGCCGCAACGGCGACGCGCCGATGCCGGTTATCGCCTGCCGTAGCCCGTCCGACGCGTTCGAGGTGGCGATCGAAGCCTGCCGCATCGCGGTGGAATACATGACGCCGGTGATGCTGCTGACCGATGGCTATATCGCCAACGCAGCGGAGCCGTGGAAGGTGCCCGACCCGGCCAGCTATGCCCCGTTCCCGGCGACATTCCTCGAGCAGAAGAACGGTCCAGACGACACGCTGCTGCCGTACAAGCGTGACGAGAAGGGCGCCCGCCCGTGGATCAGGCCCGGTACGCCCGGGCTGATGCACCGCATCGGTGGGATCGAGAAGCACGAGCTGACCGGCAACATCGACTATTCGCCCGATAACCACCAGCGCATGACCGACCTGCGCAAGGCCAAGATCGACCGGATCGAGGTTCCCGACCAGGACGTCTGCCTCGGCAACACATCGGGCAAGCTGGCAGTCGTGGGCTGGGGCTCGACCTATGGTCCGATCCACCGCGCGGTCGACAATGCGCGCCGCAAGGGGCTCGATGTCAGCCATATCCATGTGCGCCACATCTGGCCGCTGCCCGCTAATCTGGGCGATCTGCTGCGCGGCTTCGACAAGGTGCTCGTGCCCGAAATGAACACCGGCCAGTTCAAGACCGTGCTGCGCGACCAGTATCTGGTCGATGCCAAGCCGCTGACCAAGACCAGTGGCCAGCCGTTCACGATTGCCGAACTAGAGGCTGCGATTGAAGGAGCGCTGGCATGAACGCCCCCGTGAAGATCGAAACCACGCTCAAGGACTGGGAAACCGACCAGGAAGTGCGCTGGTGCCCGGGTTGCGGCGACTACGCGATCCTCAAGGCGGTGCAGCGCACGCTGCCGCAGATCGGCGCCAACCCTGCGAACACCGTGTTCATCAGCGGGATCGGCTGCTCCAGCCGCTTCCCCTATTACATGGAAACCTACGGCTTCCACACGATCCATGGTCGCGCCCCGGCATTCGCCACCGGCGCGAAGCTGGCCAACCCCGATCTCGATATCTGGCTGGTGACGGGCGACGGTGACGGGCTGTCGATCGGCGGCAATCATCTGATGCACGTGCTCCGGCGCAACGTGAACATGCAGATCATGCTGTTCAACAACGAGATTTACGGCCTGACCAAGGGGCAATATTCGCCCACCAGCCGTGAGGGGACGAAGAGCCCGTCGACCCCGTTGGGAAGCTATGACCATCCGGCCCGCCCGGCGGCCTTTGCGCTGGGCGCGGGTGCGCGCTTCGTTGGGCGCGGGTTCGATGTCAGCAAGAACCTGCCCGATGTGCTCAAGGCGGCGCATGCCCACCAGGGTGCGGCCTTTATCGAGATCTTCCAGAACTGCATCGTCTACAACAAGGACGTGTTCAACGATTTCGCCGCGCCCAAGGGTGCGGAGGATCGCCAGCTGTGGCTGGAGAACGGTAAGCCCATGCTGTTCGCGGGCGACACCAAGGGGATCAGCCTCAATCGCGAGAACCTGTGCCTCGAAGTCGTCGATGTCGTCGACGGCGATTGGGAGGCGGCGAATGTGATCGTGCACGATGTCACCAACCGTTCGATCGCGCACATGCTGGTCGAGATGCCATTCGGCCCGTTCCCGATGGCGCTGGGCGTGCTCTACGACGATCCTCGCCCGACCTTCGAGGCTGCTGCGATCGCCGAGAAGGCCAAGGCGAGCGAGGGCAAGGATACCAACCTCGCCAAGCTCCTGGGCAAGGGTCAGACCTGGACCGTCGACGATAAGGAAGGGCATCCCGCCTGACGCCACTTTCCTACAGGGGCAGGGAATGACTAGGGGCGAATTATGCCCCCGGTAATTTCATTGAATCTCGCTGTTTTCAGGCGTTTTTCCTCCTGCGCTGACTTTATCGTCTGGACAGTGTTCCATGTGTTCCATCCTGTAGGATCGGGGCATGCGAGGAACGCTGTGAATGGATAACCTCACCCACTCTTTGGTCGGCGCGCTGATCGGGCAGGCGGGGCTCAAGAAGAAGACCGGGCTGGCCATGCCCGCGCTGATCATCGGGGCGAACCTGCCCGATGTCGATGCGGCCTGCCTGTTCTGGCTCGACGGGGTCGAACATCTCGGGTTTCGTCGCGGGATAACGCATGGGCCGCCTGCCCTGGTGCTATTGCCATTGGTCCTCGCTGGCCTGTTGTGGGGCTTCGATCGCTGGCAGGCGAAACGCGGCTCGCGGCCAGAGGGGCGATTGCCGGTCAGCTTCAAATGGCTCTACCTGCTGAGCTTTATCGGGTGCCTGACGCACCCCGCGCTCGATTGGTTGAATGTTTATGGCATCCGCCTGCTCGAACCGTTCTCGAGCCGCTGGTTCTATGGCGATACGCTGTTCATCATCGACGTCTGGCTCTGGGCGCTGATGGGCTTTGCAACGTGGTTCTCCCTGCGGCGGGAGCGTCAAGGCGGGGAGTGGATGCGGCCTGCGCGGATCGCGATTGCTGTGGCACTGGGTTATGTCGGCACAAATTGGGTACTGACGCAGGGCTCTTCAGTTGCTGCTGCGATCAACACGAAGGCGACTGGTGGAGTCGAACCCCGTGATTACAGTGAGATCATCGCCTCTCCCGTGCCCTTTGTACCTTGGCAGAGAGAGATCATTATCGGCCGGAAAAACTCGTGGTATCGCGGTTATGCTGATGAACTGCACGGTTACGAGGAGCCTATCTCCATCACGGAGAAGCAGTGCGCATGGCCATCATACTCAGAACTGCAGTCCGCCAGATCGCAGGCAACAACCTTCCTTTTTTGGTCCCGTGCCCCCTTCGCTGAACGTGCTCCCGACGGCTCGGTCCTGCTGCGCGATGCGCGGTTCTACGATCCGCTGGCGCGTGACCGCTTCACCGTTGCGCTGCCCGATGTGAAATGCGTGGAACTC
The DNA here is from genome assembly GCF_013260645.1 of Erythrobacter mangrovi. Classification (NCBI taxonomy): domain Bacteria; kingdom Pseudomonadati; phylum Pseudomonadota; class Alphaproteobacteria; order Sphingomonadales; family Erythrobacteraceae; genus Erythrobacter; species Erythrobacter mangrovi. The sequence goes on along the minus strand of NZ_CP053921.1, from coordinate 2,023,037 downwards.
GCGCCGCAGTAACATCGTTTGTCCGGGCAAGGGGGGCTACATGCAAAAACCATCGATCGTCTGGCTACGACGCGATCTGCGCATGGCGGATAATCCGGCGCTCTATCACGCGGCCAAGGCGGGGCCGGTCGTGGCGGTCTATGTGCTCGACGACGATTGCGCCAAGGATCACGCCTATGGCGGTGCCTCACGCTGGTGGCTGCATCATTCGCTCGACAGCCTTTCGCGTAGCTTCGGGACTCGCAACGCTCGGATCATCCTGCGGCGCGGCGATGCAGTGCAAGAGCTGCGCAAGCTGGCCGAGGAAACCGGTGCGACCGTGATCCGCGCCAACCGCCATTACGAACCCTGGTGGCGCAAGGCACAGGGTGAGTTGGCGAAGCATGTCGACTTGCAGCTTCACGACGCCAATTACCTACTGCCGCCTGGTGCCGTAACCACCGGATCGGGCGGGCCGTACAAGATCTACACGCCCTTCTCGAAGGCGACGCTCGAGCAGTTCCCCCCCCGCGATGCACTGCCCGAGCCCGAGACGCTCTCGTCGCCCGATGCATGGCCGGCAAGCGATGCGCTGGAGGATTGGAACCTGCTCCCCAGGCAGCCTGACTGGGCAGGTGGATTGCGCGAATTCTGGAGCGTGGGGGAGGCGGCGGCGCACGAAAGGCTCGAATGGTGGGGTGATCGTGTTGCGGAGTACGGCGAGGCACGGAACCTGCCCTCGGTCGACAAGACCAGCCAGCTATCGCCGCACCTGCATTTCGGCGAGATTTCGCCGGTGCAGATTTGGTATTCTCTCAAGGAACGGCGTTCAAACGGCTGGAAAACCTATGAAAAAGAGCTGATCTGGCGCGACTACGCTGCCAATGCGATCTGCCAGTTTCCGCGGTACGGGCTCGAAAGCCATCGCCCCGAATTTGCCCGACTGAAATGGCGCGACCCGGTCAGCGACGCCGCCGCCGCGCGCGATCTGGAGGCGTGGCAGCAGGGCCGCACCGGCTATCCGATCGTCGATGCGGGGATGCGCCAGCTGTGGCGCACCGGGTGGATGCACAACCGCGTGCGGATGATCGCGGCCAGCTTCCTGATCAAGCACCTGCTGATCGATTGGCGCCACGGCGAACGCTGGTTCTGGGATACGCTGATCGATGCCGACTATGCCAGCAATGCGACCAACTGGCAGTGGGTTGCGGGTAGCGGGGTCGATTCGAATATGTTCGTGCGGATCATGGCGCCCCTGACGCAGAGCGAGAAATTCGATGCCGGCGGCTATATCCGCGAATATGTGCCCCAACTGGCCCACCTGGACGAGCCTTTCATCCATGACCCGCCCGGTCACCTGCGTGGGACCTACCCCGACAAGATAGTCGGACACCGCGAAGGGCGCGAACGCGCGCTAGAAGCGTATAAAGCTGCCAAGACCTAACTTGTCAGCGAGCCTGTCAGCTACGATATCGGCAGGTGATGGATATGCAGACGACCAAACCGCGCGGCCGCGAACTTTTGCAGGGGGCTCAACGCTTTGCCCGCAAGCCCGGCCTGTTCGCCCGGCTGGTCGCTCCCGGTTTCAACAAGATCCTCGACCGGATCGACCGGGCCCTGGTGACCGGCACGATCCACGGGACGCTGCCCGATGGCACCCCTTGCGTGCTGGGCAATCGTGCTCCCGGATTCGAGTGTACGGTGGAACTCCGCAGCTGGACCGCGCTTCTCAGGCTCGCCAGCAACGGCTCGGTCGGCTGGTACCAGGCCTGGGAAGCGGGCGAATGGTGGAGCCCCGATCCGGTGCCGCTTTTCGCGCTGTTCGTGCAGCATGCCGAGCGACTGGGCGATACTGCGCGCGCCAAGGGCCCGTTCCGCCAGGCACTGCGTCTCGCGCATCTGTTCAACCGCAACACGCACTCGGGCGCGCAACGAAACATTGCCGCGCACTACGACCTTGGCAACGACTTCTATGTGCCATGGCTCGATTCGACGATGAGCTACTCTTCCGCGCTGGATGTGCGCGAGGATGGCCTTGAGGCGGCACAACGTCGCAAGTGGGACGCGCTGGCGTCACGCATCGGCAATGCCGCCACGGTGCTCGAGATCGGCTGCGGCTGGGGCGGGCTGGCCGGCGATCTTGCGTCGCGAGGCAGTGACGTCACCGCAATCAGCCTGTCCGACGAGCAGCTGGCCTGGGCAAGGGCGCATCAATCCGATGCGATCGACTTCCTGAAGCAGGACTATCGCGACACCTCAGGCCAGTTCGATGCCATTGTCAGCGTGGAGATGGTCGAGGCGCTGGGGCGCGAGTACTGGCCCACCTTCATGGATTGTATCGCGCGCAACCTGAAGCCGGGCGGACGCGCGGCGATCCAGTACATCTCGATGCGCGATGACCTGTTCGATGCCTACGCGAAGAGCGCGGATTTCATCCAGGCCTATATCTTCCCGGGCGGGCTGCTGATCCGCACCAGCGAGTTCCGGCGCCTGGCTGAGGAGCGTGGGTTGGTTTGGCAGGATCAGCAGGAATTCGGGCTCGATTACGCTGAGACTTTGAAGGCCTGGCGGGCAAGCTTCGACAGTGCCATCGAACAGGGTAGGCTGCCTAAGGGGTTCGACGCGCATTTCTGCGACCTGTGGCGCTATTACCTGATGTACTGCGAAGGCGGCTTCCGCGGTGGTGGTATCGACGTCCACCAGGTGACCTTGGTCAAGACGCCAGCAAGCTGAAACGAGTGGTGGCGGTGGCCCCAAGAGGCGCACCGCCACCGGCGACGACTTTCCAGGCGAGGTTCAGGCCAGGCCTTTCCGGCCGCCGCCATAGCGTTGGTGCCGTCGCCTGTCCCGAACCGGGGAGGAATTCCTAGTAAGGACGATAGTTGCCTGCGCCCGTGTAGCGGGCGATGATGTTGTCATGCACGATCGGGCTCAGCAGCTCGCTGAACGCGCAACCGACCATGCAGTTTTCCCACCACACGACCTGTGCTTGGAGCGATTCGAGCCCGGGCAGGGAAAGCCAGCACATCTGGCCTTCATGCATGCGGTTGATGGCTGCTGCCGAGAACCCTGAAATCGAAAGGTCGTGAACCACGGTCTGGAACGCACGACCGCCCGAGGCGCGGAGCGACCCGGGTATGGTTAGCTTGGTCCGCGGCGCGCAGCGATCTTCCTGCGCGGCAAGCATGTAGCGATCCTGGGTCTGGTAGCTCATGACGGCCCTTCCGTGTTGAATTTCCGGTTATTCTAACGTCCCGCACGCGCGGGTGATCTTGATCCGGAATCTCACGGAATTGGGTTACGAATGCGTCACCCGAATTGGTTAACTCATCCTTCCACGCGCTCTCGGTGGAAACCTTCGAAATCGTTAACAAACAGTTCGACGAGGCGATTTGCGACCGATTCGGGCGCTTTGACCGTCAACGGGTCCTCACCCGGGTAAGCCTTTGCGCGCATGCTCGTGCGAGTCGCACCGGGATCGATCAGTGCCACCCTGACGCGCGAGATCTTTTCGATCTCTGCGGCGTAGCACTCCAGCAAGTTGTCGAAGGCGGCCTTGGACGCTCCATAAGCCCCCCAATAGGCACGCGGCGCGGCGCCTACGCTGCTGGTCAGGCCGATGACACGGCCGGTATCGGCGCGCTTGAGCAGCGGGTCGAAATTCGCCAGCAGGGCCTGTGTGGCCAGTACATTGACAGTGATCGCCTGCGACAACTGCTTGCCGTCGATCTGCGTGACCGGGGTCAGGGCGGGCAGGTAGGCTGCCGAGATCACCAGCGCATCGAGCTTGTCCCAGCGGCTGGAAATTGCCGAAGCGAGGCGTGCGATTCCGTCGCTTTCGACGAGATCGACAGGAGCGATTGTCGAATTGCCACCCGCAGCATGGATGCTGTCCTCGATCGCCTCCAGCCCTTTTACATCGCGGGCGGTCAGGACGACGTGGGCGCCCGCGGCGGCCAGTGCCTGCGCAGTCGCGGCGCCGATTCCCTTGCTGGCGCCCGTCACGAGCGCGAGCCTTCCTTCCAACGGCTTGGTCATTACTCGGCAGCCTCCACCGGCAGGGCAAGCTGCTGCAGCTGTTCCTCGCGACGCGACTGGTCGGTCAGCGCGGTCGGGTATTCACCCGTGAAGCAGGCGTCGCAAAACTGCGGGCAAGCGGCATTGCGCGGTTTTTCGCCAACCGCGCGGTAAAGCCCGTCGATCGAGACGAAGGCGAGGCTGTCGGCCTTGATGAACTGGCGCATCGGCTCGAGTTCCATCCGCGCGGCGAGCAGCTTGCTCCGTTCGGGCGTGTCGACACCGTAGAAGCAGCTATGGGCCGTTGGTGGACTAGCGACGCGGAAGTGGACTTCAATTGCCCCGGCATCGCGCATCATCTCGACAATCTGCATCGAAGTGGTGCCGCGCACAATTGAATCGTCGATCAGGACGATCCGCTTGCCCTCGACGAGCGCGCGATTGGCGTTGTGCTTGCGCTTGACGCCGGCATGGCGTGCACCATCGCTCGGCTGGATGAAAGTGCGCCCGACATAGTGCGAGCGGATGATGCCAAGCTCGAACGGGATGCCCGATTCCTGCGCATAGCCGATTGCCGCAGGAACGCCGCTGTCAGGCACCGGAACCACGAGATCGGCTTCAACCGGTTTCTCCCGAGCGAGCTCCGCACCGATCGCCTTGCGTGCTTCATAGATGCTGCGCCCGTCGAATATCGAATCGGGGCGGCTGAAATAGACATGCTCGAAAATGCAGGGCCTTGGCTTGTGCTTGCCGAAGGGGTGCAGCGATTCGACGTTCCCGGCGAAATCGACCTTGATGATCTCGCCCGGTTCGACCTGGCGCACGAATTCCGCCCCGACCACGTCAAGCGCAACGGTTTCCGAAGCGAACACGGTGGCGTCACCGATCCGACCCATCTGCAGGGGACGAATGCCCAGCGGGTCGCGACAGGCGATCATGCCTTCGGGCGTCATCACGATCAGCGCATAGGCGCCCTCGAGCAAGCGTAGCGCGTCGATCAACCGATCCATCGTCGTGGGATAGCGACTGGTCGCTACGAGGTGGATGATCACCTCGGTATCGCTGGTAGACTGGAAGATCGCCCCGCGCCGCACGAGATCTGCGCGGAGCATGCCCGCGTTCGAGATATTGCCATTGTGCGCCACCGCGAAGCCGCCACTGGCGAGGTCTGCATAGAGCGGTTGGACGTTGCGCAGCCCGGCGCCGCCGGTGGTGGAATAGCGCACATGGCCTGCGGCCATCATCCCGGGCAATTCGGCGATGGCTTCCTGGCTGGAGAAGTTCTCGGCCACGTGGCCAAGGCCGCGCCGGGTGAAGAATTCGGAACCGTCGAAACTGGTAATGCCGGCGGCTTCCTGTCCGCGATGTTGCAGGGCATGCAGGCCAAGTGCGGTCGCGGCAGCGGCATCGGTCGCGTTGATCGCGCCGAAGATGCCGCATTCCTCGCGCAGCTTGTCGCCATCCTCGTCGAGAAACGGGTTGGTAAGGTTCATCGAAGGCCTGTCCGCTCGACTGTTCTGGATGGTGGCCCCAATGGCGATGTTACGAACCGATTACAAGGGTAGTGCGACCAGCCGACCGCGCCAGGAACGATTTCATTGCACGGAAAGGTTACCCTGCCTAAACGCATCAGGCACATGCAGCGAATAGCAAGGGCCGCCTTGATCCTATCTCCTTTCGAATGGACTATCGCCAAACGCTACCTGCTTCCGGGTCGGGGCGAGGCATTCATCACGCTGGTTGCGGGCATCTCGATCGGGGTCGTGATGCTCTCCGTCGCGATGCTGGTGATCGTGATGAGCGTGATGAACGGTTTCCGTGCGGAACTGTTCGACAAGATCGTCGGCCTCAACGGCCATGCGATCGTCCAGGCCTATGGTGGACGCCTCGATAATTGGGAGGCAATTCTCGAAGATGTCCGCGAGACACCGGGGGTTACGCAGGCAAGCCCACTCATCGAACAGCCGCTGTTCACTACCTTCAATGGTCGTGTCGAAGCGATCCTGGTGCGCGGCAACACCATGCAGGATATTCGCGGCTTTTCGGACAAGGTCGTTAGCGGCGATATCGCGACGCTCCAGCCCGGTGAAGGCAAGGTCGCAATTGGTGTGCGACTGGCTGAGAATATCGGCGCCCGCGTTGGCGACACCATCACAATCACCAATCCGCAGGGCCGGGCTACTCCTTTCGGCACCGTACCGCGCCAGATCGGCTATGAGGTTGCGGCAATCTTCGAAGTCGGGGTCTACGACTATGATGGCGCCTTCGTGATCATGCCGATGCGGGATGCACAGACCTTGCTCTTGCTGGGCAACACGGTGGGGATGATCGAAGTCAAGGTCGACGATCCCGACAATGTCGGGGCTATCCTCGATCCGGTGCAGCGTGCAGTACAGGGCCGGGCGGTAGTGGCCGATTGGAAGACGATCAACGCCACTTTGTTCGAAGCCCTGCAGATCGAACGTGTTGCAATGGCATTTGCATTAAGCTTCATGGTCTTGGTTGCAGCTTTCAATATCCTTTCGAGCCTGGTCATGCTCGTCCGCGCGAAGACCCGCGACATTGCGATCATGCGGACCATGGGGGCGACAAGGCAAAGCCTGATGAAGATCTTCGTCACGACCGGCTTCACCGTCGGCGCGATCGGTACGATGGCCGGCTTGGTGCTCGGCTTCCTTGTGCTCTACTTCCGCCAGGGTATCGTCGAGCTCATCGGCCGCGTGACGGGTGTCGAACTGTGGGATCCGCAAATGCGGTTCCTGACCACGCTGCCAGCCAAGACCGACCCGGTTGAAGTCGCGTTGATCGTCCTGCTCGCGCTGGTGCTCAGCTTCCTCGCCACGCTCTACCCCGCATGGAAAGCGGCGAGCACCGATCCCGTACAGGTGCTGCGCTATGAGTGATTATGTCGTCGAATTGCGCGGGCTTACTCGTAGCTTCGAACAGGGCGGGGTGCGGATCGACGTGCTGCGTGGGGTCAACCTGGGCATCCGCCCGGGCGAGATCGTCGCGCTGCTGGGCCCCTCGGGTTCGGGCAAGTCGACCCTGCTCCAGGCGGTGGGCTTGCTCGAAGGGGGCTTTGGCGGCGAAATCGTGATCGCCGGGCAATCGGCGGAAAAGTCCAATTCGCGGGCGCGCACGACCATGCGCCGCGACCATCTCGGCTTCGTCTACCAGTTCCATCATCTGCTTCCCGATTTCGACGCGGTCGAGAATGTGGTGTTGCCCCAGCTCGTCGCTGGAAAACCACGCGTCGAATGTGAAGAACGTGCCCGGCAGCTGCTTGCTGCCCTGGGCTTGGGCGAAAGGCTCGACCATCGCCCCAGCCAGCTTTCCGGCGGTGAGCAGCAGCGCGTTGCGGTGGCACGCGGGCTCGCCAACCGGCCCAAACTGGTCCTGGCTGACGAGCCGACGGGCAATCTCGACGAAGCTACGAGTGAGAAGGTGCTCGAGCAATTTCTTGCGCTGGTACGCGGCGAGGGTAGCGCAGCGCTGATCGCGACCCACAACGAACGTCTTGCGCAGCGCATGGACCGCGTCGTGCGATTGCACGATGGGCTGCTGGGGTAGCGGATCGGGGAGTGTTTTTGTACGCTGGTCGGGCGAAGGAGGACTCGCATGACCGACCATCCCAGCACATTCCGCGCAAAGGACTGCAATCGCGGGGGAATTCAGTGGGACGGTCGAGCGACTTTGCACGGCGAAGGTAACGGCGGCGGCCTGCTTGATGGGGCCAAGGGCTTGCGCAACGGAAGTTTCGCAGAGTTGATCCACTTGGTGATGTTGATGTCCCCCACCGAACGGCGCCGGTACTATATCGAGAAGCTCGGCGATCGTGGGTTTCATGCCGCCGAGATCGAGGCGCTTTCGTCGCGAGACGACTTTCCCATTTCGTAGAGTGCCCTTGGCCTTCCATCGAGTTGGGGTTCCACGCGGCGATTGCATGGCTCACCGCCGGGATGGGGGAGAATTGCCATGATCGCCACCATAGTCGCTTTGCTGATTGCCCAGGCGAGCAGCCCGACACCTGCACCGCCGTCACCAGCGACGTGTGAAGGACCTGAATTCGCCGCTTTCGACTTTTGGGTTGGCGAGTGGGCGGTTTATGCGCCGGGCCGCGACGCTCCGGTAGCCAACAGTCTGATCGAGAAGCTCTATGCAGGCTGCGCCATCCGCGAAAACTGGATGCCATTGCGCGGGGGCGGCGGTGGAAGCCTCTCGGCCTACGATCCGAAGACCGGGCGTTGGCACCAGACCTGGGTTGGCGGTGGACCCGGTCCGGTGTTTTTCGAAGGTGGGCCAGCCGAGAGCAAGATGGTCCTTACTGGCTGGTGGCCCGGTTCCGGGCCCAATGGTGAGGATGGCTGGACGCGGATGACCTATTCGCGGCTGGACGGCAGCGCGGTTCGGCAGCATGGTGAGTTTTCAGCAGATCACGGCCTGAGCTGGGTGACCAGCTTCGACTTCACTTATCGTCGCAAGGAATAGCCCCCACATGACCACCATCGCCGATTTCACCGTCGCCACGAACAAGGGTGACGCGCTCGACCTCAAGGAAAAGCTCGGCAAGGTGCTGCTGGTGGTCAATACCGCCAGCAAGTGCGGCTTTACCCCGCAGTACGATGGCCTGGAACAGCTGTTCCAGGACTACAAGGAAAAGGGCTTCGAAGTGCTTGCCTTCCCTTGCAACCAGTTCGGCAACCAGGAACCGGGCGATGCGGAGGAGATCGAGAGTTTCTGCAAAGTCAATTTCGGTCTCACCTTCCCGCTGATGGCCAAGATCGACGTCAACGGCCCCGGGGCAAGTCCGCTGTTCGACTGGATGAAGGGTGAAAAGCCCGGCCTGATGGGGTCCAGAGCGATCAAGTGGAACTTCACCAAGTTCCTGATCGACCGCGAAGGCAATGTCGTGAAGCGCTATGGCCCGGCCGATGCGCCCAAGACGATCGCGAAAGACATCCAGAAGCTGCTGTAACCCACGCGCCGATCCGTTCGAAAGTCAGCCCATGCTTGCCGACCTAAACCAGTGGTTCCTCTCGCTCGGCGCCGACTATGGCGTGAACCCGTACATCTTCGGGGCGATCTACGTCGGGGCAATCCCGTTCTTCTTCACTTCGATCGGGTGGCTGGTGAAGCGCGCGCGAGCGGGGCGGTCGACCGTGGTGCCTACCATGTGCGCCGGGTTCTGCTTCGTTTCGGCCTATCTCTATCTGGCGGTCGCTGGGCGCAATATCCCTGTGTGGGTGTGGATCTTCCTGGGTGCGTTGATCGTCTATGGCGCCGTTTCGACGATCCGCGACACGCGCCGGAAAATCCGCGCAGGCCAATAGCCGGCGTTTCTCCACCGCTTGTGGAGAAAAGGGTGCGCTGCTGCCCTTCCGAATCCGGTGGAATTTCCTAATCTGGGTCGATGTCGTACAAGCCCTTTGTCCCGCTGCGTGTGCTGTCGGCCTATTCGATGCTCGAAGGGGCGATCGATCCCAAGGCGATGGCCAAGCTGGCCAAGGAGCGGGGCTTTCCCGCCATGGCGATCTGCGACCGCAACGGACTTTACGGCGCGGTCATGTTCGCCGGGGCATGCAAGGCTGAAGGCGTCCAGCCGATTATTGGCGCGCTGCTCGGCGTCGCGCGGGATGCTGAAGGCAAGCAGGTCGACTACCTGCCGCTCTATGCCCAGGATGAAGCGGGGTATGACAATCTCTGCCACCTCGTATCGAAGGCTCACCTCGATCGACCGCTTGAATTCGAGCCGCATGTGCGGCTGGACGACCTCGACGGGCACACTGGCGGCCTGATTGCACTCACGGGCTCCGGCGACGGGGCGCTGACCCGCCTGCTGGCCGAAGGGCAACAGGCACACGCCGATGCACTCGCGGACCGGTTGCAGGCGCTGTTCCCGAACCGCCTCTATGTCGAACTCGCCCGGCGCGGCGACCCGGTGGAGGAGCGGGCGGAAGCCGCGCTCATCGACCTCGCCTATGTGCGCGACCTGCCGTTGGTTGCGACCAACCCGGCCAACTACGCCGAACCGCATATGCACAAGGCGCATGACGCGATGCTGTGCATCGCCGGTTCGACCCATGTCGATGCCGAGGATCGCGTCCGTTCGAACCCGGAAAGCTACGTCAAGACCTTCCACATGATGGAGGAAGGCTTCGCGGACCTGCCCGAAGCGGTTCAGAACACGCTCGTCGTGGCGCAGCGCTGCGCCTATATGCCGCCCTATCGCAAACCGATCCTGCCCAGCCTCGCGGGCGATCTCGAAGGCGAGGCACGCATGCTGGAAGAGGATGCGCGCAAAGGGTTGGAGGCACGGCTTGCGCTCTACGGTGAACTCTCCGAAGAGGAGCGGAAGGTCTATCTCGACCGCCTCGACTTCGAGGTCGGGATCATCAACCAGATGGGCTTTCCCGGTTACTTCCTGATCGTTGCCGATTTCATCAAATGGGCGAAGGATCACGATATCCCGGTGGGCCCGGGGCGTGGATCGGGCGCAGGTTCGCTGGTCGCCTGGGCCCTGACAATCACGGATCTCGACCCGATCAAGCTGGGCCTGCTGTTCGAACGCTTCCTCAACCCCGAACGCGTGTCGATGCCCGACTTCGATATCGACTTCTGCGAAACGCGGCGCGGCGAAGTGATCCGCTATGTGCAGCAGAAATATGGACACGACCACGTCGCGCAGATCATCACCTTCGGTAAGCTGAAGGCGCGCGCGGTGCTGCGCGACACCGGCCGTATCCTGCAGATGAGCTACGGCCACGTCGACCGGCTCTGCAAGATGGTGCCAAACCATCCGACCGATCCATGGACACTGCCGCGCGCATTGAACGGGGCGGCGGACTTCAAACGCGAATACGACAACGACAACCAGGTGAAGCGCCTCGTCGACCTGGCGATGCAGCTCGAAGGGTTCCCGCGCAACAGCTCGACCCACGCGGCGGGCGTGGTGATCGGCGATCGCCCGCTGGCGCAGCTGGTCCCGCTTTATCGCGATCCGCGCTCGGACATGCCGGTAACGCAATACGACATGAAGAATGTCGAAAGCTCCGGCCTGGTTAAATTCGACTTCCTCGGGCTGAAGACGCTCTCGGTGCTGAAGAAGGCGGTCGACCTGCTTGCGAGGCGCGGCGTGACGATCGACCTCAGCCAGCTCGCGCTCGAGGATCCCAAGGTCTACGAACTGATGAAGAGCGGCAACACGGTGGGCGTGTTCCAGCTGGAATCGGAAGGCATGCGACGCACGTTGACCGCGGTGAAACCGACCAACTTCGGCGACATCATTGCGCTGGTCTCGCTCTATCGTCCGGGGCCGATGGACAACATCCCGCTGTTCGGCAAGCGCAAGGCGGGCGAAGTGCCGATCGAGTACCCGCACCCCAAGCTCGAGGGGATTCTCGCCGAAACCTACGGCATCTTCGTCTACCAGGAACAGGTCATGCAGGCCGCGCAGATCCTTGCCGGCTACTCGCTCGGCGATGCCGACCTCTTGCGCCGCGCCATGGGCAAGAAGAACCAGGCGGAAATGGATGCCCAGCGCGCCCGTTTCATCGAGGGCTGCAAGACGGAGTCGGGCATCGAACCGGTGCAGGCGAGCGAGTTGTTCGACTTGATCGACAAGTTCGCCGGTTACGGTTTCAACAAGTCGCACGCTGCCGCCTACGCATTGCTCGCCTATCAAACGGCCTGGCTCAAGGCGCATTACCCCGAGGAATTTTTCGCAGCCTCGATGTGCTTCGACATGCACCAGTCGGAAAAGCTGGCGGTGTTCGTCGATGATGCACGGCGCTATCCCGGCAAACCGGGTGGCGTGAAGGTCCTGCCACCGTCGATCAACCACTCCGAAGCCGAATTCACCGTCGAGCAGACGGACGAAGGCTATGCCGTGCGCTATGCCTTGGCGGGTATTCGCAACGTCGGCGAGCGCGCGATGGAAGCGATTGTGAGCGAACGCGAGTCATCGGGCCGTTTCGCGAGCCTGCAGGACCTGTTCGAACGCCTGCCCAAGGGTTCGATGAACTCGCGCCAGCTGGAAGCGCTGGCAAGCGCGGGCGCGCTCGACGAGTTCGAGACCAATCGCGCCAAGCTTTTCGCCAATGCGGACATGCTGCTGGCAGTGGCCGATGCTGCCGAGCGCGAGCGCTCAAGCGGGCAGGCCGCGCTGTTTGGCGGGGGTGACGAGGAACAAGAGGATACGCTCCGGCTCAAGGACGTGGAGCCGTGGAGCCGGGCCGACCAGATGGCGCGCGAAAAGGAGAACTTCGGTTTCTACTTCGCCGAACACCCGGTCGAGGCGTGGCGCACGGTGGCCTCGGCGCAGGGCGCGCGCAGCTATGCCTCGCTGATGACAGGCGGTGCACCCACGGGTGGACGGACCAGCGCTGTGATGGCGGCCATGGTGGAGAGGGCGACCAAGCGCACCACCCAGCGCGGCAAGCCCTTTGTCCGGGTCGATTTCTCCGACAGTTCGGGCCAATTCTCATCCGCCTGCTTCGAGGAGGGGCTGGTCGAACCGTTCTTGCAATGGGCCGAAGACCAGACCTGCGTGAAGCTCACCGTCGAACTCGATAGCCCGAGTCCGGACGAGCCGCCCCGCATCACCGTTCGCGGTGCGGTGCCACTGTCCGAGGTGCGCGGATCGACGCCCATGCTGCTGACGCTAGAAATCAGCGACACCGATGCCCTGGCGCAGCTCGCGATCGAGCTGACCGCTGCGGGCGAGGGATGCGACGAGGTTCAGGCAACCATGCTGACCGGGGCCGAAACTCCGCCACTGATGATTCTTGGCCGCGCATTCAACGTTGACGGAAACCTCGCCGAACGCTTGGCAAGCGTCCCCGGTCTTGCCAAGGTGCAACTGACAGCGCGGCGAGCGGGGAGCCATCTCAGACTCGTCGCCTGATCGTCAATCATTGCCGAGCCGCAGGCGAAGCAATCCATGTCGGGCAGCTGCGAATGCAACGCCGTGCGATGATGGATTGACACCCGCCCGCGTCTCTTCGCAATGAGGGAAGGGGATTGAGAGGAGAGATGATGGCGCTCGGAGCGATGCAGGACTGGACCATGCGGATCACCCACGTGGTCGATCACGCGGCACGCGAGGCGGGAGATCGCGAGATCGTGACCCGCTGGGCCGATGGCAGCGAAACGCGTACGAACTGGGCCGGTATTCGCCGTGATGCGAAAAAGATGGCGCAGGCGCTGCTCGCGCTGGGCCTCAAGAAGGGTGACAGGGTTGCGAGCCTGGCGATGAACCACTCGCGCCACCTCGTCAGCTGGTATGGCGTTGCTGGGATGGGCGGCGTGCTGCACACGGTGAACCCGCGCCTGTTCGACGACCAGCTCGACTACATCGTCAACCATGCCGAAGACAAAGTTTTGATCTACGACGCGGCGTTCCAGTCGATCGTTGATCGCATGCGCAGCCGCTGGACTACGGTCGAGCATTACATCTGCTTCGATTCTGGCGAGCATTCGCCTGCCTTCGAGGACTGGATTGGCGCGCAGGATGGCAATTTCGAGTGGGTCGGGGGCGACGAACGCGATCCCTGCATGATCTGCTACACCAGTGGCACCACGGGCCATCCCAAGGGCGTGCAGTACGAGCATCGTTCGACCATGCTGCACGCGATGGCAGGGCTGCAGACCACGGCCTTCAACTTCACCCCGTCCAGCGTGATGCTGCCGGTGGTCCCGATGTTCCATGCGGCGAGTTGGGGGCTGCCCTATTCGGGCGGCATGGCGGGCATCAAGTTCGTCTTCAGCGCGGTCAATGATCCCGCCGTCTTGCACGAATTGATGATGCGCGAAGGCGTTACCGACAGTGCCGGCGTGCCGACCGTGTGGCTTGCGCACTTCCAGTATTGCGATGCCCAGGGCATCGACCTGCCGCCGCTGAAGGCTGCGACCATTGGTGGCTCGGCTGCGCCGAAGTTCATGATCGAACGCCTGATGAAGAACGGCACACGTGTGCAGCACGCCTGGGGCATGACCGAGACTTCGCCCATCGGAACCGTAGGCGGCCCTACCGCCGATTGGGACAGTCTCACCTTCGACGAGAAGGTTGCAAAGACGATGAAGCAGGGGCGCCCGATCTATGGGGTCGAGCTGCGCATCGTCTCGCTCGACGATGCGACTAAGGAAATGCCGCGCGATGGTGAGACGTCGGGCGCCTTGCAGATCCGCGGACCCTGGGTGCTCAAGCGCTACTTCAAGGCAGAGCAGGACGCGACCACGCCCGATGGCTGGTTCGACACCGGCGATGTCGGTGTGATCCACCCCGATGGCACGCTTCAACTGACCGATCGCACCAAGGATGTCATCAAGTCCGGCGGTGAATGGATCAGCTCGGTTGAGCTAGAGAATGCGGCTGTCGGCCACCCGGCCGTGGCGGAAGCTGCCTGCATCGGCATGCCGCACCCCAAGTGGGACGAGCGACCGGTCCTGTTCGTGGTGAAGAAGGAAGGTACCGACTGCACGGGCGCCGAGATCACCGAATATCTCGCTGACAAGGTCGCCAAGTGGTGGCTTCCCGATGCGGTCGAGTTCGTCGATGATATCCCGCACACCGCCACGGGCAAGATCAGCAAGAAGGACCTGCGCGACCGCTTTGCGGATTACACGCTTGGCTGACATTGCGATCCGCCCGGCCGTCCCCACGGACGCTGCGGCGGTGCAGGCGATCTATGCCTTCCATGTCGCGCACGGCACGGCGAGCTTCGATACCGAGGCACCGGACGTGGCGTTTTGGGAGGAGAAGATTGCGCACATTCTTGCGCGTGGCTGGCCGTTTCTGGCGATCGAGGTTGATGGCGTGCTGGCAGGCTACGCCTACGCCAGCCAATTTCGCGACCGGGCAGCCTACTCCCATACCTGCGAGAACAGCATTTATATCGACCCCGACTTGCGCGGCACCGGCCTTGGGAGGCGTCTGCTCGAAGCACTCGTCGACGCAGCGCGAGCGAGCGGATTCGAGCAAATGATTGCGGTGATCGGCGGCGGCGAGCCAGCCTCGGTCGCGCTTCATGCGCGATGCGGCTTCGAACACGCAGGGCGCATGAAGAAGGTCGGTCGCAAGTTCGGACGAATCCTCGACACCGTCTATATGCAGCGCGAACTTGTCGCGTGAGCAGGCTGGTCCTACTCAACAAACCCTATGGTGTGCTGTCGCAGTTCACCGGCGGGAAGGAAGGCGTAGAAGATACACTGGCGCATCTCGTCGACGTGCCAGATGTTTATCCTGCCGGGCGGCTGGATAAGGATAGCGAGGGCCTTCTGTTACTTACCGACGATGGGCGCTTGCAGGCACGCATTGCCGACCCGCGCTACAAGCTTCCCAAGACGTACCTTGTGCAGGTCGAGGGTGAGGCTGGCGAAGAAGCGCTTGAGAAACTAGCACGAGGCGTGAAGCTGAATGACGGCATAACCAGGCCCGCGCGGGCCAGGCGCATCGATCCGCCGGTGCTATGGGAGCGCGACCCGCCGGTACGTTATCGCAAGAACGTGCCCGACAGCTGGATTGCGCTCGAGATAAGCGAGGGGCGCAATCGCCAGGTGCGGCGGATGACGGCGGCAGTCGGATTGCCGACCTTACGGCTTGTCCGCTGGCGGATCGGCCAATGGAGCGTGGACGGACTCGCCCCGGGCGAATACCGTGTACTCGACCTCTAGAGGAGAGATTCGTGAGCGAGACCTTCATCGATCCAAGCCCCGCCAACTTCAACGCCTTCAAGGATTTACCGCGCGACGAGCCGATCCACATGCTCAACCTGTTGCTCTATCGCGACGAGGCCCAATATCCCGAGGGGCATGAGCATGCTGGCAAGGGCTGGAGCGGCCGCCGCGCCTATCATGAATACGGCAAGACGAGCGGCCCGATCTTTCGCCGGGTGGGCGGCACGATCGTGTGGCGAGGCACCTTCCAGACAATGGTCACCGGTCCCGACAGCATGCGCTGGGACGATGGCTTCGTTGCGCAATACCCGAACAGCGCGGCTTTCTTCGAGATGATCAAGGACCCCGACTACCAGCTTGCTGTGGTGAATCGCACTGCGGCCTTGGTCGACAGCCGCCTGATCCGATTCAAGCCCAGTGAGGGTGGCGAGGGGTTTTAGCCCATCTCTCGGTTTGACGGAGTCGCCGCCAAGGAGTTTATGATGAAAATCAGGAATCTCAGTTTCGTTCTCGCGCCGCTAGCTCTGATCGCCTGCGCACAGGTCGCTGCCGCTGCGACCCTGGATGTGGTAAAGACGCCGTTGTGCGGTTGTTGCACCGAATGGGTTGCGCGAATGGAGGCAGCGGGCTTCACCCTCAAGGTTCGCGATGTCCAGGATACCGCCCCCATCGCAACGGCTGCTGGCGTGCCCGACAGGCTACGCTCCTGCCATACTGCAAAGATTGCGGGCTACGTCATTGAGGGTCACGTCCCTGCTGAAGACATCCGTCGCCTGCTGAGAGAGAAGCCCAATGCGGTGGGGCTTAGTGTGCCAGGAATGGTCGCCGGATCTCCAGGCATGGAAACGCCAGGCCGCGCGACACCCACCTACCAGACGGTTCTGATCGGTCGTAACGGGAAGCTGAGCGTGTGGGCCACCCATGCAGGCAGCCAACCTGCACACGTTCACTGATCCTGCGCTAGAGCAACTGCAACTGGCCGCCGATATTGGGTGGCCTGAATTGAGTGCAATCAAGCTCGAACCTAGGTCTGCCGACACCCGCGCGCTTGCAGGCCAGGCGGAAGCGGGTTCGGAAAAGATCGGCCCAGACGCCAGTCGGCTTCATCCGGCTGAAGAAGTTCGGATCGTTGTCCTTCCCATCGCGAATCGAGCGGACGATGTTCATCACCTTGTCGCCGCGATCGGGGAAATGGACGCTCAGCCATTCGCGAAACAGCGGCGCGATCTCGTGCGGCAGGCGCAGCGCGATCCAGCCGCAGCTTGCCACGCCAGCAGCGGCTGCTTGCTCGATGATGCCTTCCATGAATTCGTCGGTGATGGCCGGAATGACTGGTGCGACATTGCAGTGAACGGGGACACCCGCGGCCGCTAGTTTCTGCAGTGCTGTGAGTCGCTTAACGGGCGAAGTTGCGCGGGGTTCAAGCTTGCCGGACAGCTTCGGATCGAGCGTCGTCACCGATATCGCCACCGCAACCAAATGCTGTTCGGCCAGCGGAACCAAGAGGTCGAGGTCTGCCAGCAATCGGTCGGACTTGGTGGTGATCGTTACCGGGTGGCGCGTTTCGAGGCAGACCTCGAGCACGCTGCGGGTGATGCGATAACGGTCCTCGATTGGCTGGTAGGGGTCCGTGTTGGTCCCCATGGCGATCGGCCTGGGAGTGTACTTCGGTTTCGCCAGCGTTGCGCGCAGCAGTTCCGCCGCATTGGGTTTGGCGAAGAGCCGTGTTTCGAAATCAAGCCCCGGTGAAAGGTCGTGATAGGCGTGGGTCGGGCGCGCGTAACAATAGACGCAGCCGTGCTCGCATCCGCGATAGGCGTTGATCGAGCGATCGAAACCGATATCGGGCGACTGGTTGAAGCTGAGGATAGTCTTGGGCCGTTCCTCGGTCACGGTTGTGCGCAGCTTTACCGGTGGGCCGTCCAATGACTCCATGTAGTCACGCCAATCGCCGTCGACTTCGCGCGTCGCAAGCCCGAAGCGCGTCGGTACTGCGCCCGATTGCGCGCCGCGGCCGGAGAGTTCAGGGGCGAGTCGGCGTTCCATGTATGAGAACATACACAGAACATATATCGAGAGCTAGTCGCTAGCGTTCGCGCAAGCGTGGCATCAGTTCGACGAAGTTGCAGGGGCGATTGCGGCTGTCGAGCTGTTCGGCGAGGATCATGTCCCAGCCATCCTTCACCGCGCCGTTCGAGCCCGGGAGGGCGAAGATATAGGTACCGCGCGCCAGGACCGCGCAGGCGCGGCTCTGGATGGTGCTGGTGCCGATGGTCTTGTAGCTCAGCCAGCGGAACAGCTCGCCAAAGCCGGGGATGTCCTTGCTCTTCACCCGGTCGAGCGCCTCTGGCGTGACATCGCGTCCTGTTAGGCCCGTGCCGCCCGTGGAAATGACGCAATCCACGCCTTCATCGTCGATCCAGCGGTGAAGATGCGCGGCGATCTCCTCGACGCTGTCGCGGCTGATTTCGCGTGTGACCAGCTCGTGCCCGGCTGACGTGATCCGCTCGGCAAGGATGTCGCCGGAGGTATCGTCAGCGGCAGTGCGCGTGTCCGAAACCGTCAACAATGCGATGCGGATCGGCTTGTAGCTGCGGCTTTCATCGATCGCCATGAATACTCCTATCTGACGCGCGGGAAGATCGGCCAGTCGTTCTCGGCCAAATCGATGCGGCTGGGCGCCTGGGCGTTCGCCTGGCGCAAGTACATCCAATAATTGCGCATTACGATCGCCACATAGCTGCGCGTTTCCCAATATGGGATCGATTCCATCCACAGTAGCGGATCACCCTGGTCGCGGATTTCGCTCGCCCAACGTGCCACCGGCGTCGGACCGGCATTATAGGCGGCCATGACCTTGGGTAGCTTGCCCTGCGTGAAGCTACCCTGGCTAAGCGCTTCGAGTGTGCGCTGGCCGAAGGCGAGATTGACCGCCGGGTCCTTGAGATCGGCATCCGCACTGAGGTTGATCGAGGCGGCGTATTCGCGAGCCGCGATCGGACGGATCTGCATCAGGCCGATGGCATTGGCGGGGCTCACCACACGCTCGCGAAAATTCGATTCCTGCAATGCGTGGGCAAAGGCGAGCGCAGGATCGATCCGCCATCCGCCGATCGGGGTCCGGAAGGTCACCGGGAAGCGCAGGCTGGGATGCGACGCGGTACCCGGCGGCGCGTTATAGGCCATGAAATTCTGCGTGCCTGAAAGCCCCAGAGCCCGAGCCAGCCTGCCGAGCGCGGCATAGTCGCTGGCATCCCCCGTACGGGCCATCCAACGCAGCACTTCGTCCGCATCGACGCTGCGTCCGACCTCGGCCAGCATCACTGCCTGCACGGCGGCGGGTTCATTACGTAGCCGGTTCCAGTCCACATTGGTTAGGTCGGGCTCGGTATGGGTATTGGGGAGCGTGCGGCCCAACTGCTCATAGGCCAGCATGCCATAAAGTGTCTCGGGATAGCGTGCTGCCCCACGCAGCTGTTCGGCGGCGTCCTCCGGCTGGCGGCAGCGAACTAGGGCGCGGCTGGCCCAGTAGTGCGCGGCAGTGGTCAGCTCCGGGTTGGACGCGCTCATCGCCGCGCGGCGGAATGCCTCTGCGGAACGCTCGCAATCGCCCAGCCGCCAGGCGGCGAGGCCGGCGACCCAATCACCCTCGGCGACCCAGGCGCCGCTGCCATCGGAGCGGATCGTTTCGGCCAGTCCCCATGCCTCGGGGTCGCGGTTCTCAATGTAGTAGCTCCAGGCGACGCGCTGGCGCCACTCGGCACGCGTGGCGCTAGAGAGCGAGGCATCGACGCCGTCGAGCAGGATGCGTGCGCCATCCGGATCGTCATTGGTAATGCGCTCAAGAATGGCCGTGCTGATCGAGCTCGGCATGGTACCGTCGTCGACCGGTGAGGGACGCAGTCGCTTGGTCAACCCTCGTTGGCGCACCAGTGAGCGTTCGCCCGGTGTGTCGATGTAGTGATCGAGCCCGCGCGTCTTGCCGAGCCGTACGATCGCCGCAGTCTGGGGCAAATTGCGGTAGCGATCGAGCCAATCCTCGATCCGTTCGAGCGGGATGCGCGGACTGGCGGGATCGAGATAATAGCTGGCCAAAGCCGCCCCGTGCAGCGGGCCATCGGGACGCTCACCCAGCAGCACTTCGACGCGGTCCCAATTTTTGTTGTCGATCGCTTCGTAGAGAGAACCATAAAAAGCGCGGTCTTCTGTCGAAAGCAGTTGCGGCAGGGCCTGAGCATGCGAGCGCGTGAAATAATCCACGCTGCTGGTCTGCGCGGCGGCCGGGGCTGCAATCAGCGAGACGGCAAGGACAAGGGCGGGTCTGAGGGTCATCGGGTCCATTCGAGCCAACGGTGCCAGAAGCGCTCGCGCCGGGGGGCGCTACGGGCGATCTGAGCGAAATCGGGGGCCGCGAGTAGTGGGTATGGCTTCTCGCCACACTCGACCACGAGCGGATCGCGCGCCTTCTCCGGCGGGATGTCGAACAGCGCCAGCTGCGCGCGGCCGACCGCCAGGATACGTTGCGGAGCGGCGAGAGCAATGTGGTGCCGGGCTACGTCGCCAAGTCCGCGAGCCGCCAGTTCGTTCCAGTCGGGCAGGGCCATCGGAGCGGGAAGGGCACTCGCAAGATAGGCCTCGTGCGGGGCGATCCCCATTGCACGCAGCATTGCGGCAAGCAGCTTTCCTGCGCCACCACTGAGCAGGCCCTCGGCGTCGTCAGGTTCCGGCTGGCCGACCAACACCATCAGCTTCGCCTGTGCCAGCCCGCGCGGCGGCAAACGTCGATCGAGCGCGCCATCGGCAAGCGAAGATTCGGTCATCCACCAGCTACGAAAACTTTCCAGCGTATCCGGCCATGCTGCCGTGTCACCGCCGATGCGGGGCAGGTCATCGCGGACCAACGCGCGCTGCAAGGGGCTTTGGGGCGCGGGAAGCTCGGGCGCAGGCTCCGCCGGTGCCGCTACGGTTTCCTGAACCTCTAGCTTGGCAAGCCAGTCGGTCGATTCTTCGGCAAAGTCGTATTCGACCCCTGCCTCACGCCACCAGTCGAGCGCCCCCTCGAGGCCTTCGAGCGGCGTAAAATCGGGCATATCGGGGCTGTCGACCTGCATCATCCGTCCGAGCGAGGTCTTGACCTCTAACGCGCCACCAATCAAGGCATTCACACCGAATACGCGACGAAAAGAGAGAGACATGAGCGAACGCGAATCGATGCCCTGCGACGTCGTCATCATCGGCGGTGGCCCGGCCGGCCTCGCCGCGGCGATCCGCCTGAAGCAGATCAATGACGACCTTGAGGTCGTGGTGCTCGAAAAGGGCAGCGAAATCGGCGCGCATATCCTCTCCGGCGCGGTGGTCGACCCCAAAGCGCTCGACGAGCTGCTGCCTGAATGGCGTGATCAGGGTTGCCCGATGGCCGAAACCCCCGTGACCGACAACTGGCACTGGATTCTTTCGAAGAGCGGCAAGTCGGACATGCCGCATTTCATCATGCCACCGTTCCTTTCGAACGAGGGCAATTACACTGGTTCGCTCGGCAATCTGTGCCGCTGGCTGGCCGAACAGGCCGAAGGGCTGGGAGTCATGGTCTTCCCCGGGTTCCCCGCTTCCGAGGTGCTGTTCGATGCCGAAGGCGCAGTTGCCGGCGTAGTCACACAGGACATGGGCATTGCCGCCGATGGCAGCCACAAGCCCGATTACCAGCCGGGGATGGAGATCCACGCGAAGTACACGCTCTTCGCCGAGGGCGCGCGCGGTCACCTGACCAAGCAGATGAAGGCGAAGTTCGACCTCGAGGCGGATTGCCAGCCGCAGGTCTACGGCCTCGGCATCAAGGAACTGTGGGACATCGATCCCGAAAACCACGTGCCCGGTCGCGTGATTCACACGCAGGGCTGGCCGCTATCCGAAACCAGCAGCTGGGGCGGGGGCTTCCTCTACCACCAGGCCAACGGCCAGGTCGCACTCGGCTTCGTCACCGCGCTCGATTACGCCAACCCCTACGTCTCGCCTTACCAAGAATTCCAGCGCTGGAAGCACCACCCCGAGATCGCCGCGATCCTCGAAGGCGGCAAGCGCGTCGCCTATGGCGCGCGCGCGATCAATGAGGGCGGCTGGCAGAGCGTGCCCAAGCTGGCCTTCCCGGGTGGTGCACTGATCGGCTGCTCGGCCGGTTTCGTGAACGTGCCGCGCATCAAAGGCAGCCATACCGCCATGAAGAGCGGCATGCTCGCCGCCGAAAGCATCGCCGCAGCGATCGCCGCGGGCAAGGAGCACACCGAGCTGCAGGACTATGACTCGGCCGTGCGATCGAGCTGGATCGCCGATGAGCTGAAGCTGGTGAAGAATGCGCAGCCAATGGTCGCCAAGTGGGGCGACGATCTGGGCACCGTGCTCGCCGGGATCGACATGTGGATGCGCACCCTCAAGATCGGCTTGCCGATCACGATGAAGCACCACAAGGATAGCGAGTCACTGCAACGCGCCGACCTGTACCAACCGATCGCCTACCCCAAGCCCGACGGGAAGCTCAGCTTCGACCGCCTGACCAATGTCAGCTTCAGCTACACCAACCATGCTGAGGACCAGCCGGTGCACCTCAAGGTGGCCGATATGGAGCTGCAGAAGGCGAGCGAGCTGGGCGTCTTCGCCGGTCCATCGACCCGCTACTGCCCCGCAGGCGTCTACGAGTGGCTGGAGAACGAGGACGGATCGCCCAAGTTCCAGATCAACTCGCAGAACTGCGTCCACTGCAAGACCTGCGACATCAAGGATCCCAACGGAAACATCACCTGGGTGACGCCCGAAGGCGGCGGCGGGCCGAACTATCCGAATATGTGAGCCCCAATCGTGGGCATCACACGGATTCTATTATTGTTTACGGCGATCTTGCCTCTCGCAGCCTGTGGCAATGCTCCATCGTCCATTTGCAGATTGTCAGAAAATGAGCATTTCTGGCAGGGCCTTAGCGTCGATTGGCAGGGTGAGATAATCGATATCATGTCTTGGCCACATGGGGGCGGCATTTACTTCTTGGATCGAAATTGTTTCCGCTCGGTAGAGTTGGATCGCGACGCCGCTCCCGTGCTGTACAAGGGTGGCGATCCTTGGATGCACGCTGCCATAGCGACCTTCAGGATCAAGGGGCGCCTGATTTATCGCAACGGTGAAGTAGTCCTCAAACCAACCGAACTTCATCGACTGAATCGCTGGAAGACCGATGAGGACGATGAGTTCTTCACGTATTTGGATGCGCTCCGGGCCGAGCAAGCTCTGAACATGAAGCAGAATTGAGTCGAGGCCGATCATTTTATGGTGCAAGAAATCGCCTTCGCCAAGATCAACCTCGCTCTGCATGTCCGCAGGCGGCGGGAGGACGGGTACCACGAGCTCGAGACGCTGTTCGCCTTCGTCGACGCGGGGGATGTGCTGGGCGTCGAGCCCGCAGATCAGGATATGGTCCGTGTGGTCGGCGAGTTTGCCGAAGGGCTGGATGATCCACGGGACAATCTGGTCGCGAAGGCGCTGGCGATGCTGCCTCATGATAGTGGACTTTCGATCACGCTGGAGAAGAAGCTCCCGGTTGCCGCGGGGTTGGGCGGGGGATCGGCTGATGCGGGGGCGGTATTCCGGATTGTGCGCGAAGCCCATGGCCTGCCTGACGACTGGCGAGACCGTGCGGCCGCGCTTGGCGCCGACGTTCCGGCCTGTGTCGAGAGTCGTACCTGCATCGGGCGTGGCACGGGGACGGAGCTTGAACCCGCCGACGACAGCCTTGCGGGCACGCCCGTGTTGCTGGTCAATCCGCGGATGCCGCTTTCCACCGGTCCGGTTTTCAAGGCGTGGGACGGCACGGATCGCGGCCCGATGCCTGCGGGCGACGCGCGCACCATCGCGCTTGAGGGACGCAACGACCTGGAGGGCCCAGCCATTGCGCTTTGCCCCCCGGTCGCGGGCGTTCTGGCAGCGCTTCGCGGAACTTCGCCGTTCCTCGCCCGTATGTCGGGTTCGGGCGCGACGTGTTTCGCGCTGTTCGATGACGAAGCAGCGCGGGACCAGGCGGCGGCACGTATCGCCGCCGACCATCCTGGCTGGTGGCAGATGCGAGGGAAACTCAGATGATCGACGGAAGGCCGTTCCGCCAGGTGGGCGTCGACGACCTCAGGCCGGGCGGCTTGATCTGTGTTGCCGACCATGCATCGAACCACGTTCCCACCGGGATCGAACTGGGTATCGACCCGGCACTCATGAACGAGCACATTGCGCTCGATATCGGGGCGGAGGGCGTTGCCGATCGCCTCGCCCGTCGTCACGGTATCCCTGCGCATATTGCCACCGTCAGCCGCCTGGTATGTGACTTCCACCGCAAGGAAGACGAAGCCGCGGTGGTACCGACCACCAGCGACGGATACCTGGTTGCCGGCAATATCGGTGCCGATGTCGAGACCCGGCTGGCGCGCTACCATCGGCCTTATCATGATGCGCTGGCGGAGTTCATTGGCGAGGCGCGGCCGAAGCTGATCGTCTCGATCCACAGCTTCACCCCACAGCTTGCCACCAGCGACGAAGAGCGGCCGTGGGAAGTCGCGTTGCTTTACAACCAGGATGATCGTGCGGCTCGCCACGCGATCCGGTTGCTCGGCGAGCATGGCCTGACTGTGGGGGACAACCAACCTTATTCGGGCAAGCAGCTCAATGCCACGATGGACCGCCATGCCGAAGCGCAGGGCATTCCCTATTGCACGGTCGAGATCCGCCAGGACCAGATTGCCAACGAGGCGGGGCAGTCGCGCTGGGCCATGCTGCTGGCCGACGTTATGGGGCGGGTGGCACTCGAGGTCTGATAGGCAGGCTTGGCCGCCCTCGCGCCAATCTAGCGTTAGCGCAGGCCTCGCGGTCTGCTAGGCAGGGACTTCCAGCAAGAGAGACCTGCCATGCCCGCCTATCGCTCCCGCACCACCACCCATGGCCGCAACATGGCCGGCGCGCGCGGATTATGGCGCGCGACGGGGATGAAGGACGGCGATTTCGGCAAGCCGATCATCGCCGTGGTCAACAGCTTCACGCAGTTCGTGCCGGGCCACGTCCACCTCAAGGACCTTGGCCAGCTGGTCGCGCGCCAGATCGAGGCGGCGGGCGGCGTTGCCAAGGAATTCAACACCATCGCGGTCGATGACGGGATCGCCATGGGGCATGACGGGATGCTCTATTCGCTCCCCAGCCGAGATCTGATCGCCGACAGTGTTGAGTACATGGTCAACGCGCATTGCGCCGATGCGATGGTGTGCATCTCCAACTGCGACAAGATCACCCCCGGAATGCTGATGGCGGCCCTGCGGCTCAACATCCCGGCGGTGTTCGTTTCGGGCGGCCCGATGGAAGCGGGCAAGGTCGTGCTCAAGGGCAAGGAGGTCGCGCTCGATCTGGTCGATGCCATGGTTGCCGCAGCGGACGAGCATTACACCGATGAAGAAGTGTCGGCGATCGAGCAGAATGCCTGCCCGACCTGCGGATCGTGCAGCGGGATGTTTACTGCGAACTCGATGAACTGCCTGACCGAAGCACTGGGTCTTTCGCTTCCCGGCAACGGCTCGACCCTGGCGACCCATGCCGACCGCAAGGGCCTGTTCGAACGCGCCGGGCGGCTCGTGGTGACGCTCGCCAAGCGCTATTATGAGGAAGACGACGAGAGCGTGCTGCCGCGCAGTATCGCCAGTTTTGAAGCTTTCGAGAACGCGATGAGCCTCGATATCGCCATGGGCGGATCGACCAATACCGTGCTCCACCTGCTTGCCGCCGCGCATGAGGCAGGGGTCGATTTCACGATGAAGGATATCGACCGGCTCAGTCGAAAGGTGCCGTGCCTCAGCAAGGTCGCCCCGGCGAAGAGCGACGTGCACATGGAAGACGTCCATCGCGCCGGCGGGATCATGGCGATCCTCGGCGAGCTGGAAAAGGCGGGCCTGCTCCACACCGCGCTGCCGACCGTGCACAGCCCGACGATGGGCGACGCGCTTGACGATTGGGACATTGGCCGCACCAAGAACAACAAGGTGCGCGAGTTCTTCTCCGCCGCGCCGGGTGGAGTGCCGACGCAGACCGCCTTCAGCCAGTCGCGCCGCTGGGCCGATCTCGACCTCGACCGCGAGAACGGGGTTATCCGTAGTGCTGAGCATGCCTTCAGCAAGGATGGCGGGCTCGCCGTGCTCTACGGCAATATCGCCGAGGATGGCTGCATCGTGAAGACCGCCGGGGTCGACGAGAGCATCCTGCGCTTTACCGGCAAGGCGCGGGTTTATGAGAGCCAGGACGCAGCGGTCGAGGGTATCCTCGCGGGCGAAGTGGTCGCGGGCGATGTCGTGGTGATCCGCTACGAAGGGCCACGCGGCGGGCCGGGCATGCAGGAAATGCTCTACCCGACCAGCTACCTCAAGTCGAAGGGGCTGGGGGCGCAATGCGCACTGTTCACCGACGGGCGCTTTTCGGGCGGGACATCGGGCCTGTCGATCGGCCACGCCTCGCCCGAAGCGGCCGAAGGCGGCGCGATCGGCCTGGTCGATACCGGAGATACTATCGTGATTTCGATCCCTGAACGGTCGATCAACCTGGCGGTGTCCGACGAAGAACTGGCATCGCGCCGAGCCGCGCGCGATGCTGCCGGCTGGCAGCCCGCCGAACCGCGCCCGCGCAAGGTCTCGCCAGCACTCGAAGCCTATGCCGCGATGACCACCAGTGCAGCACGCGGTGCGATCCGCGACGTTTCGCAGATCAAGCGCTGACCCTTGCCCCCGGCGCGTCACCGTGGCAGCGGCGGGGGGATGCTTCCATTGCGGCCCTGCCTGACCCTCTCCGCTTGCGCTGCCCTGGCAGCCTGCGGTAACGCAGGGGCGCCCGAAGTCGCCGAACAGGGCGGCTTACCGGTCGATTGCGCGCTTGATGGCGCCGAAATCTTCGAGACTGTCTGTATGCTCAAGCATGTCGAAGGCGCCAATCAGTTCGTCCTGTGGCGCCCTGATGGCGGTCTTCGGCGGTTTGAGAGTAGCCCAGATGGCGGATGGCAGGAGGCAGATGGCGCCGAGCAGGCAGTCTCCAGGACTGAATTCGACGGCGACTTCGTTGAATTTACCGTTGCCGGTGACCGCTTCCGGATGGAGAAATGGCAGCTGCTGGAGTCGAAGGTTGACTGATCCCGTCCTCACCGTAGCCCAGATGCGCGCCGCGGAACGCGCGGCGATGGATGCCGGCACGAGTGAATGGGAGCTGATGCAGCGGGCGGGCGAGGGCGCTGCGCAGTGGATCGCACGGGTGGCGGCTGGGCGACCGGTTACGGTGCTATGCGGGCCTGGTAACAATGGCGGTGACGGCTACGTGATAGCCGATACACTCTCCAAGAAGGGCTATCAGGTGCAGGTTATCGCGCCGCGCGAACCGGGTACCGCGACCGCGCAGCTAGCCCGGGCTCACTTCGCGGTCGAGGTTGAGGCAGAAGGACAACTGCGCAACCCGGTCGTGGTTGATTGTCTGTTCGGTTACGGGCTGGCCCGACAAGTCGAGGGCAAGTTCAAGGATTTGCTTAAAAAACTATCAATAAATCATTGTTATAAAATCGCTATTGATGTTCCCAGCGGGATCGAAAGCGATACCGGTTCAGTGCTGGGACCGTTACCCCAGTATGACCTTACCCTTGCGCTCGGTGCCTGGAAGCAGGCGCACGGATTGATGCCGGCCACGGCCTCGATGGGTGCGCGGCGGCTCGTTCCGATTGGCCTGGATCTCGAAGGGTTTACCTCGACGATGTCCGCCCGGCCCAGCTTTGCCGCGCCTGCACCTGACGCCCACAAATATCGGCGAGGACTTCTCGCTATTGTTGCTGGTGCCATGCCCGGTGCATCACTCCTCGCAGCAGAGGCAGCAATGCTCGCCGGGGCAGGCTATGTGAAGCTGCTGAGCGAGCATCCTTGGCCCAATGCGCCGGCCGATCTGGTTGTCGCAAAAGACGTCAATGAAGCGCTCGATGATGCGCGAAACAGTGCCCTGCTGTTCGGTCCCGGCGCTGCGCGCGACGATGTGGCGCGCTGCAGGCTCGCGCAGGTCCTCGAGAAGCGCAAGCCGACCGTGCTCGATGCAGATGCGCTCCATCTTCTCGATCCCGACATGCTCGAAGGGGCTGACGCCACGAAGCTATGCATCACCCCGCACGAAGGCGAACTTGCCAAGCTTTGCGATGCCTTCGGCGTCACGGCGGATAGCAAGCTCGACCGGGTACGCCTACTCCGCGACGTCACCGGGCTGACCGTGTTGGCCAAGGGGCCCGACACGATCCTTGCTGGCGGTGCCACGACGCGATTCTTTCCGCGGGGCTCAAGCTGGCTTTCGGTCGCTGGCACGGGCGATGTCCTTGCCGGCATCGTGGCGTCACGTCTGGCTGGCCATGGCGACCCGCTGCGCGCCTGCGAAGAAGGCGTCTGGCTGCATCAGGAGGCTGCTCGATTGGCGTCACCGGCTTTCTCCGCGAGTGACCTTGCCCGCGCGGTGAAACCGGCCATGGCGTCATTCCTGTGAGCGAAGCTGAAACGATCCTGCGCATCGCGGCCAAGGGCGATGGCGTCACCGCGTCGGGCCGACATATCGCGGGCGGGGTACCCGGGGACGTCGTTCGTCCTGACGGGACGCTAGAGCCCGGACCGCATCATGTCGAAGCGCCGTGCCGTCATTTCCGGACATGTGGAGGCTGCCAGCTGCAGCAGGCCGATGAAGAGGCACTGCGCCGTTTCGTCACTGAGCGAGTAGCCTTCGCCGCCGAGGGCCAGGGGATAACGGTCGGTGAATTGCTGCCGACCCACCTCTCGCCACCGCGTACCCGCCGCCGGGCTACGCTGCATGCCTTGCGTACGGCCAAGGGTGCGGTGCTGGGTTTTCGGGAGAAGGGCGCGCACCGCATCGTCGACCTGGCTGAGTGCCACATCCTGCTGCCCGAGCTCTTCGCGCTAGTTTGCCCCCTGCGTTCGGTGATCGCCAATCATGGCGGAAAGCCGCCCGTCGATATCGAGCTGACCGTTGTCGACCAGGGAGTGGATTGCACGCTCAAAGGCATCCAAGCGGATGGCCTGGCTGCGACGGAAGCACTGCTCGACTTTGCGCGCGAACACCAGCTGGCGCGTCTTTCGCTCGATCGTGGCTATGGACCTGAAACCGTGTGGGAACCGCAGCCGGTCACGGTTGCGCTTGGGCAGGTGCCCGTGCCGTTCCCGCAAGGCAGTTTCCTTCAGCCGACCGGGGACGGGGAGAGCACACTGATTGGGGATGCGCGGGACTTCTTGGCCGAAGCCGGCACGATCGCCGACTTGTTCTCCGGTCTTGGTACCTTTGCCTTTGCGCTCGCCGGTCCGGCCAAGGTGCTCGCGGTCGAGGCCGCGCGCGATGCCCACCTTGCTTGCAAGGCAGCAGCGAATGCCCGGGTGCTACCCGTCCACTCACTCCATCGGGACCTGTTTCGCAATCCCCTCCAGCCGGACGAAGCAGGACGCTTCGACGCCCTTTTGCTCGATCCGCCGCGTGCGGGCGCGCGCGAGCAGATTGCCCAGATCGCTGCCAGCAAGGCGAGCAGGCTGGCCTATGTCAGCTGCAATCCGGCTAGCTGGGCGAAGGATGCGAAGGTGTTGGTAGATGCAGGCTTTCGCCTCGAGAAGCTGCGCCCAGTGGGGCAATTCCGGTGGTCGACCCATGTCGAGCTGACCAGCTACTTCATCCGCTGATCGCGTAGCGCCTCGAGCAGGCGATCCTTAAGCCACACCCGGGCTTCCGCGGATGAATAGGCGTGGTCGGCCCCTGGACAGCGTGCGATGCGGCTATCCGCGCTATCCCAGCTTTCCTCGAAAAGCTGAGCGGTGCGGTCGGCGGTAGCGAGGAGGATGCGCACGGGTCCATCGAACCCGCCGATGCCGGCAGCCATCTCTTGCGCCAATGTGGTGGGCGCTGCCTTTGGTCCCAAGGCGCGCGCCAGGCCGCGCGCGAGCTTCGACAGGTTCACACCGCCAGTGACCAGTCGCAGTACTTCGCGTGGGTTTTTGAGCTTGTCCGCATAACGCGAACGTATCGCAGAGGGCGGTCGCGTGTCGTCCGTCTCGTCTTCGATGGTCCACGGGTTGCTTAGTACCAGCGCATCGCAGCCCGCGCCCTCAGTTAGCATCAGTGCGCTTGCTGCATCGCAATTGCCGTAGGCCACCACGCGCTCGACTTGCGGCGCCATCGCCCGGAAGGCGTTGAGGGCGGCTGCGATGTCCTTGCGGGACTTGCGAAAGCCCCGGTTCTCGCCAGCACTGTCGCCAATTCCGCGGCGGTCGAAGCGGAACACCGGAAAACCCGCGGCGGCAATCTCCGCTGCTAGCCGCGCCTGCCCGTTGAAAGCGCCCGCCCGTATTTCATTCCCTCCACTGACCAGCAGCAATCCCGTTTTGCCTGGCGCACTGTCGAGGGTCGCCCCGCAGCGCTTGCCCTGGCATTCGAAGCTGAGCGGAAGCCGTTTCACGACGAGATTCCCGTTGCGATTAGGTGAGCCAGCGCTTCGGCCTGCTCGGTGTCGAAATCGTTCTCGGCGCGCAGCCACAGGGCCTTTCCGCCAATCTCGGAGTGGTCAACGACGCTATGGAGGTCACCCGCGCTGAATTCGGTCGCTTCCAACTCGTCGATCAGGGTGCTTCCCAATTCCCAGCCCGCGATCTCAAGTCCTTTCTTGCGGCCCTTCTCAAGCAAGGTCTCGGCAGACTCCTGCTGGCCTGCTTCGCGCTCGGCGAGGATGCGGGCGCGCAGCATCGCGCGCAGTACCTGGCCCGGCTTCGGCGGTGCGTAGAGCCAACCCGGTAGACTGCTGGGGGCGATCCAGCACCCAGAGCGGATCGCGAGGACATGCGTGGCCGAAAAATGGTTCGCCGCGGCCATTGCCGCGATACGCCAACCCACTAGCGACTGGGCCGAATGTGGTGCCAGGCTCTCATTGCATCCGGGGAAATCCGGGCAAATCGAGTCAATGCCTCGTTCATTCAGACGTATTATGATTTCAAGGATTTGATGGCGAAACTTGTTAGCTTCTTCGAAGAAAGGTGGAATCACCAACAGCCGCGTTGAGCGTTTGCCGTCGAGAGCCAGAGCCATTTCCTCGCCCATCCCGCCGGTGGGAGTCGGGCAAGGCCAACTGGCATACATGGCTGCCTCTTAGCCTTCGGCCGCTTTGGCTTCGGCGAAGGCCAGTAGGCTCCCGTAAGTCTCCAGCATCTCACCGTCGACCTCATCGTCGTCGATGGTGATGTCGAGCCGGTCTTCCAATTCGGTGAGGAGCCCCGCAACCGCCATGGAATCCAGTTCGGGCAGGTGACCGAAAAGACCAGTATCGGCGTCGAAGCCGGCAACCTGTGCGTCATCGAGCCCAAGTACATCGCGCAGGATCGCGCGCAGCTTCAAGTCGATGGCGGCGGTATGCGTGGTCATGGTGGTGGTCATCCCCGTTTTCGCTGGCGCGCCTTAACCGGGCGCCCTGCCGCGTGCAAGGCGACGGGCAAGAGCTTTGGCGAGCGGGAACCATGCCTTGGGCTGTCGCCAATCCAGGCAGGTGAGGCGGTAGCGTGGGCGGTTTCGTTCCATCCAGTCGCGCTTGTAGGCGTCCGAACCGGTCCCGAAGTCGACCAGATCGACCTTGTCGGTATCGATCACGTGCTCGAACAATGCCGCGCTGAGCGTGGTGCCGGCAGACAAGGGCTTGGCCGCTTTGATATGGGCCAGCTTGTGAATGTAGGCGGTATCCCCCTCAACGGTCCAGAATTGCGCGGCGACGGGCACACCGTCCGCCCTCGCGATGCCCAGCCGGATGCGGCCTGCCGCGCCTTCCGCGCGCGCGAAATCCTCCAGCAGGTCGGCGCGTTCTTCTTCAGGTTTCCAGCTCTCGGCATAGATCGACCGATATGCCGACCAAGCGGCCTCCTCGAAGCGCGTGAAGATCTCGACATCGACCTTCTTCGCCTTGCGCTTGAAGGTCGTGCGCATCTTGCCGGGTCGGTAGCTCCAGTACTCCGCAAAGGACCGGCCTTCGACGGGCAGGATATGGTTCTCGTCACAGTGCTCACGGAAGACGATCCATCCGCCTTTGCGGAAGCTGTGTTCGAGACGAGTGGCGCTGCCATCCTCGTCGGGCAGGGGCGACATGATGATCTGGCTGGCCTGCGTGCGCAGATCGGTGGCGAGCGCCACCAGCAGTTCGTCTACCCACTCATCTTCGCGACCCAGTGGGCGCCAGGTGAAGCTGAACCAGTTGGCGAGGCTGGCCAGGCCATCGCCGGTCCGCATCAGTGGCAATGCACCTCGCGTGTGCCGCTGTGCGCAGTCGCGATGAAGGGTGGCAACCCGCCCGCCGCGAGCAGGGCGTACCATTCGGGCCTGTCGAAGGGACCACGGGCAAACTGCGTGAACTCTTGCAGTTTGGTAATCGTCTCGTGATAGCTGACCGCGGTGACCACCCGGAATCCCTTGCTTCGGAGCGTTAATGCCTGATCCCACGCCACGCCCGCTCGATCAACTGACCGAGAGAGGCGGTGCACAGGTACCTGCGCTGGTGCTGCGCGATCGGACGCTAAGCTATGCGGAGTTGGGAAACCGCGTCGGACTGCTGGCCGGATGGCTGGCGAACCATGTGGATAAGGGTTCCCGGGTGGCCAGTTGGGCGGCCAAAGGGGAATTGACCTGCCTGCTGCCGCTGGCTGCGGCCCGGGCAGGGCTTGTGCATGTGCCGATCAATCCGCTGCTCAAGCGCGCGCAGGTGGCGCACATCCTCGGCGACAGCGGCTCGGTATTGCTGATGGGCACCAAGGCGCGCCTTGCGACATTGGAAGAAAGCGATGTGCCGAGCAGCTGTGAGTTGGTCGACGAAGCCGACGTTTTCGCGCTTGCCGAACGCCAAGGGGCTGTACTTGGCCCTTCGGACAACGATCCGCAGGAACTCGCAGCGATCCTCTACACCAGTGGTTCGACCGGTCGACCCAAGGGCGTGATGCTCACTCACGCGAATATGTGGATTGGTGCCGTTTCGGTGGCGGATTACCTCGGCATGGCGAGCGACGACGTAACCTTGGGCGTACTGCCCTTCAGCTTCGACTATGGGCAGAACCAGCTGTTCTCCACCTGGTACGCAGGCGGCTGCGTAGTTCCACTGGATTACCTCTTCCCGCGTGATGTGGCCAAGGCTTGTGCCAGGCATGGAGTCACGACATTGGCCGCCGTCCCGCCGCTTTGGGTCCAACTGACCGAAGCCGATTGGCCCGATGAAGCGCGCACACCGCTGCGCCGCCTGACCAACTCCGGCGGAGCGCTGACTGTGGAACTGGTACGAGAACTGCGCACCCTATTCCCCCAGGCACGGTTGTTCCCGATGTACGGGCTGACCGAGGCATTCCGGTCGACCTATCTCGATCCAGAACTGGTCGACACGCATCCGACAGCCATGGGCAAGGCAATCCCGCACGCCGAAATTCTCGTGATCTGTGATGAGGGCCAGCTTTGTAGTCCGGGTGAGGAGGGTGAGCTGGTGCATTGCGGGCCACTTGTGGCGCAAGGTTACTGGCAGGATCCCGAGCGAACAGCCGAACGGTTCAGGCCGGCTCCTGCATTTTCGCGTTATGGCGGCACAGCCGTCTGGTCGGGCGACCGGGTCAAGCGTGATGCGGATGGCCTGCTCTATTTTGTCGGTCGCCGCGATGCGATGATCAAGAGCGCGGGCAACCGGATTAGCCCGCAAGAACTGGAGAGCGCGGCATTGGCGACCGGACTGGTTGCCGAAGTGGTGGCTATGGGGGTGAAGGACGAGCGACTGGGTCATGCGATCCATCTGGTCGTGCGACCTGCTACAGGCGTTAAGGGCTACGAGGAAATGTTGCCAAAGGCGTTGCAGAAGGACCTGCCCAATTTCATGCAACCGCACGTGATCCACTGGCGCGAAACGCTGCCGCTCAACCCGAATGGCAAGCTCGACCGAACAGCGATCGCGCAGGAAATCGGCGCATGAAGCCCCTCGGCCCAATTCCTCCTGGATTCACTGCCGTCGATGGCGAGTTGGCGATTGGCGGGCGCAGGGTTTCCGAGCTCGTCGCGGAGGCGGGACAGACCCCCTTGTTCGTCTACTCGCGACAACGGATCGCGGACCGGATCGCCGATCTGCGGACGGCTATGCCCGAACAACTGAAGATCAATTATGCAATAAAGGCCAATAGCTTCGCGCCTGTTCTTTCCTATGTCTCGACCTTGGTGGACGGGCTCGATATCGCATCGGGTGGCGAGCTGGAGATGGTTCGAGCGAGCGGCTTCGACCTGTCCCGCGTCAGTTTCGCAGGGCCGGGCAAGCGCGACGAAGAGCTGGAAGCGGCGATTGCAAGTGGCGTCACGCTCAATCTCGAGAGCGAGAATGAAGCGGAGCGTGCACTGGCCATCGCCGGGCGGCTGGGGCGCACTCCACGGCTCGCGATCCGCGTGAACCCCGATTTCGAGCTCAAAGGCTCGGGCATGAAAATGGGTGGAGGGGCCAAACCCTTCGGCGTCGATGCCGCACGTGTTCCAGCGCTCGCGCGCAAGATCGTCGACGCGGGCTGCGAATGGCGAGGGCTGCATATCTTCACCGGCAGCCAGGCATTGTCGGCAGAAGCGGTGATCGACATGCAGGCCAAGGTGCTCGATTGCGCGGATCGGATCGCCGTCGAAGCGGGCTTGACGCTGCCGAAGCTTAACATGGGTGGGGGCTTTGGAATTCCCTATTTCCCGGGTGACGAACCGCTCGATATTCAGGCGATAGGCGATGCGCTTACGGACCGGTTGGAATTGCTCCCCGAGACGCTTGCTGAAGCTGAACTATTGATCGAACTTGGCCGCTATCTCGTTGGCGAAGCAGGTGTTTACCTGACTCGCATTATCGATCGCAAGGAAAGTTACGGCGAGACCTATCTGGTAACCGATGGCGGCCTGCACCACCAGCTTGCCGCTTCGGGGAACTTCGGCACCGTTGTACGACGCAATTACCCGGTCGCCATCGCCACACGGTTCAACGCCGAACCGGAAGAGGAAGCCAATGTCGTCGGCTGCCTGTGCACCCCGCTTGATCGGCTCGCTGACAAGGCGCAGCTGCCGCGAGCCGAGGTCGGCGATATCGTCGCGGTGTTTTGTGCCGGAGCCTATGGGGCTACCGCCTCTCCAAGCGCGTTTCTTGGGCAGGGCCCTGCTGAGGAAGTGCTGATTTGAGACAACGGTCAAAGAAATGACCGATCGCAGAAATCTAGTAGCCTTGCTGCGTATGACTAACGATATGTTTATCTATTTTTAGCAGTGGATGCCTCAATGGGGGATGGCAGGGCAAACTTGGTGTTCGACCTCCTTCGCATGGATGCCAGGGAGATATTCCATCCGCGCCTGACGACGTTGTGACGGCTTCCGCACTGCTCGGCCTTCGTTACGATTTCTGATAAGGACGTACCGATGTACGAGGACTTTTACGGTTTCAGCGAGCGACCTTTTCAGCTCACGCCCGATCCGGCGTTCTATTATGAGAGCGTCACGCACAAGAAGGCGCTGAGCTATCTCGGCTACGGGCTCAATCAAGGTGAGGGCTTCGTGGTCATCACCGGCGAGGTCGGTGCGGGAAAGTCGACGCTGGTGGCGCACCTTAATCAGAAACTTGACGCCAGTCACACGACCGTTGGCGAAGTTGTGACCAGCGCGCTGGACGGCGAAGAAATGATCTACGTCGCCGCGCGTAGCTTCGGGCTCGACATTGCGGGCGGCGACAAGGCTGCCGCACTGGCTGCGATCGAACTATTCTTGCACGACGAAGCGCGCAACGGCCGTCGGGTCTTGCTGATCGTCGATGAGGCACAGAACCTTTCGATTGGGGCGCTGGAAGAGTTGCGCATGCTTTCCAATTTCCAGCTCGGCTCGCATCCACTGCTTCAGATGCTCCTCTTGGGTCAACCCGAGTTCAAGCACCTGCTTGCTCACTCGGACGAGCTCGAACAGCTGCGCCAACGCGTCATCGCCGCACACCATCTCGAGCCGATGCAGCCGGGCGAGATAGAACCTTACGTAATGCACCGCCTTCGTCATGTCGGTTGGGACGGGAACCCTGAACTGGACAGCGGTTTGTGGGTCAAGCTGCACAAGGCGACCCGTGGTATCCCGCGCAACATCAACCAGGTGATGTCACGGTTACTGCAACTGGGGGCAGTCGAAGAACAGTCTGTGCTCGGAACCGATATGCTCGAGGCGGTGTTGAATGATATGTCCGGAAACAACTCGCCCGATCAGGTCGATGTGCCCGTTGCCAGACCACGGCCGGATCGGGATTTGCCCGCCGCCGATGCGATCGCGCGGGTGCGCTCTGAAATGATGGCACCTGTGCTGCAACCCACCGCAGCAGAGCGGGAGAGGGGTTTGCTCGATGTCCAAATCGAGGCGATCGAACGTGCCTTCTCCGAGCGTGACAAGCATGTGGCTGCGCTCCGGCGCGAGGTCGAGAAGCTCGCTTCGGCCCGCATCCATGGTGAGGCCGTGCCGACGGACATGGACGGACGCTTGTCGGCAATCGAGCGCCGCCTCGACGAGCAGGAGCAATCGTTGCGGCACGTCCTGACTATGATGATCGACTATTTTGAGGGTGAGGCATCGCGCGCAGCGGCCTGACTCGGGACACGCGTTGTCAATGGGGCCACGAACGTACAGCGGATCGGCAGCTATCTGCCGCTCGATGTCCAAGATGGGTTCGGGGTCGGCGCGTTGCCGTGCTCGGCCGGCTCGGCTAGGCCCCGAGTCACATGTGCGGGATCGCGGGAATATTCCACTATGAGAGCGTGAAGCCGGTCGATCCAAATCGGATCGGACGGATGATCGATGCGCTCGCCTCGCGCGGGCCCGATGGGGCAGGTGTGTGGACCGCGCCTGGAGTGGGCCTTGGTCATCGCCGCCTTTCGGTTATCGACCTGGCGGGTTCGCCGCAGCCGATGCATTCGGCCGACGGGCGCGCGGTGATCGTCTTCAATGGCGAGATCTACAATTACCGCCGCTTGCGCCATGAACTGGAGCAAGGAGGGGCGCAGTTCCGCACCGATGGCGATACCGAGACCATCCTTGCCGCGTGGCAGCGCTGGGGGCCCCGCTGCCTGGACAAGCTCGACGGGATGTTCGCCTTTGCTCTCTATGACCTCAAGAAGCGCCAGCTGTTCCTGGCGCGCGACCGGTTGGGGGTGAAGCCGCTATATGTCGCACGACTTGCGGGTGGGGCGCTGGCCTTTGCCAGCGAGCTGAAAGGCCTGCTGGCCAATCCGCTTATGCGGCGGACGATCGATCCGCTCGCGATCGAAGATTACATGACCTGGGGATACGTGCCCGATCATCGGTCGATCCTGAAGGATGTCGAGAAGTTGGCCGCTGGTCATTACCTGCTGCTCGAGCACGGGCGCGAGCCTAGTCCGCCGGTCAAGTGGTGGGATCTGAGTTTTGAGCAGCGCGCGCGCGGTTCGGCCGAGGATCTCTCAGCGCAATTGCTCCACTTGATGCGCGAAGCCGTATCCAGTCGCATGGTCGCCGATGTCCCGCTTGGGGCCTTCCTCTCGGGAGGCGTAGACAGTTCCTCAGTCGTTGCCCTGATGAGCGAGGTGAGCGCCAAGCCTGTAACGAGCTGTTCAATCGGTTTCGATGTCGCCGATGTCGATGAAACCAGCCATGCGCGCAAGGTGGCCGAACTGTTCGGCACCGATCACCATGAACGGATCGTCACTGCCGACCAGTTCGGCGAGATCGATCGCCTGGTCCGGATATTCGACGAGCCCTTCGCCGATGCGAGCGCGCTGCCCACCTTGCGGGTTTGCGAGTTGGCGCGTGAGCATGTGACTGTCGCGCTATCCGGCGATGGCGCGGATGAGGCCTTTGCCGGTTACCGCAGGCAGTTGTTCCAGGCGCGCGAGGAGCAGGCGCGTGCGATCCTGCCGCGCGCCTTGCGCGAACCGGTCTTTGGCGCGCTTGGCAAGCTCTGGCCCAAGGCCGATTGGGCGCCAAGACCCATGCGTGCAAAGACGACCTTCCTTGCGCTCGCCACAAGCGGAGAGACTGGCTACGCCCGCGCCCTGTCGATCCTCGCTCCCGAGCAGCGACAGGAGATCTTTGGTGAGGGGCTGCTGCGCGAGCGGGGTGCGTACAGGGCCGAACATCCCTTCGAAAAGCTAATGCGCGAAGCCCCGGCGCGTAGTGGACTGGATCGGGCCCAATATGCCGATCTCAAGTTCTGGCTGCCGGGCGATATCCTGACCAAGACCGACCGCACCAGCATGGCTGTCAGCCTCGAAGCGCGAGAGCCGCTGCTTGACCACCGCTTGCTCGAATTCGGCGCACGCTTGCCCGAACGCCAGCGTATTCGTGGTACTACCGGCAAATGGCTGATGAAGCACACTATGGAACGCTATCTGCCCGAAGACATTCTGTACCGCCCCAAGCAGGGTTTTGTGACCCCGCTGGCGCAGTGGTTTCGCGGGCCGTTGGCAAGCGAGGCGAGGGCCGTGGCATCGAGCGAGTTGCTGACAGGCAGTGGCTGGTTTGATCGAAAGGCGCTTT
Organism: Erythrobacter mangrovi; assembly: GCF_013260645.1. Taxonomy (NCBI): domain Bacteria; kingdom Pseudomonadati; phylum Pseudomonadota; class Alphaproteobacteria; order Sphingomonadales; family Erythrobacteraceae; genus Erythrobacter; species Erythrobacter mangrovi. The sequence goes on along the minus strand of NZ_CP053921.1, from coordinate 1,984,742 downwards.
CCCGCCTTGCCGACAACCATATCGCTGGTCGGTCCGATAACGCCCGAACCCTGTGGCAGTTGCTGATGCTGGAGCGATCGCTCCGCCACCTGAAGCCCAGCGGCTAACCCTCCAGCCCGTGTCCCCGCGCCATGTAGTCGGCGCCTTGCATTTCCTTGAGGCGACTTACCGTGCGCTCGAACTCGAAAGCACCATCGCCGACCGTGTAGAGGTCTTCCGGTTCGGCGGCTGCGGTCACGAACAACTTCACGTTGTTTTCATAGAGCGCATCGATCAGCTTGGTGAAGCGGATCGCCTCATTACGGTTTTCCGGTCCCATTTTCGGCACGCCGACAACGATGACGGAGTGGTAGGCGTGCGCGATAGCCAGATAGTCGGCGGCACCACGATTGTCGCTGCATAGCTTCTTGAAGCTGAAGACCGCGACGCCCTTCAGGCTCTTTGGGACCGTCAGGATACGTCCGCCGCCCAGGTCGATTTCGCCGCTAGGGACATTGGCTGCGTCTTCGGGCTTGTAGTCTGTCAGGCGGAAAAAGGCTTCGCGTACCTGTGCGGTGGCTTCGTCACCCATGGGTGCATGCCAGGTTGCGATATCGCCGAGGCGGTCGAGCCGGTAATCGGTCGGGCCATTCAGTGAGACCACATCGAGCTCGTTCTCGATCATCTCGATAAACGGGAGGAACAGCGAACGGTTGAGCCCGTCTTTGTAGAGATCGTGCGGCGGGCGATTGCTGGTAGTCACGACCGTCACCCGTTCGTCACGGATCAGCGCGGTGAACAACCTGCTCATGATCGCGGCGTCGGCGGTATTGGTGACGACCATTTCGTCGAAGGCGAGGCAGTCGATGTCCCGCGCCAACCGTGCGGCGACCGGCTTGATCGGGTCGCCTGCTTCCTTCTTGCGTTCGTCGCGGATGAGACGGTCGACCTCGAGCATGAACTCGTGGAAGTGGACGCGTCGTTTCTCGGCGATGCCCAGTGTCTCGATGAAAAGGTCCATCAGCATGGACTTACCGCGGCCTACGCCGCCCCACATGTAAACGCCCTGTGGGCGGGTCTTGCGACCACCGAATAGCTGAGCGAGCAGGCCTCCTGCCGTTTCCGCCTCCAGATCCTTTTGCAGCCGGTCAAGCCTTTCGGCCGCGCGGCGCTGATCCGGATCAGCCTGCAGTTCGCCCGCAGCAACCAGCCGCTCGTAGCGGGCGAGCATCCCGCTCATGACGCAATGCGGCGTTTCATCTTCTTCACGATGCCGGAGAAGCTGGCGACAAGGTGATCCTCCTGCTCAACCTTGCCACGCACGAAGACCATGCTGCCGGTCTCGCGCACGATCTCGCACACCGCGTCGAGCGGGCGGTCCATCATTCCCGCCCCGACGAATTGTGTCGACAGTTCCAGAGTGACCGAGGGGCCGGCGTTACCCGTGCCGATCGTGTGCATCGTCGTGAACAGTGAAATATCGATCAGCGACAGCGTTACGGCGCCGTGGATGATGCCCTGCAGGTTCTCATGCCGCCGCTCGGGAAACATGCGCAGCCGCGACTTGCCGTCTCCATCGACGCGGGTAATGAGCCTGCCCATCACAGCGCCATTGAACAGCGTCTGGTCCTTGAGATTCCAATGCCGCCAGCCCGGATTCTCCGGGTCCGGCTCGTGGTCGAACACGTCTTCGCGAAATGCCACTGGAGTCTGCGATCAGATGGCGCGTTCGGCCATCATCTTCTTGGTTTCAGCGATCGCCTTGGCCGGGCTCAGGCCCTTGGGGCAAACGTTCGCGCAGTTCATGATGGTGTGGCAGCGATAGAGGCGGAAAGGATCTTCCAGGGCGTCGAGCCGTTCGCCGGTCATCTCGTCACGGCTATCGGCCAGCCATCGATAGGCCTGCAGCAGGATCGCCGGGCCGAGGAACTTGTCACTGTTCCACCAATAGCTGGGGCACGAAGTCGAGCAGCAGGCGCACAGGATGCACTCATAGAGACCGTCGAGCTTCTCGCGCTGTTCGGGCGACTGCAGGCGCTCTTTGCCGCTCGGCGTAGTCGAGACCGTCTGCAGCCACGGACGGATGCTGGCATATTGCGCGTAGAAGTGCGTGAAATCGGGCACCAGGTCCTTGATCACGTCCATGCTGGGCAGCGGGGTGATGCGGACTTCGCCCTTGAGATCTTCGATCGCGGTCGTGCAAGCGAGGCCGTTCGTGCCGTTCATGTTCATCGAGCAGGAACCGCAAATGCCTTCGCGGCAGCTGCGCCGGAAGGTCAGCGTGGGATCGATCTCGTTCTTGATCTTGAACAGGGCATCGAGAACCATCGGCCCGCAATCGTCGAGGTCGAGCTCGAAGGTGTCGTAACGCGGGTTCTCCCCGCTGTCGGGATCGTAGCGGTAGATCTTGAATTTGCGAATGCGCGCTCCGCCTGCAGCCTTGTGGTCGCGGCTCTTGCCGGTGATCTTCGAATTCGCGGGAAGGGTGAAGGTCGCCATTACGCTATCGATCCTGTTGCTATGCGAAACCCATTAGCGGGTGTGACGCGCCATGCAAGGGTGGGGAGGGGCAAATCCTACGCGATGGAACACATGGAACACGGTTCAGGTGGAAAGCGAGCACCTGCTTGAAATTGACAGAATTACTCAGGTTTACAGACCCTTCGAAGCGTCAAATGGCTGTTCCATCCTCTGGTGTATGCGGGTAGGAAAGCACTGCCTGCGCGGATTATGCGAAATTCCCGAGCTACCCGTGCGAGAGGAATCGCATTGAACGGTCTGGATGCATCCGAACTGCCCGATCGAGATGCCAGGACAGAAGCTCGCCATAGCGCATCGTACCGATCCCACCACCCGCGGCGCGTTGTGTGAGGCGGACGGCAGGACGCTGGTTCGCTTCGATCAGTACTGGGCCATCGCGTGCGACACCGATGTCCCATCCAACGATGACTTGTTCTGGAAAGAGCTTGGCATGAGCATCTCTGGCCAAATCCAATGCTGCCCGCCAATCTGGAAGTTGCCGACCTATGATCACTCCGCCCGTTTCCGGATGAACCGGATAGCGCCCAGGTTTCCAGCCGGAAAGGCCTTCGCCCAGAATGCCTGCTTCCATGCTCACGGGGGCAATAAGTCCTCCAGCGTGGCCATTGTCGACTGCGACTCCGCGACGTGCCGGGTAACGGAGCGTGGTCGAAACGACCTCGGGAATGCTTCGTTCATCGAGGATCGTAGTGATCCGCAGTGTCGGCAAGGCGTCGAGAGCAAGATCGACAATCGTCGGATGGGCCGTGCAATGCTTCTGTACCAGCCAATGCCCTTCGCGAAGGTCTGAAGGAAGAGGGCAGTTCTGCGCGAATTGCTTGGCAGGGTAGACGGCAATTCCTCGGCCGCCGGATCCGCGTGTCGGTTTGACAAGCACCGTAGCTTCGAGAGGAAGGGAACGCCGCAAGTGTACCCGGCCTTCGATAATCTCCGCATAGAGGTAGGGGACCCGCAAGCCCGCATTCTCGCAGGCTCGCTGGAACTGCTCCTTGTCCAGCAAGTCCTCGCGATGGTCGGAGCCGTAGCTCTCCATAGTGCGAATGACCGGAACCTGTTCCATCCTGCGCTTGATGACCCGCAGATCGTTCTCGCAACCAATGTCGAAAATCGCAAACTCGAAGGGGTCGGTCATCCAGCGTCGCGCCAAGGGAATGATGTGTTTGCGCCAGCTCGCGTCCTTCTCCCAGACCTTTGCCGCGCTTCGGGCCCGTAACGGTATCCAGATCCAGAACCACGCGAAGATCAACGCATTGAGCATGATTCGCGCTGGTCCGAGCTGCTCCTTCCGCCACTCGTAATACGGGTGCAGGAAATCCGCCGCTCGGAAGCGGATAATACCGGGATAGAGGAAGAAGTTCAGCCTAAGCCGGTCGTAGACCCTTCGCATCGCGGCATCAGGCGTAATCTGCCATCAATCCGTTGCGCCGCCAGCTCTCTGCCAGCAGGGTCTCGAGCAGGTCCGCGTGGCTGAAGCCGGCATGGCCCGCAGCCTTGGCCATGACCTTTTCGGACCACAAATTGCAGTTGAGGTTGATCTCGATGAAGTTGATCTCGCCGGTGTCGAGGTCGAGCCGGAATTCGATCCGGCCGTAATCGAACGGCACGAACTCCTGCGCCACGCGCTTTGCGAAGGCTTCGATCTTGGGGGCCAGCTCCGGATCGTCGAAGCGCTTAAGCGCGGCCTTTTCCTTGTTTTCGACCAGGTCGCGCTTTTCATAATAGGTCCACAGGCGCTGGGTATCTTCACGCTCGTACCACAGCATCGGCAGCGCAATCGGCTCGTCCTTGATGGTAATGAAGGCACACTGCACATCGTAGCCGTTGAGGTAGGGCTCGACGATCGCATCGTGGCCCTGCGTATGGATGTCCCACACGGCGTTGGCGACGCCCGTCCAGTCGTGTGCGTCGGAAATGCCCCAGCTGGCTGAAGATGCGTTCGGTTTGATCACCCAGCGACCCTTCGGGCTTGGCGGCAGGCTTTCCTCGCGCACGGGAGCGCCGCGACGATAGCAGAACCAAGGTGCAGTGGGCACGCCAGCGTGCTGGCAAACCAGCTTGGAGACCGACTTGTCGTCACCCAAGCCACGCAGGAACGGCATCGCCCCCAGATAGGGAATGCCGTGCTTGTTGCACAGGATCGGGATCAGCATTTCGCTGTTCACGAAACCGCCGCGATTCAGCAGTGGGAAGACGAAGTCGACGTCAGGCTTGGTGAACAGGACTTCGTAGTTGTTCGCGAGCGTCAGGTTGAGGTCCAGCCCCTCAAGCGTGCTGCGGACCTCATGATGGTAGATCGCGTGATTGCCATCTTCCGGGTGCATCCCACCGCCGAACAGGGCGTGCTTGGCCATGAACAGGAGGCGGATGCGGTCCTTGGCTTCCTGGAGAATACGGAGGGGTGCGATCGAAGAGGTCATTCTGGGAGGCTCGTTTGCTGTGATTGGGGCGGCCTTAATGCGCGCGTCGACGCATCGCCAGTGCTTTGTGACGGGAGAAATTCTTCTTGCCGCAAAGGCGGAACGCGATAGCCTGCTTGTACGAGGGTTAGAGAGGGGCGGAATGAGCCTGAAGAATTGGTACGATGCGCATGTCATGCCGCGCCTCATCACCTTGGCCTGCGGGCAGCCAGGGATCGAGAAGCGACGCAGTCAGCTTGTCCCATTGGCGGATGGCAGCGTGTTCGAGATCGGCTGCGGGGGCGGACTGAACCAGCAGTTCTACGACACCGAGCGGGTGACGAGCTTCAGTGGTATCGATCCGCATCAAAAGCTGCTCGAGGGCGCGCGCCATGAAGCTGGCCGCAAGGGTTGGCGGGTCGATCTGCGCCAGGGTGTGGGCGAGGCCATCCCTTTCAGCGACTGCAGCTTCGATACGGTCGTTTGCACCTATACGCTGTGTTCCGTCGAAGATCCGGCGCAGGTCCTATCCGAGTTGCGGCGCATCCTCAAACCCGGTGGCAAGCTGCTGTTCCTTGAACACGGCAAGGCGCCCGACGCGGGCGTTGCGAAGTGGCAGGAGCGGATTGAGCCGATCTGGAAGCCGTTGGCCGGAGGGTGCCACCTGACGCGACCGATCGGCTCGGCGCTTCGGGGGGCAGGTTTCGCCGTGGAACCGCTAGGGCAATCCTATCTACCCAAGACTCCGCGCGTGATGGGTTGGATGGAATGGGGTGTGGCCCGTAAAGAGAGCGCCTGATCCCCCCAGATTAGGCGCCGGTTTAGTACCTGCACAGAAATTCGGAGGAAAACTGGGCCCCCGTCGGCACTGCGACGCTTAGATTGCGCCCAGTGACCGACGGGGTTCAGCAATGGCTATTCGCCGAAGGTCCGTTGCCACCAGCCGCGGCGGGGCTTCTCCTCGCCTTCGGCAACTGGCGTTTCGGGAGCGGGCGCCTCGGCTTCGGCAGTTACTTGTTCTTCGGGCTCGACCTTCTTCTTACGAGCCCGCTTGGGTTTAGGAGCTGGCTCCTCCTCAGCAGTCGGTTCGACAGCAGCCTCGACGGGTGCTTCCTCGACCTTCTTCTTGCGGGTCCGCTTCGGTTTGGGCGCGGGTTCCTCCGCCGCGGGGGCCTCGGTCTCAGCCACGGGTTCAACCGGTGCTTCTTCGACCTTCTTCTTGCGGGTGCGCTTGGCCTTGGGCTTGGGCGCTTCTTCCTCAGCAACGGCTTCCGCCGTCTGCGGCGAATCCTCGGGGCCAGCGACCACTGCCATGTCCTCGGCAACCTGTTCGGAAACCTCAGTCAACTGGTCGCCGTCTTCTTCGCCCTGCTCGTCGGTACGATTGCCCCGACCACGTCCGCCCCTGCGACGACCGCCCCGACGGCGGCGCTTCTTCGGACGATCCTCGCCGTCCTCGTCCTCGCTCTCGGCGGAACGCTCTTCGCCGTCCTCGTCGTTTTCGTCCCGGCTTTCGCTGGCCTCGCCCTCGCCATTTTCGTCGCGACGCTTGTTGCGACCGCGACCGCCACGACGGCGGCGACGCTTCTTGCTGCGGCGCTCCTCGGCTTCGGCCTCGGTTTCGCCCTCTACGGCGTCGTCGTCTTCTTCATCGCCGTCGGTCTCGAGTTCGACCTCGTCCTCTTCTTCCTCGACGATAGGCTCGAACTTCGGAACGGTCGTTGGACGCGGGCCCGAGCTCGAAACGCTCATCTTGGCGCCTTCGTCCTCGCCTTCGGGGCGAACGACGACCTGGACGCCATAGCGGTCCTCGATTTCCATCAGGTCGGCGCGCTTCTCGTTGAGCAGGTAGACTGCCGCCTCGGTGCTCGCACCCAGCGTGATGATCGTCCCGCGTCCCTTGGCCGCTTCTTCCTCGATCAGGCGCAGCGCCGAAAGGCCGGCCGATGAAGCCGTGCGGACCAGACCGGTACCGTCGCAGTGCGGGCAATCGCGCGTGGTTGCTTCGAGAACGCCGGTGCGCAGTCGCTGGCGGCTCATTTCCATCAAGCCAAAGCTCGAAATCCGGCCAACCTGAATGCGCGCACGATCGTGCTTGAGCGCTTCCTTCATTGCCTTCTCGACCTTGCGGGTGTTCGAGTGGTGCTCCTGGTCGATGAAGTCGATGACCACGAGCCCAGCCATGTCGCGCAAGCGCAGCTGGCGGGCAATTTCGCGCGCGGCCTCGAGATTGGTCGAGAGCGCGGTCTGCTCGATATTATGCTCCTTGGTGGAGCGGCCCGAGTTGATGTCGATCGACACCAGCGCTTCGGTCGGGTTGATTACGAGATAGCCGCCGCTCTTCAGCTGGACGACCGGGTCGTACATCGCCTTGAGCTGGTCTTCCGCGCCATAGCGCTGGAAAAGCGGAACGGGATCGGCGTACTGCTTTACCCGGCGCGCGTGGCTCGGCATTAGCAGCTTCATGAATTCCTTGGCCGATTTGTAGCCGGTCTCGCCTTCGACGACGACTTCCTCGATTTCCTTGTTGTAGATGTCGCGGATGGCGCGCTTGATGAGGTCACTGTCCGAATGGATCAGCGTCGGCGCGGCGGATGCCAGGGTCCTCTCGCGAATTTCGTCCCACAGGCGGGCCAGATAATCGAAGTCGCGCTTGATCTCCGGCTTGGTGCGCTGGAGGCCGGCAGTTCGGACGATCAGGCCCATCGACTTAGGCAGCGTCAGGTCGGAAACGATTTGCTTCAGGCGCTTGCGGTCCTGCGCGCTCGAAATCTTGCGGCTGATCCCACCACCGTGGCTGCTATTGGGCATCAGCACCGTGTAGCGCCCGGCGAGGCTGAGATAGGTCGTCAGCGCGGCACCCTTGTTGCCGCGCTCTTCCTTGACGACCTGGACCAGGAGAACCTGGCGGCGCTGGATGACGTCCTGGATCTTGTAACGGCGACGCAAGGCCATGCGCCTGGCACGGGCTTCGTCGACTTCCTTGGCGCGACTGCGGCCGCCCTTGCCCTGGCGACGGCCGCGACCCTTGCGCCCGCGACCGCGGCTTTCGCTCTCGGCCTCAGCGTCAGCGTCGTCGCCATCATTCTCGTCGTCGCCGTTCTCGCCTTCATCCTCGTCGGAGAAGCCATTCTCGACGTGACCGTCTTCGATCGTAGCGACCTCGTCCTTGTCGGAGGTGTCAACCTCCTCAAGCCCGTCCTCGGCGAACTCCTCGGCGAGCTGCTCGGAGCTTTCATCCTCCGCGTCATATTCGTCGCCGGGCATTTCGCCGCGGTCTTCTTCCTCTTCGCGCAGGCGCGCCTCTTCCTCGGCCACCTCGGCCTCGGCAGCGAGCAGCGCTTCGCGATCTTCCTTGGGGATCTGGTAGTAGTCGGGGTGAATTTCGCTGAAGGCTAGAAAGCCGTGGCGATTGCCGCCGAAGTCCACGAACGCCGCCTGCAGCGACGGTTCGACCCTGGTTACCTTGGCGAGGTAGATGTTGCCTTTGATCTGCCTGTGATCGGCAGATTCGAAATCGAATTCTTCAATCCGGTTGCCCTTGAGCACCGCCACCCGGGTTTCTTCCTGGTGGCGCGCATCGATAAGCATGCGCGTGGCCATGTAATATTCTCCAGCCGCTGCCGGGCGGGGCGGACCCTGCCTCTGCGCGGCGCTTCATGTTGGTGATTCCGCGTCCCTTCGAGGGATAAGCGGCGTATGCGGACCGGCAGCTGCGCAGGTGTGCGCGAAGCCGGGTATTCGTGACTGCGGGAGTGCCCGTGCGCTGCGATTGCGCTGTCCGGCCCGACATGGCTGCAGCAAGGCAAGAGGCCTTTACTGCAGAAATCGGGGAGGAACGAGGCATGTCCGGCATCAACCTGTTTGCGATTTGACCGGGTGCCTTGAAACGCCCGGCCAGGATAGGTGGTTTTCGCGATGTCCCTCTTCGTCGCGGATTTTCGCGCCGATCGGAGGCACCGGATAACCGATGAGCGATCGCTAGCACCGTGGGTTTCGCGCGGCAACCATATTGCACGTTTGGATAACATAGTCGTAACCACGCAAGGGCATGTCGATCCGCGCACAAATCCTTGGCCTTGTGCTGGTCCCGTTGGCGATTGCAGCGTTGCTGATCGCCACCGCCCAGCGCGTGCCCGTACCTGAAATCGGACGCGGCTATGTGATCCACGCCGTGCTCCCCAAAGTCGATGCGGCACTGGCTCTCCCAGTGGTGCAGGGTGATGCGGCGCTGCCGCTGATCGTGATCGATCCCGGACACGGCGGCCATGATCCCGGTGCTTCCGGCCAGGGATTGATCGAGAAGGATCTCGTACTTTCGCTGGCCAAGGAATTGCGTTCCGAACTCGAAAGGACAGGAGGGTTTCGCGTTGCGCTTACACGCAGCGATGATTGTTACCTGCTTCACGCCGAACGGTTCGAGATAGCCCGTCGGCTTGGTGCTGACCTGTTCATCTCAATCCACGCCGACAGCGCCGGCGACGCTAGTGAGGTGAACGGGGCAAGTATCTATACACTGTCCGAAGAGGCATCGAGTGAGGCCGCGGCCCGCTATGCCGAACGCGAAAACGCTTCGGATCGCCTGAACGGGCTGGAACTCGGCGACCAGAGCGACACCGTTACGCCGATTCTGGTCGAATTGTCGCAACGCCTCGCGCAGGAACAGTCAAACGAGTTGGCCGGCTTAATCCGCCGCGAAGGGGAGGGCGTCATCGAATTTCACCCGCAACCCCTGCGTTCGGCTGCGCTCAAGGTGCTGCGCGCACCCGATGTGCCCTCGGTATTGTTCGAGAGTGGCTTCATCACGAACGCGTCGGAAGCGCGGCGCCTTTCATCACGGGAAGGGCGCCAACACTTTGCCGAGGTCGTGGCGCGGGCCATCCGTATCTATTTTGCGCGTCGTGTAGAAAGCTGAGCTGGTCGCATTGTTCCGTCTGGCGATTTGCCAAGAGGGCGTGCTAGAGGCGCAGCTCAAACCATGTCCGAACAGCTTTCCCTAGACTATATTCGATACCGCATCAGCCGCGATCCGCAGCGACTCTATGCGTGGTTCCAGGACAATTGGGCGCACAGTCGCCGGTTGCGCGTTGCGAGTTATGCTGCGGGCATCGGGCTGGTGCTTTTGGTACTCGCCTGGGCGACCTTGGCCCGGAATTTGCCGGACGCAGAGTCGCTGGTCGATTACGAAACGCCGTTGCCCACGGTGGTGCGTGGCATCGATGGTGAAATCGTCCATTCCTACGCTCGCGAACGTCGGGTGCAGCTGCAGTATGTGGATTTCCCGCAGCAATTGATCGAAGCTTTCCTTTCGGCGGAAGACAAGACCTTTTTCACCCACGGAGGCGTCGACATCACCGGTACTCTGGGGGCAGTAGTCGACTACGCGCTGAAGGTCGGATCGGGTGAACGGGCCGTTGGCGGTTCGACCATCACACAACAGGTTGCGAAGAACCTATTACTGGGCGACGAATATTCGGTTACCCGCAAGCTCAAGGAAATGATCCTAGCGACACGCATCGAAAGCGTGCTGACCAAGGACGAGATCCTTGAACTTTACCTCAATGAGATCCCGCTTGGCCGCCGCAGTTTCGGAGTTCAGGCAGCTGCCCGTGCCTATTTCGATAAGGATGTCGATGATCTCGATCTCCACGAAGCCGCATTTCTTGCGATCCTTCCCAAGGCACCGGAGCGCTACGGTCGAACGAAATTTGAACGATTGGCGATCGAACGGCGCAATTTCGTGCTCGACCAGATGGTCGCGAACGATTTCATCACCGCGCAGGCAGCTGACCAGGCGAAGGCGGAGCCACTTGGCTTGGTCCAGCAGCGCCGCGAACGGTCGGCGGATGCGGGGTACTTCCTCGAAGAAGTCCGCCGCCAGTTGATCGACAAGTTCGGTGAAACGGCAGAGGCGGGTCCGAATAGCGTCTATTCTGGCGGTCTGTGGGTGCGTACCTCGCTCGATATGGAATTGCAGAACGCGGCCAGGGACTCACTACGTGCAGGACTGCTGCGCTATCATGGCAATCGCGGCTTCACCGGGCCGATTGCGACCCTTAACCCCGAAAACGGAGACCTGCATTCGCAGCTAGCTTCGTCGAACCTTTCGATCAGCTATGAAAATTGGCGGATCGGCGTGATTGTGTCGGCCGGCAGCTCCGCGATGATCGGTTTTACCGACGGCAAGGACTACTCGCTGGTCGATCCTCCGGCGACTTTGAAGGTGGGTGACGTTGTTGCGTCGGTTCCATCGGGCAATGGCTACGTACTGCGTGGCGTGCCTGAGGTTTCGGGTGCCTTCCTGGCTGAAGCGCCCCAGACGGGCCGGATTCTCGCCATGCAAGGCGGCTTTGACAGCCGATTGGGTGCCTTCAACCGCGCGACACAGGCGCTGCGCCAGCCAGGGTCTACGATCAAGCCGTTTGTCTATGCCGCAGGGTTGGATCAGGGAATGACGCCCGCCACCCAGGTTCCGGACCAGACCTTTTGTGTCTATCAGGGGGCGAACCTGGGCGAGAAGTGCTTCCGCAACTTCGGTGGAGGTGGCGGTGGGGTGCATACGATGCGTTGGGGCCTCGAGCAGAGCCGTAACCTCATGACGGTCCACATTGCCGACATGACCGGGATGCCGAATGTCATCCAAACCTTCGAGCGCGTCGGCATCGGTAGCTATGAACCCTATTACGCCTTCGCTCTGGGTGCAGGCGACACCACCGTGGCACGGATGGTCAATGCCTATGCCGCGCTCGCCAACTGGGGACGCCAGAACGAAGGGACTGTCATCGACTATGTCCAGGATCGCCGCGGCAAGGTGATTTACCGGGCCGACAAACGCGACTGCAACGGCTGCAATATGGACCAGTGGGACGGCAAGCCGATGCCGCGTTTCGAACCGTCGGGCAAACAGGTGCTTGACCCGCGCACGGCCTTTCAGGTGGTCCACATGCTTCAGGGGGTGGTCACACGTGGCACCGCGGTGCGGCTGCGTGACCTGAACTTGCCGTTGTTCGGAAAGACCGGGACCACCAGCGGTCCGACCAATGCGTGGTTCGTTGGGGGCTCGCCTGATATCATCGCAGGAATGTATGTCGGCTTCGATCAGCCGCGGAACCTGGGTGGTTGGGTCCAAGGTGGGAACACCGCCGGTCCGATCATGAAGCAGTTCGTCCAGGAAACGCGCAAGCGGTGGGTCGCCGAAGATTTTGTCGCCCCGCCAGGCGTGCGTATGGTCAAGATTGACCGGGTCAGCGGCAAGCGGGTATTTGAGGGTACTCCGACCGAGGATCCCAAGGCCGCGATCATCTGGGAGGCCTTCAAGCCAGATACTGAACCGCCGCGCGCTACGCGTTCTGACGCTATCGCGGCGAAACGGAATGAGATTCTCGAGCTTATCCGGCGTGCGCGCGAGGGTGATGAGCTGGGGCAAGGGAACGGCGATGGCCAAAGCCAGCGGCCGGGAGACTTTGTCGAGGAACAGGGCGGCGTCTACTAGCCGCATTTCCCCCACAGCTTTACAATCACGGTCCGCGCGCTAGGGGGCGGGACCACTGGACTGAAGGAATTTTCCATGCGTGCCGAAGGGCAGGCCCATATCGAGAGGATCGAAGCGGCATTGGCGCTGGTGCGGCAGTCGCTTGACTGGGAACGCGCCCTGCGCCGCCTCGACGAGCTCGACGCCCGCGTGCAGGATCCGAAACTGTGGGACGATCCCAAGCAGGCGCAGGCGATCACCCAGGAACAGAAGCGCCTCGAAACCGCGATCAAGACCGTTCGCGAGATCGAGAGCGAAATGGCTGACGCGATCGAGTTCGTGGAAATGGGCGAAGCCGAAGCCGAAGACGATGTCGTACGCGATGGCATGGCGACGCTCGCCGGGCTTGCGGATCGCGCGGACAAGGACAAGGTTCAGGCGCTGCTTTCGGGCGAGGCTGATGGCAACGACACTTACGTTGAGATCCACGCCGGCGCCGGTGGGACCGAAAGCCAGGACTGGGCCGAAATGCTGTTCCGCATGTATGCGCGCTGGGCCGAGCGGAAGGGTTTCAAGGTTGAGACCGTCGAGTACCAGGCGGGCGATCAGGCGGGGATCAAGAGCGCTACGCTGCTGCTCAAGGGCGAGAACGCCTATGGCTATGCGAAGACCGAAAGCGGTGTCCATCGCCTGGTTCGTATCAGCCCCTACGACAGCTCTGCGCGTCGCCATACCAGCTTCAGCTCGGTCTGGGTCTATCCGGTGATCGATGACGACATCGACATCCAGATCAACGAGAGCGATCTGAAGATCGACACCTACCGAGCTTCGGGTGCCGGCGGCCAGCACGTCAACACTACCGATTCCGCGGTTCGTATCACGCACGTGCCGACCGGGATCGTGGTTGCCAGCCAGAACGACCGCAGCCAGCACAAGAACCGCGCCACGGCGATGAATATGCTCAAGGCCCGCCTGTTCGAGCGTGAAATGGCGGAACGCGAAGCTGTGGCCAGCGGGGAATACCAGGAAAAGAGCGAGATCGGTTGGGGCCACCAGATCCGCAGCTACGTCCTGCAGCCGTACCAGATGGTCAAGGACCTACGCACCGGGGTTACCTCACCCACGCCGGACGACGTACTTGACGGTGCGCTCGACCCGTTCATTTCGGCTGCTCTGGCCCAGCGCGTGACCGGTGAAGCGGTTGAGGTGGAGGACGTCGAGTGAGGCTCGGCCTCGCGCTCCTTACCCCTCTCGCAATCCTTTGCGCGGCTTGCGATGGAACGCCCTTTGCTCCCGAGCAGCAGTCGTTCCCCAAGCCCGATCGCCCGGTATCGGGCAAGGGCAGTTACCAGGTTTCGACCGAGACCCAGCGCGACAATCGCGGTGAGGCCCGGACGGTGATGGACCTGGCCGACATCAAGGATGGCATGACCGTCGCGGATATCGGCGCAGGCAATGGCTACTATACGGTCAGGCTTGCCGAACGGGTCGGCGTGGATGGCCGGGTGCTGGCGCAGGACATCGATGGCGATGCGCTGGCCCGGCTTGGCCGAAGGGTCGAACGCGAAGGGTTGGAGAACGTCTCGATCCTGCGTGGGGATCCGGCCGATCCGAAGCTGCCAGAGAACAGTTTCGACCGGATTTTCATGGTCCATATGTACCACGAGATCGAGCAACCCTACGAGTTCCTCTGGCGGATGTGGCCAGCGTTGCGCAAGGGTGGCGAGGTTGTGGTGGTCGACATCGACCGGCCCACCGATCAGCATGGGATCGACCCTTTGTTGCTGTCCTGCGAGTTCGAGCGGGTTGGCTATGAGCTTGTAGAGTTCAAGGACGCCCCTGAATTGCTGGGCTACTATGCACAATTCAAGGCAGCGGCTAGCAGGCCCGAGCCGGGAGAGATCAAACCGTGTCGCAGCGAAAGAGCTGCAACGGGTGAGGCGCGCAGGCTGCGCCCAACCAAGAGAGAGAAAGTATAATGAGTTTCAAGGGGTTGAGCCCAATTCTATACGGCGGCCGAGAGGTCTGGCCGCTGGTGGAAGGGGGCAAGGGGGTTTCCGCAACGAATCATGCCAGTTCCGGCGCATGGGCTGCTGCAGGCGGAATCGGTACTGTCAGCGCGGTGAATGCCGATACCTATGACGAGGACGGCAACCCGATCCCCCAGGTCTATCCGCAGGCCACCCGCAAGGAGCGCTTCGAGCAGCTCGTCCGCTACGGGATTGACGGTGCCACCGAACAGGTCAAGCGCGCCTATGAGATCGCCGACGGCAAGGGTGCGATCAACATCAACGTGCTGTGGGAAATGGGTGGAGCGCAGCAGGTTCTCGAGGGCGTTCTAGAGAACTGCAAGGGCCTTATTACCGGCGTCACCTGTGGTGCGGGCATGCCCTACAAACTCGCCGAAATCGCCGCGCGCTTCAACGTCAATTACCTGCCGATAATCAGTTCGGCGCGTGCCTTCCGTGCACTGTGGAAGCGCAGCTATTCGAAAGTACCCGAACTGATGGCGGCAGTGGTCTACGAAGACCCCTGGTTGGCCGGCGGGCACAACGGTCTTTCCAATGCGGAGGACCCGGAAAAACCCGAGGATCCCTATCCGCGAGTGAAGGCGCTGCGCGACACGATGCGTGCCGAAGGCGTCAGCGAGGATACCGCGATCGTCATGGCTGGCGGCGTCTGGTTCCTGCGCGAGTGGGAGAACTGGATCGATAATCCCGAACTGGGCAAGATTGCCTTCCAGTTCGGCACGCGTCCGCTGCTCACCCATGAGAGCCCGATCCCGCAGGTGTGGAAGGACATGCTTCGCACGGTCGAGCCGGGCGATGTGCTGCTGCACAAGTTCAGCCCGACCGGTTTCTATTCGAGCGCCGTGAAGACGCCGTTCCTCTACGACCTGATCCATCGGTCGGAACGGCAAATCCCGATCTTCAAGCGCGACGAGGAAGACGGCACCGTCCCGCTCGCCGACCACGGCAAGGCCAAGTATTTCTGGGTCCACCCGGGCGACCAGCGCAAGGCCCTGGCGTGGATGCACGAGGGCTTTACCGAACCCCTCAAGACCCCCGAGAACACGGTGGTCTTCGTTACCCCCGAAAGCGCTGAGCAAATCCGGGCCGACCAGCAGGGTTGCATGGGCTGCCTGTCGCACTGCCAGTTCTCGAGCTGGAAGGACCACGACGATCACACCACCGGGCGGCTTGCCGACCCGCGCAGCTTCTGCATCCAGAAGACGCTGCAAGATATCGCCCACGGTGGCGATCCGGACGAAAACCTCGCCTTCGCCGGTCACGCGGCCTACCGCTTCAAGCAGGACCCGTTCTATTCGAACAACTTCACTCCTACGGTGAAGGAACTGGTCGACCGGATTCTGACCGGAGACTGACCGTGCGTATCGGCGTGGCAAGCCTAGCAGATGCCGACGTGCGCGAGCTCATAACGGTGCATCAGCGGCGGATGTATGAGGCATCGCCGCCCGGGACATCCTTCGCGCTGGACCTGACCGGGTTGGACCGGCCTGAGGTGACGGTGTTTGAAGCGCGAGAGGATGGCGCCTTGCTCGGCGTTGGCGCCTTGATGGCGCTGAGCGCCACGAGCGGTGAGATCAAGTCGATGCGTACTGCCGACACTGCCCTTCGGCGCGGGACAGGCCAGGCCTTGCTCGATCACATCGTGGCTGTCGCACGCGAGCGCGGTTATGCCAGCTTGTTGCTGGAGACCGGTACGGGTGAGGTCTTCGAGCCGGCCAATCGGCTCTACCTGCGAAACGGATTCGTCCGCCGCGGACCGTTCGGAGACTACAGCGAAACCGCGTTCAACATCTTTTACGAAAAGGCGCTTTGATACCTCAGTCGAGGCCGGTCAGCACCTGATCGGGGGGGCGGTGACCATCGGCCCACATACGGATGTTGGCGATGACCTTTAGGCCCGACTCCTCGCGGCCTTCACGGGTCGCACTGCCGATATGGGGCAACGTCATGACATTGGGGTACTCAAGCAGGCGCGGGTCGACATTGGGTTCGTCCGGATAGACGTCGAGGCCCACGCCGGCCAGCCGACCTTCGGCCAGGGCGGTAACCAGTGCTTCCTGATCGATCAGATCGCCGCGCGCGGTGTTCACCAGGCAGGTGCCTTCTTTCATCAAGGCGAACCGCCCGGCGTCGATCATGTGATGGGAGTTTGGGCCGGCCGGGCAGTGCAGGGTGATGATATCGGCCCGGGCAACCAGCTCGTCGAGCGTTTCGACATAGGTGGCCGAGAACATCCGTTCTACCGCTTCGGGCAGCCGCTTGCGATTATGATAGACGATCTCCAGCCCAAAGGCGCGCGCGCGGTGCGCCACCGCCTGCCCGATGCGTCCCATTCCGACTATGCCCAACACCTTGCCGCCGAGCTTGCGCCCGAGCAACGAGGTCGGGGTCCAGCCTGACCATTCGCCGCTGCGCACAAGGTGCACGCCTTCGCGCACCCGGCGGGGCACGCCGATGATCATCTCCATCGCAATGTCGGCGGTATCGTCGGTGAACACGCCCGGGGTGTTGGTAACCATCACCTTGCGTGCGGCAGCAGCCTTGAGATCGATATGTTCGGTGCCCGCACCGAAGTTGGCGATCAACCGCATCTCCGGCCCCGCGGCTCCGATCAGTACGGCGTCGATGCGATCTGTGACCGTCGGTACCAGCACATCGCAACCCTGCATTGCGTCCACGAGCTGGTCGCGGGTCAGCGGGGTATCAGATCGGTTGAGCGTCACGTCGAACAGCTCGGCCATCCGGTCTTCCACCGATGGCATCAGGTGCCGCGTCACGAAGACTCGCGGGCGGCGCTCAAGGCGCTTGGTGACCGTGTCGCTAGGCTGTTCCATCTGGGCTACAGAGCTATGAGCAGGCGAGGGTGGTGGTCAAGCTCCCCACGAGAAAACCTGCCGCATTTCACGCCGCTTGCAGTTGCCGCCTGAGACCGGAATCATGTATGCGCCCAGCGATGATTGCGCGTGCGCTCCTCTTATTGATCGCCATGTTCGGGATTGCTGTGTCGGCTGCCGCGCAGGATCGCGAGGTTCCCTACTGGGCGACCATCCGTGCAAGCGAGCTCAATATGCGTGTGGGCCCTAGCGCAGATTATCGCATCGACTGGGTTTATCGCCGTCCAGGATTGCCCGTGAAGGTGATCCGCGTGCTTGAAGGCTGGCGTCTCATCGAAGATCCGGACGGAGCCCGGGGATGGGTCGTCGCGAGGCTGCTCAGCCCGGACCGTGGGGCGATCGTTGTCGGGAAAGGCGCAACCGAGCTGCGCGACGCTCCATCGGACAGTGCGGCGGTCAAGTGGCGGATCGAACCAGGCGTTTCGGGCGTTTTGGGCGATTGCGAGGCCGGATGGTGCGAACTCACCGTCGCCAAGCGTAGTGGCTGGATCAGATCCGCCCGCCTGTGGGGTGCGGGCGACCCCTAAGGACCACTCTTGCGAAGGGACTTCTGCTGGCTCGGTCGGCGATATCGGGTCCAGCCGGGTCACTGACGAAGTGATCAGGCCTGCAGCATCCTTGATCTCGAAACTGCCGTCCGCGCCCGGGGCGCCGCCGGTATAGCAGGTCTCCGGTTCCTCGCCATCGGAGTCGAAGCACATTGTCTCGCCCTCCTGTCGCCACCTGCCTCATTCTGTTTCTGCGCCACCTTCGGTAGTGTCGATATAGGTTCCGTCAGCTCCGATCGTCTCGATCATCACCGACCCATCGGCGAGCACGATTTTGTAAGTGCCAGCGACGTCGTCTTGCGCAGTTTCGTTTGACGGCGCGCCAAATGCGATTTCGGCGAGCGTGTCCTGTTGGCTGCAACCGGCCAAGGCGATGATGGTGGTAATGGCCAAAGCAGTTCTCATCAGGTCTCTCTTCGATGGAGCTCCGGCTGTCGTGCCGCCTGCTTTTGCGGCACGAAAGGGAAAAGGGCGGCAGGATCACTCCCGCCGCCCTAACCCTTGTTGCTTTGGTTCGTGCCGGAGTTCAGCTCGCAGTCTTCGGCTTGACTGTCACCGGATCGCCTTCGTCGGGCGTTGCGGTAAAGGACCCATCCTCCGCCCGCTCCGATTCAGTAAAGCACATCGGCGTCGCACCTTCGGTCGTCGGAGTGAAGCAGGTCTTGCCATCGACCACCGCATAGGTCCCTTCCTCGACGACGGTCCCATCCGCCGCGACATCGGAATATGTCCCATCGGCGTTGATGTTGGCGGTCATCGTCGTGCCGTCGGCATTGGTCACTTCATAGGCACCGGCAGGTGAGCCGTTGGCAACGACGCCTTCTGGTGCCGGTGCTTCAACCGCAGTCTCTTCCTCCGCAGGCGCAGGCGCTTCGCCTGAACAGGCCGCAAGTGCCATGATTGATGTCGCCAGTAGCAGTATCCGCATATCACATCTCCCCAAGTGCGAGTGCGGCCCTGCACTATTGCTAGCACAGGGCCGGTCACTTGGGAAACTGCGAGGCGTGAGGCGGTTAGACCAGCTCGACCGCCACCGCAGTTGCTTCACCGCCGCCGATGCAGAGCGACGCGACGCCGCGCTTCTTGCCTTGCTTCTGCAGCGCGTTGAGCAGCGTCACGATGATGCGCGCGCCGCTGGCGCCAATCGGATGGCCGAGCGCCGTCGCGCCACCGTTCACATTGATCTTCTCATGCGGAATGCCGATGTCGCGCATCGCGAACATCGCGACACAGGCGAAGGCTTCATTGACTTCCCACAGATCGACGTCGTCGGTCGACCAGCCGGCCTTGTCGAGCAATTTCTGGATGGCGCCGACAGGGGCCACGGTGAAGTCCTTGGGCTCCTGCGCATGGGCGGCCATGGCGACGATCTTGGCTACGGGAGTTTGCCCGTTGGCATTGGCGAGGCTCTCGCGAGTCAGCACCACCGCGGCCGCGCCGTCCGAGATCGAGGAGGACGTTGCCGCGGTAATGGTGCCGTCCTTGGCGAAGGCCGGACGCAGCGTCGGGATCTTCTCGGGCTTGCCCTTGCCGGGCTGTTCGTCGGTGTCGACGGTCACTTCTCCAGCGCGGGTAGCGAAGGTTACGCCGACGACCTCACCTTCGAAGGCACCGCTTTCGATTGCGGCATTGGCGCGACGTAGCGATTCGATCGAGTAACCGTCCATGTCTTCACGGGTAAGCTGGTATTCGTTGGCGGTATCTTGGGCAAAAGTGCCCATCGCGCGGCCAACGTCATAGGCGTCCTCGAGACCGTCGAGGAACATGTGGTCGTAGGTTGTGTCGTGCCCAATGCGAGCACCTGAACGGTGCTTCTTGAGCAGGTAGGGGGCGTTGGTCATGCTCTCCATGCCGCCGGCGACGATGTAGTCGACCGTTCCGCTAGCGAGAGCTTCTGCGCCCATGAAGACTGTCTGCATGCCACTGCCGCATACCTTGTTGACCGTGGTCGCCTGGACCGACTTGGGTAGGCCTGCCTTGATCGAGGCCTGGCGCGCGGGTGCCTGGCCGAGGCCGGCTGTAAGAACACAGCCCATATAGGTCCGGTCGAACTTCTCAGGCGCCACGCCCGAGCGTTCTACTGCGGCCTTGACGGCCGTGGCGCCAAGGTCGGTTGCCGAGACTTCGGAAAGGGCACCCTGCATGCCGCCCATCGGCGTACGGGCATAGGAAAGGATCACGACGGGATCGGCGGCGCTGAACTGGGTCATCTTGTGCAGGTCCTTGGCTTCTGGAATAGCATGCAGGCGAGATAGGGCCTGCGTCGCTGCGGCGCAACATGGACAAGGGGAGAATACGATGGCGGATGACCGCAAGGCGGAAATGGAAGCAGTGCTGCGTAAGCAGCGTGCGGCACACCACCAGATGCGACCGGAACCGATGGCATTGCGCCGCGATCGAATCGAGCGCGCAATCAGGCTCCTCAAGACCCATGCCGAAGATCTCTGCAAGGTGATGAGCGCCGATTTCGGCAGCCGTAGCCCCCACCAGTCGATGATCACCGATATCGGCGGGACCGTGAACTTCGGGAAATACTGTCTGAAGAACATGGAGAAGTGGGCGCGGGCGGAGAAGCGCCACGTGCAGTTTCCACTGGGGCTGCTCGGCGCAAAGGCAGAGCTGCGCTACGAACCCAAGGGCGTCGTCGGAATCCTTAGCCCATGGAACTTTCCGGTGAATCTCAGCTTCGGGCCGCTCATGCAGGTATTCGCTGCCGGCAACCGTGCGATGATCAAGCCTTCCGAGTTTACCGAGAAGACCAGCCTGCTGACCAAGGAACTGATCGCGGAATACTTCACTCCCGACGAGTGCGCGGTGTTCACCGGGGGGCCGGAGGTCGCGGCGGCCTTTTCAGAGCTGCCCTTCGACCACCTCGTCTTCACCGGATCGACCGCGACCGGGCGACGGGTCATGGAGGCTGCTTCGAAGAACCTTGTGCCGGTGACCCTGGAACTGGGCGGCAAGAGCCCGGTGTTCATGGGTGAGAGCGCGGATTTCGCGAAGGCAGGCGAACGCATCGCGCTGGGCAAGATGATGAATGCCGGGCAGATCTGCCTTGCGCCCGACTATCTCTATGTCCCCGAAAGCAAGCAGGACGAGGCAATCCATGGCGTGTGGCAGGGTACTGCGAACATGTACCCGACCCTGCTGGAGAATGAAGACTACGCGAGTGTCGTCTCCGACCGCCACTTCGACCGCCTCAAGGGCCTGGTGCAGGACGCCAGGGACAAGGGCGCCGAGGTTATCGAGGTCAATCCCGGCAATGAGGATTTCTCGAACACCAACGCCCGCAAGATGCCGCTGACGATCCTCAAGAACGTCACCGACGACATGCTGGCGATGAAGGAGGAGATCTTCGGCCCGGTCCTGCCGGTGAAAACCTACAGCCGGATCGACGAGGCAATCGACTACGTCAACGAGCATGATCGCCCGCTCGGGCTCTACTACTTCGGCGAAAGCGCCGACGAGCGCGAGAAGGTGCTGACCAAGACGATCAGCGGGGGCGTAACCGTAAACGACGTCATCTTCCACGTCTCCATGGATGACCTGCCATTCGGCGGTGTGGGTGCTTCAGGGATGGGAAGCTACCACGGGGTTGAAGGCTTCCGCGAGTTCAGCCACGCGCGAAGCGTATATACCCAACCGAAGATCGATATTGCCAAGCTCGGCGGTTTCAAGCCGCCCTATGGTACGGCAACCGAGAAAGCGGTCAAAGGCATGATGAAGTAGGGGCGCCGTGCTAGCCGGCGCCTCGCGGCGCCGGCTCAGTCGAACAGGTATGAGTGATAGGCGTCCATCAATGCCGACCACGTATTGAACGTCTCCAGCAGGTTGGCCCGCGGGATACCCCCAAAGTCGAGATCGACGTCCATCTCCAACACCGGATCGCCTTCGTTGTCGCGATAGGCGCGGGCGAACCGTTTGGTCCTGTTCCATTCATTGAGCTCGTCGAGCGTAGTGTCCTTGGCATCGCTGAAGCCCATGTAATACTGCAAGGTCGTGCAGTTCTGGTGTTCGTCGTCGCAGTTCATGAGCAGGACGAGGAACTTCATGTCGTTGTAGCTGCTCTCGATATACGGATTGTCGTCGTCGGGCAGCACGAGTTTGGCGGGCCAGCCTTTTTCCTTGATCGCAGACGAGATTGCCTGTGGGTCTTTCGGAGTGACCATCTGTGCAGTTGCGGGTGTGGCGGCCGGCAGGGCCGCTGCAGCCATTGCACATAGCAGGGCCTTGGATCGAAATTTCATGGTTTGGTATCCCCCCTCTTCCTCGGATGTCGGCGCACGCGAAAGCGCCGAACAGTCCTAGCGATACATCTTTCGAAGTGATCTCCGCCAGCAACAAAAAACCAATGGCAACGTCGCTTGTGCAGCGATTGGATTACCCGACACACACTTCCGACGAACCGCAAACGGCGCGCAAGGGTTGTCGCCAAATTTGCACGGCCCGACCCCTTGCGCCCGCGAGCCCGTCCGCCTAGAGGCAGGCCAAATTTCGAGCCCAGATGGATTCCTACGTGGTCGACCTCGAGCAATATCTTCCGATCCTGATCTTCCTGTTCATCGCGGTGGGCCTGTCGGCGCTGTTCGTCTTCCTGCCCATGGGCGTGGCGCGGCTGACCGGCACCCATAACCCGGACGCCGAGAAGCTCAGCGAGTACGAATGCGGCTTCCCGGCATTCGAAGATCCGCGCAGCCAGTTCGACGTGCGATTCTATCTGATCGCGATCCTTTTCATCATCTTCGACCTCGAAGCGGCTTTCCTGTTCCCCTGGGCGGTCAGCCTCGACCTCACCGGTTGGGCGGGATGGACTACCATGATGGTGTTCCTCTTCGAACTCGCCGTTGGCCTCGCCTATGCGTGGAAGGTCGGCGCGCTGGAGTGGGAGTAATCCAATGACCCAGCAGGATATCATCATGCCCCCGGCGGCACGGCCAGGCGATGTTCGCCAGCCAGATGCCGATTATTTCAGCGCCTTGCAGACCGAGGTGAATGACAAGGGTTTCCTCGTCACCAGCACCGAGGACCTGTTCAACTGGGCGCGCACCGGTTCGCTGTGGTGGATGACCTTTGGTCTTGCGTGTTGTGCGGTCGAGATGATCCACGTCAACATGCCGCGCTATGACATGGAGCGCTTCGGCGTCGCCCCGCGCGCTTCGCCGCGCCAGTCCGACGTTATGATTGTCGCCGGTACGCTGTGCAACAAGATGGCCCCGGCACTGCGCAAGGTCTATGACCAGATGTCGGACCCCAAGTACGTCATTTCGATGGGGAGCTGCGCCAACGGCGGCGGTTACTACCATTACAGCTATTCCGTCGTGCGTGGCTGCGATCGCATCGTGCCGGTCGATATCTACGTCCCCGGCTGCCCGCCGACCGCAGAAGCGCTGCTCTACGGTGTGATGCAGCTGCAGCGGAAGATCCGCCGCACGGGCACGATCCAGAGGTAAGGGCGAAGCAATGGCAACGCTACATTCCGCGCCCCGTTTCACGAAGATCGAGGGCCTCAAGGACACGCTGGCAAAAGCGCTTGGTGATCATCTCGTCGAGGCGATAGAGGCGCATGGCGAACTGCTGCTCCATGTGAAGCGCGACAGAGTTGAGGATGCGCTGCGCATCCTGCGCGACAACCATGAATACCAGCAGCTGATGGAAATCGCCGGGGCTGACTATCCGGCCCGGGCTGAGCGCTTCGAAGTGGTTTACATGCTGCTTTCGGTCACGACCAACAGCCGCATCATCGTGAAGTGCCGTGCGAACGAGGACACGCCTGTGCCGACGGTCACCACGCTGTGGCCCAACGCAGGTTGGCTCGAACGCGAAGTGTTCGACATGTACGGCGTGCTATTCGCCGGGAACACCGACCTGCGCCGCATCCTGACCGACTACGGGTTCGAAGGACATCCTTTCCGCAAGGACTTCCCGCTGACGGGGTATCAGGAACTGCGTTACTCGGAAGAGCTCAAGCGCGTGGTTTATGAGCCGGTCCAGCTTGCGCAGGACTTGCGCCAGTTCGACTTCATGTCTCCCTGGGAGGGCGCGGAATACGTGCTGCCGGGGGACGAGAAGGCGGCGACGCCACCTGTCGCCGAGCCGAAGACGACTGCAAAGCCTGCTGATACCGGGGCTGGTGCTAAGGCCGATGCCAAGGCAGCCGAGAAGGTCGCAGCCAAGGCGCCCGCGAAGAAGAAGGCTGCAACCAAGAAGGCCGCGGCCAAGAAGCCTGCAGCAAAGAAGGCCACCGCGAAGAAGCCTGCCGCAACCAAGGCGCCGGCCAAACGCAAGCCTGCAGCGAAGAAGAAGGACGCCGAATGATGCGTCGGCTTCTCCCTATCGCTATTGTCGCGCTCGCGGCCTGCTCGCAGCAATCTACCGAACAGGAAAGCGCCGACGATTTCGCGGCTCGTATCGGGCAAGACGGCTCGCAGCAGCTCGATCCTGCGCAGCCCGATCCGGATGCGCCGAATACCGCGCAACCTGCACCGCCAGCCAATGTCGACCTGACCGCGCTGCAGCAACTGGGTGACGTTGGCGGGGTCAACCTCGGCCCTCGCGACGGTGGCTGCACGCTGATGGTGGGTGAGCAGGAAATGCTGATCGCCGCGGCGATGAAGGACAAGGCCTTACCGGGTAAGGCGGTGGTCCGCGTGGGCAGCACGCTCGTGATGACCGACGCTGCCATTGGCGGACTTGAGGCCGTGAGGCGCGGCACGACCTTCGAGGGTGAAGGTTTCAAAGTTACCGTCCGCCCGGCCGCGGGTGACGCCCAGAGCCGTCCGGCGAATGTCATCGTCACCGACGCGGCGGGCAAATCGCAAACCTATTCCGGAACGTGGATCTGCGCATGAGCATGCAGCTTGAAGCCTCGCCCACCACCGGCGACGAGGTCATCACCAACTACACGATCAACTTCGGGCCCCAGCACCCGGCGGCGCATGGTGTGCTGCGCATGGTGATGGAACTCGACGGTGAGATCATCGAACGGATCGATCCGCATGTCGGCCTGCTTCATCGCGGGACCGAAAAGCTGATCGAGAACAAGACCTACCTGCAGGCGCTGCCCTATTTCGACCGGCTCGATTACTGCAGCCCGCTGTGC
The DNA here is from genome assembly GCF_013260645.1 of Erythrobacter mangrovi. Lineage (NCBI taxonomy): Bacteria > Pseudomonadati > Pseudomonadota > Alphaproteobacteria > Sphingomonadales > Erythrobacteraceae > Erythrobacter > Erythrobacter mangrovi. The sequence goes on along the minus strand of NZ_CP053921.1, from coordinate 1,959,784 downwards.
ATGGAGCACAGCTACGTCCTCGCGATCGAGAAGCTGCTCAACCTCGAAGTGCCCGAACGCGCGCAATACTTGCGTGTGCTGTTCGCCGAGTTGACCCGCATCTGCAACCACATGCTCAACATCGGCGCACACGTCATGGACGTGGGCGCGATGACCCCGAACCTGTGGGTGTTCGAGCTGCGCGAAGACTGCATGAACTTCTTCGAGCGGGCTTCGGGTGCACGCATGCACAGCGCCTGGTTCCGCCCCGGTGGCGTCCACCAGGACGTTCCGGAGAAGCTGCTCGTTGATATCGGCACCTGGGTCGATACGCGCCTGCCCGAACTGTTCGGCGATGCGATGAGCCTGGTGCTCGACAACCGCATCTTCAAGCAGCGCAACGTCGATATCGCTCTGGTGAGCAAGGAAGATGCGCTGGCCTGGGGCTTCAGCGGCCCGATGATCCGCGCTGCGGGCATTCCGTGGGACCTGCGCAAGAGCCAGCCATATGACGTCTATGACCGGATGGAGTTCGACATTCCCGTCGGCACCAATTCGGACTGCTATGACCGTTTCATGGTTCGCGTGAAGGAGGTCTACGAGAGCGCGAAGATCATCAAGCAGTGTCTCGCGCAGATGCCTGAAGGGCCGATCTGCTCGGATGACCGCAAGGTCTCACCCCCCAAGCGCGGCGAGATGAAGCAGTCGATGGAAGCGCTGATCCACCACTTCAAGCTCTACACGGAGGGCTTCCACGTGCCCGCGGGCGAAGTCTACGTCGCGACCGAAAGCCCTAAGGGCGAATTCGGCGTCTACCTCGTCAGCGACGGGTCGAACAAACCCTATCGTTGTAAGATCCGCCCGACCGCCTTCAGCCACCTGCAAGCCATGGATTTCATGTCGAAAGGCCACATGCTGCCTGATGCCACCGCCATTCTTGGCGCCATCGACGTCGTGTTCGGGGAGTGTGACCGCTAATGGCTGACCGTTCCCCCGCACCTGACACCCCCGAACTACGCGACCGTTGGGGCGGATTCGAGTTCAACGATGCTTGGCGCGCTAAGGCCGACGCCACGATCGCGCGCTATCCCGAAGGGCGCCAGCGCTCGGCAGTGATGGCGCTGCTCGACTATGCCCAGCGGCAGGTTGGCGAGGAAACCAACACGCAGGGCTGGCTGCCGCTGCCCGTGATCGAGTATGTCGCCGACTATCTCGGCATGCCGGTGATCCGCGTGCTCGAGGTCGCGACCTTCTACTTCATGTACAACATGAAGCCGGTTGGCAGGTACCACGTGCAAGTTTGCGGCACGACGCCGTGCATGCTGCGCGGGTCGGACGGACTTTTTGAAACCTGCAAGAAGCGCGGGATGAAGAAGGGCCACGTTTCGGACGACGGCCTTTGGACTCTCACTGAAGTCGAGTGCATGGGCAACTGCTCAAGCGCACCCATGGTTCAGATCAACGACGACAATTACGAGGATCTGACGCCCGAACGGCTCGACGCGATCCTCGATACGCTGGCGAAGGACGAGCAACCGAAGACCGGCACACAGGAACCCGGCCGTCATACGGTCGAACCCGTCGGCGGTCCGACCACGCTGACCGCCATGGTCGACGCCAATCACGATTACCGGAAGGAATGGTGATGAGCATAGCGACCATTCTAGTCGCACTGATCGTGTGCTTTGTCGCCTGGAAGGTGCTGACAGGCATCATCAAGTTCGGGCTGATGGCCGTGGTGCTTGTCGGCGCATTCTATTTCCTCTCGCAGGGAGGGTCACTCTGATGCTCGCGGATAAGGACCGCATCTTCACCAACCTGTATGGCTATCAGGACTGGGGCCTGAAGGCGGCGCAGGCGCGTGGCGACTGGGACGATACCAAGTCGCTGATCGCGCGCGGGCAGGATGCCATCATTGAGGAGGTGAAGGCTTCCGGTCTTCGCGGCCGTGGTGGCGCTGGCTTCCCCACCGGCCTCAAGTGGTCGTTCATGCCCAAGGAAAGCCGCGACGGTCGTCCGAGCTTCCTGGTTATCAATGCCGACGAATCCGAGCCGGGTTCGTGCAAGGACCGCGAAATCATTCGCCACGATCCGCACAAATTGATCGAAGGCGCGCTGATCGCGGGTTTCGCCATGCGTGCGCGGGCGGCCTACATCTACATCCGCGGCGAATACATCCGCGAGGCAGAAACGCTGCAGAAGGCGATCGACGAAGCCTATGCTGCGAAGCTGCTGGGTAAGAACGCGGCGAAGTCGGGCTATGATTTCGACGTCTTCGTCCACCGCGGTGCGGGCGCTTACATCTGCGGTGAAGAAACCGCGATGATCGAGAGCCTCGAAGGCAAGAAGGGGCAGCCTCGCCTCAAACCGCCGTTCCCGGCCGGGGCGGGGCTCTATGGCTGCCCGACCACGGTCAACAACGTCGAAAGCATCGCGGTTGTCCCGACGATCCTGCGGCGCAGCGCGTCGTGGTTCAGTTCCTTCGGGCGTGAGAACAACAAGGGCACGAAGCTCTTTCAGATCAGCGGGCATGTGAACAAGCCCTGTGTCGTCGAAGAGGCGATGAGCATCCCCTTCAGCGAGCTAATCGAGAAGCACTGCGGCGGCATCACCGGCGGCAAGGACAACCTCCTTGCTGTAATCCCCGGCGGCTCTTCGGTCCCGCTAGTCCCGGCCCAGCAGATCTGGGACGCGCCGATGGACTTTGATGGCCTGCGCGAAGTCGGCTCGGGACTTGGTACCGCAGCAGTTATCGTGATGGACAAGTCCACCGACATCGTCCGCGCAATCTCGCGCCTGAGCTACTTCTACAAGCACGAAAGCTGCGGCCAGTGCACTCCTTGCCGCGAGGGTACGGGCTGGATGTGGCGCATGATGGAGCGCCTGCGCACTGGCGATGCCGCGATCGAAGAGATCGACATGCTCCAGCAGGTGACCAAGCAGGTCGAAGGCCACACCATCTGCGCACTGGGCGACGCGGCGGCTTGGCCGATCCAGGGCCTGATCCGTCACTTCCGCCCCGAGCTCGAGCGTCGGATCCACGAACATAACGCCAAGTTTGCGGAGGCGGCGGAATGACTCGTAGGCGATCCCTTACAATGCGCGGGTTGCTTTCGTTGGCTCTGGTTACTTTTGTAGCTTTACCGACCGCCGCGAGTGCCCAATGGACCGGGTCGCGGATCGGAAGCACCGCGAAACGCGGAAATCCAAGCGAAGTCATGCAAATCACTGCAGAATGCGTGGCCAGGCGCGGGCCCGGTTACGCCTTCGACCTGATGGAATCACTCCCTGGTAGTGAAGATGAGTTCCTTATTATCCGGCGCAATGAGGGTGACATCGGTAACTGCATGGACAGTTCCGACGTTGCTGTAGGAAATTGGCAGTTGTCTTTCGTTGCCAGGAGCTTTCGGCGCTCGCTCGTGCGCGAGATGGTACGGGTCCAGCTGCGAAGGAAGGTCGATACGAGCTTGCTGGCTAGCGGCGAGTCCTGGTTTGTAGAAGCGGTAGCAGCCGCGCCAGAGGGCACTCGCGGCGATCTTGCGTATCTTTCCTACATGGATTTCGGAGACTGCGTTGTGGCGTCGGCACCGCAGGAGTCGATCGAGTTGGCGAAGAGTGAGCCAGAGTCGACGGATGAGCGTCTTGCCGTACAAGCACTTGTGCCGTTTCTGAGCTCTTGCCTTGGACAAGGACAAGAACTCAAGCTTTCGACTGAAACGCTTCGCTTGGCGGTTACAGAGCCGCTCTATCACCGTATCCGCCGTATCGAGCTTGAGAACTGAATAATGCCTAAAGTCACCGTAGACGGACAGGAAATCGAGGTTCCGGACGGCGCCACCGTCCTGCAGGCCTGCGAGCTTGCGGGGAAGGAAATCCCCCGCTTCTGCTATCACGAGCGGCTCTCGATTGCTGGCAATTGCCGCATGTGCCTGGTCGAGGTGAAGCCCGGGCCGCCCAAGCCGCAGGCAAGCTGTGCGCTTCCGGCGACTGAAGGACAGGAAATCCGCACTGACACGCCGATGGTGAAGACCGCGCGCGAAGGGGTGATGGAGTTCCTCCTGATCAACCACCCGCTCGACTGCCCGATCTGCGACCAGGGTGGCGAATGCGACCTGCAGGACCAATCGATCGCCTATGGTCGTGGTGGCTCGCGCTATCACGAGAACAAGCGTGCGGTGACCGAGAAGTACATGGGCCCGCTGATCAAGACGGTCATGACCCGCTGCATTCACTGTACTCGCTGCGTGCGCTTCTCCGAAGAGATCGCGGGCGTGGACGAAATCGGCGCGCTCTATCGCGGCGAGGACATGCAGATCACCACCTACCTTGAGCAGGCGGCCGAACATGAGCTGTCTGCCAATGTGATCGATCTGTGCCCGGTCGGCGCGCTCACATCGCGCCCCTACGCCTTCGAGGCGCGTCCGTGGGAACTCAAGAAGACCCTCAGCATCGATGTTTCCGATGCGGTGGGTGCGAACATTCGCCTCGACAGCCGCGGCCGTGAAGTCATGCGTGCACTTCCGCGCATCAATGACGACGTCAACGAGGAATGGCTGTCCGACAAGGGCCGCTACATGGTCGATGGCCTCGGCAAGCGCCGGCTCGATAAGGTCTTCATGCGCGTCAAGGGCGGCCTCAAACCTGCGAGCTGGGACGATGCCTTCAAGGCGATCGCCAAGGCCAAGCCGGGCAAGTCCATTGCGGCCATCGCCGGCGACATGGTCGATTGCGAGACGATGTTCGCGGCCAAGGCCTTGCTCAAGGCCTGCGGATCGACCCTGCTCGAAGGCCGCCAGACCGGCATGGACTATGACGTGACCAATCTCGCCGCGGTCAATTTCAACTCGACCTTTGCCGGGATCGAGACTTCCGACGCAATCCTGATCGTTGGCAGCCACATCCGCTGGGAAGCTGCGCTGGTCAATGTCCGCCTCCGCAAGGCGGTAAAGCGCGGTGCCAAGGTGTTCATTTTGGGCCCCTATTGGGACCCGACCTATCCGGCAGAGTTCCTCGGCGAGGATCTCTCGCTGCTCGGCAAGCTGCCCAAGGAAGTGGCCGATGTGTTCAAGGGTGCCGCGCGTCCGGCGATCATCATGGGCGGTGCGGCACTGGCCAAAGGCGCTTTGGGCGCCGGACTGGCCTTCGCGGACAAGTACGGTCTCGTGAAGGATGGCTGGAACGGCTTCAACGTTCTCCATTTCAGCGCCGCGCGCATGGGCGGGCTAATGCTCGGCTTCGCGCAAAAGGGTGGGATGAAGGATATTGTTGCGGCCAAGCCCAAGGTCGTGATCAGCCTTGGCGCGGACGAAATGGATTTCGAGCCCTTTGCTGACGCGATCAAGGTCTACATCGGCCATCATGGCGACAAGGGTGCGCATGCGGCGGATATCATCCTGCCGGGCGCGAGCTACGCCGAAAAGGACGGTACCTACGTCAACACCGAAGGGCGTGTGCAGTTTGCCGAGAAGGCTGTCTTCGCACCGGGCGACGCGCGTGAAGACTGGACCATCCTGCGCGCGTTGGCCGATGCGCTGGGTGTCTCGGTCGGTTTCGACAGTTTCGCGCGGCTCCAGGCGGCGATGATCAAGGAAGTCCCGGCACTGGGCGAGGAAGGACTTTCGAACTACGGCGCGCTGCCCAAGGCTGATGCAAAGACCAAGGCAGAAGGCGTCATCTCCGCCTATCCGATCAAGGATTTCTACCTCACCAACCCGATCGCCCGCGCCAGCGAAATGATGCAGCGCTGCTCGGCAGAACTGCTCCATGGTGACGCCTTGGCGGAGGCTGCGGAATGACCGTGGGACTCGCCATTGTTGGTGCGCTGCTTCTGCTAGTGCTCGTGTTCGTCGTTTCGATGAAACTGACCGATCGCAAATCGAATGAGGATCTGAAGAAGCGGACTCCCGATGCTTCCGAAATCAATGCCGACAGCGGCTACGCGACTCCGGTAGGTGACGAATAATGACCGAATTCTTCCAGAACCTCGGCCTGCCATACGAGGGCGCATGGCTTGTCGCGACGGTTGCCGGCATCCTGCTGATCGCCTTGCCGTTGATGCTGGCGGTGGCGATGATCATCTATGCCGATCGCAAAATCTGGGCAGCGATCGCGCTGCGCAAGGGGCCGAACGTGGTCGGACCCTTCGGACTGCTTCAGTCCTTTGCCGACGGGCTCAAGGTGTTCCTGCAGGAAACGATCGTCCCGACCGCGGCGAACAAGGCGATCTTCCTCATCGCCCCGATCATCACCTTCACGGTGGCACTGCTTGCGTGGGCGGTGGTGCCGTTTGGTCCCGTGGCGGTGCTGGCCGATATCAACATCGGCTTGCTCTACATCCTCGCGATCAGTTCGCTTGGGGTTTACGGCGTGGTCATGTCGGGTTGGGCATCCAACTCGAAGTACCCCTTCTTCTCCGCCATGCGCGCCGCGGCGCAGATGATCAGCTACGAAGTCTCGATTGGTTTCATCCTGATCTGCGTGGTGCTGTGGGCGGGCACGTTCAACATGAACGGCATCATCCTGGCCCAGAAAGGGCACATCTTCGGCCTGATCAACGGCTTCGTGTTCAACCCGCTGCTGTTCCCGCTGTGGGTCATGTTCCTGATCAGCGCACTGGCAGAAACCGCGCGCGCGCCTTTCGACCTGACCGAGGCGGAGAGCGAGCTGGTGGGTGGCTACCAGACCGAATATTCCTCGATGAGCTTCGCGCTGTTCTGGCTCGGTGAGTACGCCAATGTCATCCTGATGTGCGCGCTGAACGCCATTCTGTTCTGGGGTGGCTGGCTGCCGCCGCTCGATATCCCGGTCCTCTACAGCTTCTTCTTCACCGAAGGCCTGACCGCAGTCTTCTGGCTGTTCGCGAAGATCCTGTTCTTCTTCTTCATCTTCAGCTGGGTGAAGGCTACCGTACCGCGCTATCGCTATGACCAGCTGATGCGCCTGGGCTGGAAGGTATTCCTGCCGCTGAGCCTGTTCTTCGTCGTACTCGTAAGTGGCTACTTGATGGCCACGGGACATTACGCATGACTGTCGCGCAACTCGTCAAGTCGTTCACCCTGTGGGAGTTCGTGAAGGCACACGCCCTCACGCTGAAGTACTTCTTCAAGCCCAAGGCGACGATCAATTACCCGTTTGAGAAGAACCCGATCAGCCCGCGCTTTCGCGGCGAGCATGCGCTGCGTCGCTATCCCAATGGCGAAGAACGCTGCATTGCCTGCAAGCTGTGCGAAGCGATCTGCCCGGCACAGGCGATCACGATCGAGGCCGAACCGCGCGAGGACGGCAGCCGCCGCACCACGCGTTACGACATCGACATGACCAAGTGCATCTACTGCGGTTTCTGCCAGGAAGCTTGCCCGGTCGATGCCATCGTCGAAGGGCCGAACTTCGAATATGCGACCGAAACCCGCGAGGAGCTTCTTTACGACAAGGCCAAGCTGCTCGCCAATGGTGACAAGTGGGAGCGCGCTATCGCTGCGAACCTTGAAGCCGATGCGCCGTATCGATAGGGGGCCGTCGCTGTGATCCAGACCCTAGCTTTCTATCTCTTCGCCACGCTGGTGATCGGCAGCGCCGTCATGGTCATCATGGCGCGCAATCCGGTCCATTCGGTGCTGTGGTTGATCCTGGCATTCTTCAATGCCGCGGGCCTGATGGTCATGGTCGGCGCCGAATTCATCGCGGCGCTGCTGGTGATCGTCTACGTTGGTGCGGTCGCGGTGTTGTTCCTGTTCGTCGTGATGATGCTCGACATCGATTTCTCGGAGATGCGGGCGGGTTTCGTGAAGAACTTCCCGCTGGGCATCGCCATCGCACTGGTGCTGCTGGCGGAACTGGTCCTGGGCATCGGCGCCTATCGCGCGGGCGCGCTTCAGCTTGGTACGCCGAGCGGCGTTGCCGCGCCACTGGCCGACCGTGCCAATATCGAGAGCATCGGTGCGGTGCTTTACCGCGACTACCTGTTCCTGTTCGAAGCTGCGGGCGTGATCCTGCTTGTCGCCATGGTCGGCGCGATCGTGCTGACCCATCGCCAGCGCCCCGATGGTGCGCGCGGACAGCAGGACATCGGCAAGCAGGTTCGCCGCAACCCTGACGAGGCAACTGTCATGAAGCAGCCGACGATCGGCAAGGGGGTCGAGCTGTGATCGGCATCGAACATTACGTCGTCGTCAGCGCGATCCTGTTCGTGCTCGGCGTGCTCGGCATCTTCCTCAACCGGAAGAACATCATCGTCATCCTGATGGCGATCGAGCTGATCCTGCTGGCGGTGAATATCAACCTTGTGGCGTTCAGCGCCTTCCTTGGCGACCTGGTTGGTCAGGTCTTCGCGATGTTCGTGCTGACCGTCGCTGCGGGTGAAGCCGCCGTCGGGCTCGCCATCCTTGTCATCTACTTCCGCGGCCGCGGTACCATCGCGGTCGACGACGTCGACCGGCTGAAGGGATAAGCTCCGGTGCACCCGATCCTTTTCATCGTATTCCTGCCGCTGCTCGCGGCGATCGTCGCCGGGCTGACCAACAAGGCCGCGCCGAGCGTCTTCGCCAAGTCGCTCACGACCGGCGCACTGTTCGTGAGCTGCGCGTTGAGCTGGCCAATCTTCCTCGGTTTTGTCGGTGGCACCTATGAGGCGACTGTTGTCCCGGTTCTGACCTGGATGCATTCGGGCGATCTGGCGGTCGACTGGGCATTGCGGGTCGACACGCTGACCGCGGTGATGCTGGTGGTCATCACCACCGTCTCGGCGCTCGTCCACCTGTATAGCTGGGGCTATATGGACGAGGACCCGGACCAACCGCGCTTCTTCGCCTATCTCTCGCTGTTTACCTTCGCCATGCTGATGCTGGTGACCGCCGATAATCTGGTCCAGATGTTCTTCGGTTGGGAAGGGGTGGGCCTTGCCAGCTACCTGTTGATCGGTTTCTGGTTCAAGAAGCCCAGCGCCAATGCCGCCGCGATCAAGGCCTTTGTGGTCAACCGTGTAGGCGACCTCGGCTTCATGCTCGGCATCTTTGGTACTTTCCTGGTGTTCGGGACCGTATCGATCCCGGCGATCCTCGAAGCTGCACCGGGCATGAGCGGGGCCACCATAGGCTTCCTCGGTTACCGCGTCCAAACAATGGATGTGCTCTGCATCCTCCTGTTCATCGGTGCGATGGGCAAGTCTGCGCAGCTTGGCCTGCATACCTGGCTTCCCGACGCGATGGAGGGTCCGACCCCGGTTTCCGCGCTGATCCACGCCGCCACCATGGTGACGGCGGGTGTGTTCATGGTTTGCCGCCTGTCGCCGATGTTCGAAACCGCACCGGCAGCACTGGCAATGGTGACTTTCATCGGTGCCGCGACCTGTATCTTCGCCGCCACCGTCGGCACCACGCAGTGGGATATCAAGCGCGTCATCGCCTATTCGACCTGTTCGCAGCTCGGCTATATGTTCTTCGCCGCCGGCGTCGGCGCCTATGGCGCTGCGATGTTCCACCTGTTTACGCATGCCTTCTTCAAGGCGCTGCTGTTCCTTGGTGCTGGCTCGGTCATTCACGCCATGCATCACGAGCAGGACATGCGTTACTACGGCGGCCTGCGTAAGCACATCCCACTGACCTTCTGGGCGATGATGGCAGGCACATTGGCGATCACCGGTGTTGGTGTTTACCACCTCGGTGCCGGGTTCGCAGGCTTCTGGTCGAAGGACGCGATCATCGAGGTCGCCTATGGCCGCGGTACCGAGCTTGGCGATTTCGCCTTCTGGATGGGTACCTTCGCCGCTTTGCTGACCAGCTTCTATAGCTGGCGCCTGATGTTCCTGACGTTCTGGGGCAAGCCGCGCTGGATTGAGAGCGAGCATATCCAGCATTCGGTTCACAAGACGCCTGAAGAAGCGGGTGCAGACACGACGGGTGGATATCACCCGCATGAAAGCCCGCTGTCGATGCTGGTCCCGCTTGGCCTGCTTTCGATTGGGGCGATCGCCGCTGGTCAGTTCTTCGCGCCTTCGTTCCTCGACAGCGCGGCATTCTGGAGCGGCTCGATCTTCTACAACGAGTCACTGATCCACGCGATGCACAACGTACCGTACCTGGTTAAGTATGCGGCGTTCATCGTGATGGTACTTGGCCTGTTCGTCGCCTGGCTTGCCTACATCAAGGACACCTCGATCCCGGGTAAGACCGCCGAACAGCTCGGCCCAGTGTACCGCTTCCTCTACAACAAGTGGTATTTCGACGAACTGTACCATTACCTCTTCGTGGTCCCCGCCTTCTGGCTCGGCCGCCAGTTCTGGAAGCTCGGCGATATCGGCATCATCGACCGTTTCGGCCCCAACGGCGTCGCCTGGGTGGTCGAGAAGGGCTCGATCGGCGCCCACAGGTTCCAGACCGGTTATCTCTATACCTATGCGCTGGTGATGCTCCTCGGACTCGTCGCCGCGATCACCTGGGTGCTGTTCTGATGGAGTTCCCCATCCTTTCCCTGATGCTCGCTGTTCCGCTTGCCGGGGCAATCGCCTGCCTGTTCCTGAACGCGCCAACCGCGCGCCTGGTCGCTCTGGGCGTGACGATATTCGACCTCGCACTTGGTGTGCTGTTGTGGATGAACTACGACATTGGCGGCGCGCAGTGGCAGTTCACCGAACGCGCCGAGGTCTTTGCCGGTTTCAGCTACGCGCTCGGGATCGACGGCATCGCCCTGATGCTGATCATGCTCAGCGTGTTCCTGATGCCGATCTGTATCCTCGCGAGCTGGGACAGCATCACCAAGCGCGTTGGCGAATACATGAGCGCCTTCCTGTTCATGGAAGTGCTGATGCTCGGCGTGTTCATGGCGCAGGACCTCTACCTATTCTACATCTTCTTCGAGGCTGGCCTGATCCCGATGTACCTGATCATCGGTGTGTGGGGCGGTCAGGATCGTATCTACGCGAGTTACAAGTTCTTCCTCTACACGCTGCTCGGCTCGGTCCTGATGCTGATTGCGATGATGTGGATGGCGAACACCGCAGGTACCACCGACATCCCGACGTTGATGAATTATGACTTCAGCCCGGCGGCGCAGACGTGGCTGTGGCTGGCCTTCTTTGCCAGCTTTGCGGTGAAGATGCCGATGTGGCCAGTCCACACCTGGTTGCCCGACGCGCATGTGCAGGCACCGACCGCAGGATCGGTCATCCTCGCCGGGGTGCTGTTGAAGCTCGCCGGTTACGGTTTCATCCGGTTCAGCTTGCCGATGTTCCCTGAAGCGAGCGCGCAGTTCGCCTGGCTCATCTTCGTGCTGTCGATGATTGCAGTGGTCTACACGTCACTGGTGGCGCTGGTGCAGGACGACATGAAGAAGCTGATCGCCTATTCGTCGGTCGCGCATATGGCGATCGTCACTGTCGGCCTCTTCGCGTTCAACGTGCAGGGGATCGAGGGTGCGATGATGGTCATGCTCGGCCACGGCCTCGTCTCCGGCGCTTTGTTCCTCTGCGTCGGCGTGATCTACGACCGGCTGCACACGCGCGAGATTGCGCGCTACGGCGGGCTCAGCATCAACATGCCGAAGTATGCGCTGTTCTTCATGCTGTTCACCATGGCCTCGGTCGGACTGCCGGGGACCAGCAACTTCGTTGGTGAGTTCCTGGCGCTTGCGGGCATCTACAAGGTTTCGACCCTGGTGACGCTGGTTTGCACAACGGGCATCATCCTTGGTGCAGCCTACATGCTCTACCTCTATCGTCGCGTCGTGTTCGGTGCGCAGGTCAATGAAGATGCCGCGCGCATGACCGACCTCAACGCCCGCGAGTGGGCAATGCTCGCCCCAATCGCGGCTGCTGTGCTGTGGATGGGCGTTTATCCGGAAAGCTTCCTAGCACCCATGCGACAGGACATTGCCACCCTAGAGGCGCGCATCGCACGTGCCGCGCCTTCGTTCGACTCTGCAAACGAGGTGGGTACGCCTCGCGAGCATAATGCGAACTATGTCGCTGCCGTGCATGGCGAAGAAGCGACCGAAGAGGGAGCGCACTGATGGCTTTGTTGAGCTCCCTGTATTTCACGGCAGTCGAGATTACCCTCTCGCTTGCCGGACTGGTCCTCCTCCTGGTCACCGCCTGGGGCGGGGCACGCGTGGTGCGGCCCGTGGCGATCGCCGCCGTCGTGGCCCTGTTCGCGAGTGTAGTGTTCAGCGCCCACCTGCTGACCAACCCTTCGTTCGAATTGGGCGGAGACGCATTCGGCGGTCTATACCGCGTCGATGGCTTCGGCAGCTTTGCCAAGATCCTGATCTATCTGGCCTGCATTGCCTGCCTCATCGTATCGGGTTCCTATTTCAAAGAGCGCGGGGCCTGGCGTGGGGAATACCCCGTCCTGATGCTGTTCAATGCCGTTGGCATGGGCATGATGGTCTCCGCGGCCGACCTGATGACGCTCTACATCGGGCTCGAGATGTCGAGCCTGTCGAGCTACGTGCTCGCCAGCTTCCTCAAGCAGGACTCGCGTTCGAGCGAAGCGGGGCTCAAGTATTTTGTCCTGGGTGCACTTGCCTCGGGCATCATCCTTTACGGCATGAGCCTGGTCTACGGCTTCTCAGGTACGACCAACTACTTGGCGATCCGCACAGCTTTCGATGGCGGGCTTTCGACCGGGGCACTGTTCGGGGTCGTCTTCGTGCTTGCCGGTTTGGCCTTCAAGATTGCGGCGGTGCCGTTCCATATGTGGACTCCCGACGTCTATGAGGGCGCGCCGACACCGGTGACTACCTTCTTTGCCAGCGCGCCGAAGGTCGCTGCGGTGGCGATGCTGGTTCGCATGGCGATGGATCCCTTCGGCGGTCAGGTCGATAGCTGGCAGCAGATCGTGATCTTCGCAGCGCTCGCATCCATTGTTGTCGGCGCACTGGGCGCGATCGGCCAGCAGAACCTCAAGCGGCTGCTCGCCTATTCCTCGATCAACAACGTCGGGTTCATCCTGATCGGTCTTGCGGCCGCGACCCCCGATGGAGTTGCGGGGGTGATGACCTACCTTGCGATCTATGTCGCCATGACGGTGGGTAGCTTCACCGCGCTGCTGATGTTGCGCGATCCGCAGGGCAACCCGCTCGAAACGTTCGCCGATATCTCCGGCCTGTCGACCAAGCGGCCGGTTCTGGCGTGGTGCCTGCTGGCGCTGATGTTCAGCCTCGCGGGTATTCCGCCGCTGTTTGGCTTCTGGGGCAAGTTTGTGGTGTTCCAGGCGGCAGTCCGCGCGGATCTCATTGCGCTTGCGGCGATCGGTATCGCAGCGAGTGTGATCGGCGCGTTCTATTACCTCAAGTTCATCAAGGTGATGTTCTTCGACGAGCCCACCCGTGAGGTGGAGGCGAGGAGCCCGCTGGGTCACTGGGTCGTGCTGGCACTTTGCGCGGCATTCATTTCGCCGCTTGGGTATTTGCTCACGATCCCGCTGGGTGACTGGACTGCGCGCGCCGCAGCGGCCTTCGCTATCCTGGTGTGATCCGTACCGTCACCGAGACCGGCTCGACCAATACCGACCTCGCTGCTGCCCTGCGCGGGGGCGAGGCCTTGGGCGAAGGCTACTGGCTGGTTGCCGACCGACAGGTTTCGGGAAGGGGTCGACAGGGCCGCACTTGGTTCGACGGTTCGGGCAATTTCATGGGCTCGACCCTTGTCCGGATCACATCTCGCGATCCCAATCCGGCGACGCTGGCGCTGGTCGCGGGCCTGGCCGTTTATGAAGCGGTGATCCCCCTGCTTGCGGACCCGACCGCGCTTCAACTCAAATGGCCGAACGACCTTATGCTGGGCGGTGCCAAGCTTGCCGGGATCCTGCTCGAGCGGGAAGGTGATGCAATTGTCGTCGGTATCGGCGTGAACCTTGCCCGGGCGCCGGAACTGCCCGATCGCCGCACCATTGCACTGGCAGCCCTGGGACCGGCACCCGATCGCGACTTGTTCGCCGCTGGACTGGCTGCAGCGTTTGATCGCGAACTCGAGCGTTGGCGGACCTATGGGCTTGAGCCAGTCGTGCGGCGGTGGGAAAGCGTGGCGCATCCAAAGGGGACCCCGATTACCGTTCATCCGCCGAGCGAGGGGCCGGTCGATGGCGGATTTGCCGGACTGGCGCCGGACGGTGCCTTGTTGCTGCGCTTGGCGGACGGCTCCAGCCGTGCCATCCACGCAGGCGACGTGATGCTCGCAACCGAGGAGAGGTGAGGGATGCTGCTCGCAGCCGATGTCGGCAACACCAATGTGGTCTTTGCGCTCTATGACCGGCGCGAGATCAAGGCCCGCTGGCGTATCGCCACCGACCCCCGGCGTACCGGTGACGAGTACGCCGTCTGGCTTCTTCAACTGCTCGAGATCGAAGGGTACGGGCGTGAGGACGTGAAGCAGATTATTGTCGGCTCGGTGGTGCCGCGCGCGATCCATAATCTTACGGTGCTCTCGGAGAAGTACTTCGGCGTAACTCCGTTGATCGCGGGGCAGGGCGAGGCGCAATGGGGCATCAATATCGATGTCGACCTGCCAAGTTCGCTTGGAGCGGACCGCGCGCTCAACGCGATCGCGGCGCACGCGCGCTACGAGGGCGACTTGATCATTGTCGATTTCGGTACCGCGACCACCTTCGATGCGGTGGACTTTAACGGTGCCTACAAGGGCGGAATCATAGCTCCCGGCATCAACCTCTCGCTCGACGCTCTCGTGGGCAATACGGCCAAGCTTCCGCGCATTGCGATTGAAGCGCCGCGAACCAACAGCGTGATCGGCACCAACACAGAGGACCAGATGCTGATCGGCGTCTTCTGGGGCTATGTCGCGATGATGGAAGGGCTCATCGATCGAATGAAGGCCGAGATCGGTCGCCCCAGCAAGGTGGTCGCGACTGGCGGTCTGGCGATCCTGTTCGACCTGCACACCGAGATATTCGATGCGGTCGACAGCGACCTTACGCTCGATGGTCTTGCCATCCTGGCGGAGCGCTCTGCTTGAAGAAGGATTTTACACCCGAAGACGAATTGCTGTTCCTCGCCCTTGGAGGCTCGGGTGAGATCGGCATGAACGTCAACCTTTACGGCTGCCAGGGGCGCTGGCTGATGGTCGATCTCGGCATGACCTTTTCGGGGGATCAGTACCCCGGCGTCGACCTTGTTTTTGCCGATCTCGAATTCATCGAGGAGCGGGCCGATCAGCTCGAGGCGATCGTTCTTACGCACGCGCATGAGGATCACATCGGTGCCGTGCCCTATTTCGCAGCTGACCTCGGCGTTCCGATCTACGCCACGCCGTTCACCGCCGACCTGGTCATGCGCAAGCTGGAAGAAGCGGGGATCGCAGACGATATCGAATTGAACGTCATCGATGATGATCATGGCAGTTTCGAAATCGGTCCCTTCGAAATCACCTACATCCCGCTTGCCCACTCGATTGCGGAGGGCAATGCGCTGCTGATCGAAACTCCGCATGGTCGCATATTCCATACCGGCGACTGGAAACTCGACGAGGATCCGATCATCGGGGTGCCGACCACCGAGGAGGAGCTTGCGGCAATCGGTGACGAGGGTGTCCTCGCATTGGTTTGCGACAGCACCAATGTCTTCAATCCGGCCCCAAGCGGTTCCGAAGGCACGGTGCACAAAGGCCTTCTCGAAGAAGTGCAGAAGCATGCGGGCAAAAGGGTGCTGGTCACCACTTTCGCCAGCAACGTCGCTCGCCTGCAGACCTTGGGCGATGTCGCTCGTGAGACGGGGCGACAGGTCTGCGTGGCCGGTCGCTCGCTCGATCGCATCATCGAGGTGGCACAGACCAACGGCTATTTGCAGGATTTCCCCACCCCGATCGATTTCGACTCCGCGATGGGCCTACCCCGCGGAGAGTTGCTGATCCTCGCTACCGGTGGGCAGGGCGAACCACGCGCTGCATTGGCACGGATCGCCGAGGAAAATCACCCGATCGAATTGGTAAGTGGCGACGTCGTGCTGTTTTCCAGCCGCCAGATTCCAGGCAATGAGATCTCCATCGGTGTGGTCCAGAACCGGCTTGCCGCTCGCGGGATCACCATGGTGACCGACCGGCAGAGCATGATTCATGTTTCTGGCCACCCCGGGCGGCCCGAACTGGAGGCGCTCTATGGCTGGTTGCGGCCCGAGATCCTCGTACCCGTCCACGGAGAGATGCGGCACATGCATGAGCAAGGCAGGCTCGGCGCATCTTATGGCATTCCCAATCAGGTCGTCCAGCAGAACGGCGACATAGTCAGGCTAGCGCCAGGCGCTCCAGGCAAGGTTGCCGATGTAAGGGCGGGGCGGCTTGTGCTCGACGGCGACATCATCGTCCCAGCAGATGGCGATGCCATCACCGTGCGCCGACGCATCATGCGCGAGGGGGTCGTCATTGTGGCTCTCGACGGCGAGCTGAATCCGAAGATCGACAGCCTCGGCCTGCCGCTCGATGAGGACTACCCCGAATTCCTTGCCGAGACCCGGGCCGACGTGATCGAGGCGATTCGCAAGCTAAAGGGGCCCGCGCGTAAGGACGAAGCGTCTATCCATGAAGCTGCACGGCTCGCTGCTCGTCGTGCGGCGCAACGCTGGTCTGGCAAGCGTCCGCAAGTCCGCGTCATCATGCCTAATTTGTGAGGTGACGAACCGTGCAATGGACGAGCATTCTTGCGATCTACTTCCTGTTCCTGGTGTTCAGCGCCTTCGTGCTGCTGCCCTTCGGAGTACGTACGCATGAAGAGGCAGGCGTCGAGAAGATTCCGGGGCAAGCCGAGAGCGCGCCCGTAAATTTCCGGCCGGGGCTACTCATCCTGCGAGCGGCTGTGCTGGCAGCCGTGGCGACCGCTGCCTATGTTAGCAACTACATCTACGGGTGGATCACCGCGCAAGATCTGATCTTTTGGGGCCCGACGGTCCGCTAGCTTACTGGCGCAGGCGTTCGAGTGCCTGTGCAAGGACCACGTAGAGTTTACCCATATCGCCCGACAGCAGCGTCACGCTAACCGCGTGACCATCACGCGTGGACAGCATTGTCCGCAGCATCGACTCGAAGTCATGGATGTAGCGGCTCACGTGTTCACGGAAGTCGCGATCGGTGTCGTAGAGTTCGGCAATCTCGCGCGCCTCGGTGTTGTCGAGCAGGCGAACTGCACGGCGCGTGAAGATGCCGCGGTCGCCACGCAAGTAGCTTGCCCAGGCCGTATCCGTCACTTCGGTCGATAGCGCCTTCGCAATGTCGATGGCGTTCGAGTTGAGACTCTCGGTGATCAGCGCGACGCGACGGGAGAAGTCATTGTCGACATCCTCCATTGCTCGGGCCCGGGCCTGCGCGATGCGGCTTTCGAGATTGCCCGTTAACTCGTTGACCTTGGCCAGTTGGTCACGCAGTTGGCGCGTGATCTCGCGTCCTGCTTCGCTCGAACGCGCCGTCGCCTCATCCAGCTTGGCCAGCGCCTGCTCGGTGTGCGTGGCCAGCGCCCGGTCTATGGCTTCGGTGCTCTGTTCACCGACCTTGGCTGCGATCCTGGAAATTCGTTCGGACTGCTCGTTCTCGATGGCAGACAGCGCTGCGCGGGCATTTGTCTCGAGAGCCGCGATCGCGGCGCGCAACTCGTTTTGCGCCTTGGCGGCAACAGACTCGTTTTCGCTTCCCAATGCGGCAACGCTGGATCGCAGACGCTCGATCGCTTCGACCTGTGCGGTTGCGGTTTCGCCAAAGCGTGCCTGGAAGCTGTCGACCTCGGCCATGACCGACCGGGTGCGGTTGTCTGCTGTCTCCATGGCCTTGGCCGCTTCTTCGCCGGCCTCACGCGCCTGATCGAGCAGACTGTGAACTGCAGCCGCGCGAGATTCGATCTGTGCGAGCCGGCTTTCGCTCGCCTGCATTGCCTCTGGCAAGGTTTCCCGGCTCTGCTTGGCGCTGGCTTGAATCAACTCGAGTAGGCGTACGCTTGCATCGGTGAGGGCCGAGACAGCCATATCCGTTCCGTCGAGCGCCTCGCGGGTTTCCACCAGCTTACCCGAAAGCTCGTCGACGCCTTGCGCGATAGCTTGTGAGGCTTCGCGACCCTGACTTTCGGCACTGGCGAACGCCTGTCCGAGTGCCGCGATCCGCGCGTCAAGCGCTTCGCCTTCGCGGACCAGTGCAGCGGTACGTTCCTGGTGAGCAGCGCGGCGTTCGTCCAGCGCTGCATCGAGTTCGGAGAGCCGTTCCCGCATGAGCGCCAATGCCGCCTGTTCCGCGACTTCGAATTCGACACGCCGCTGGACAGTCTCAGTATCGAAGGTGCGATTGCGCTCGGCGATCCTGGCATCGACGGCCTCTGCTTCCTCGAACAACGCCTTGAGCTTCGAGTTGGCGGCCGCCAACGCGGATTCGTCGATTTCGCGAATTTCCTCAATGGCTTCTTCCAGCCGTTTACGCATAGCCTCAACCTGGTTCGTCCAGGCTGCCAGCGCAGCTTCTTCACCTTCGCGTACCGTGCCCGAAATCGACGCGGCATCACTGCGCAGGGCTTCGAGGCGCTGTTGAAGTGAGTCGACGGCCGCATCATGCTCGGCGGCAGCAATCTGACCCGCTTCGGCCAGCTCGGCGCGCAAGGTCTCCGCCCTTGCACGGATCGCGGCCAAGGCATCGATTTCCCGGCTGTCGAGGTCGGCACGGAAACTATCGCTATTTTCGCGCAGAGCAGCAAAGCGTTGTTCCGTCACGGTGCCGAGTTGGTCGGCCTGTTCGCCAAAGGCCGTGAGGGCATCGTCGACCCGCTCGCGCAAGGAAGCAACCTGCCGTTCGCTCGCGGCACCAAAGTCGTTTAGACGCTTGAACCCCGCCACAAGCTCGTCGAGCTGCGCCTTTGCCATGCGGCCTGCGCCGCCGATCTGATTGGAGACGTCCTTTGCTGAATTGGCAATGACAGGCAGATTGTCGCGCAATCGGTCCATATTCTCCAGTGCGGTGCCGCTGACACTGGCAATGGCGTCGATCTGTGAGCCATTGTCGCGGACCAGTTCTTGCAGTCGATCGGCATGGTCGGATAGTCGTTCACTCGCCGAGCGGCCGAGAAACTCGAGCTCGCGGGTTTGCGTGGTGAGAAACTCGCGGGCGAGACTCAACTCCCGATTGACGGTGACCAGACGTGCTTCGAGCCGTGCAGACTCCTCGGCGAGGCTCTGCGCCACCTGGCCGAACCGCTGCGCCTCGCGCGTCGAATTGCGGGTCGCGAGTAACCAGAGCGAGACGATCAGGAGCACAGGGAGGATCCAGGCGGTTATCCACTCGATCCACTGTTGCGGGGGCCCACCTGCAAGGATTTCTTGCTGGTAAGCCCAAGCATAGAACCCGGTCCAGCCGGCGATCGCCAATTGCGCGAGCGTAGGAAGCACCCAGCCGAAGCTCCGCAGCTTCGGCTCTTGCACGTAGTCCTCCTCTACGTCCTCGAATTCATCGGAAGTATCCTCCATAAGCTCCTCCGAAATGGAGGATTGTGAAGATTCCACTTCCGTCTCGGATTCGACGGCCTTGATCAGGTTGCGTTTTCTCATGGGACGGAATCTATCATGTTTCTTCGTTGCTTAAACCCACTTTAACCATGCTTCTGCGATCTCGCGTTTTCACTACTACAATTGACTTGGTGACCGATGCCTTCGCTCGTTTGACCAACGAGACCCAATTGAAGGAAACTGGCGCATTGGCACTGGCCGATCGGCCTGTGGGAACCTAGAACTGCGGGCCGTCCTATCCGCCACACCCGGAGTGCGTCTTGCGCGTTGCCCTCTTGTCCACGCTCGATCGATCGACCGCCCCAGGTCACACGCGTGCGCCGTTTCGGCAATTTGCAGGCTCGCGCATTATCGAGCGCCAGATCGATCTTGCGCTGGCGGCCGGTTGCGAAACGATCGCTTGCCTCGTCGAGGGAATCGGGCGGGAGGTCATCGAGGCGCAGCGCCGGGCGGAACGCGGCGGTGCACGGTTTATTGCCCTCCAGGAGCCACGACCGCTGTCTGGCCTTGTCACGGCCGCGGACGAGCTATTCGTCCTCGCATCGGGCGCCCTTCCAGATGAGGGCGCAGTGCTGCGTTATACGGCTCGCCCTGCGGTACTGGTTTTCCCGGCGCAAGATGCCGTTTCGAAGGGCTATGAGCGTATCGATGCTGAGTTCGCCTGGTCCGGGGCGATGCTGACATTGGGCGCCAATGTAGAGCGCCTTTCAGAACTGCCGCCCGATGCTGACGTGATCTCGGCACTTCTCCGGATCGCACTCCAATCGGGTGTTCGGATCCAACCTCTTGAGAAGCGGTTGCTGGAAGAGGGGCTGTGGCACCTCTCGCCAAATGAAGGCGCACTGAGCGAACGCGAAGCGCGGTGGATCACTTCGCACGCTGCACCAGCGCCGTTCACCGCGCCTGGCCTGGCCATTGCCGAGCGAATGGGCACCCGGCTTGCTCGCGATATTCTCGGCGGTAGGAGTGCCCGTGTACCGGCAATAGCCGCGGGATTGTCAGGGGTGTTGGCACTCTCGCTTGGCATTCTGGGGTATCCGTTGGCCTCCTTCGGTTTTGGCGCTCTGATGGCGATGTTGGGGGTGGCGGGGGAAACGGTCGAACGAATAGCGCAAGCAGGACAAATAGGTGCGCGTCGTTCCGCATTGGCCAAGACGATCGACTGGATGCTCGACCCAATTCTGGCGATCCTGATTGCCCTCGCGTCGCCGGAAGACACGGAATGGCTGCGCCTTTTCGTTCCTGCGGTGCTCTTCGGCCTACTGAGGCTGGCGCAACATCGCGGCGGCGGGAAATGGCGAGAAAGCTATCGTGACAGGGTGGCGCTTGCCATCCTCATGGTTCCGGCGGCCTTCGTGGGAATTGTCCAGCCAGTCACTGCGACCCTTGTGCTGGTAGTACTCCTATCGCTTTTTCGTCTGCCGGACAGGGTGGAATAACGGCGAATTAACCATGTGGATGCTAATCCAAGGCCATGACTTTGTGGAACGCCGTGCCTGACGCCTCGGACAAGGACCGGGCGGCTGCCCTGCGCGATGCTCTCGCGCGCGGGAACGCTATTCTGGCGCGCGTCGGCCCAATCCTTACGCATCTGCTTGCGACTCCGGACACGTCGTTGTTTTCGGATGAACTTGTCGCGCGCATCCGGGCCATGTGCCTTGATCTCTCCTCGCAAGTGTTGCGGGCGCAAGCCGAAGCTACAGGCGAAGCGGGACGCGAAGCCTTCGCTGAACGCCATGGCGAAGCCTTGGCGGAGCACTTCTTCAGCAGCCCGCAGGTCCTATCGCATTGCCATGCCCTTGCATTGGAGTGGCAGCTCTCGGCACGCTTGGAGGCGCAATACGGGATGGATCCCGTGCTCTCGCCGGTCCTCCAGCAATTGATCGCATCAGCAGACTCCAGTCAGGCAAGCGCTGCAATGGCTGCACTGGCGGCGCAGGCCCGGTTCGCACAATCGCAGCGACGCATGGAGCTTCCGCTGGGCGAACTGCCCGGGGACCTGTTCCATGAGTTGTTGCTGGGCTGGAGAGCCTTCAACGGCCCACGCCGTTCAGATGCGATGGTCCGGGCGGAGGCCAAGCTACGCAACGGGTTTGACGAGAGCGCGGGAAGGCTTGCATTGCTGGCGCGCCTTATCGCCGGTATGGGCGACCATGCTCGGGAAGCGCTCGATATCGAACAGGCAGGCGTTCCGCTGTTCCTTACCGCCCTTGCGACAGGGTCACGCCAGTCGCGGTCTATGGCCGTACTATCCACCAACGCAAAGCAATCGGCGCGATTTGCGCTCGGGCTGCGTGCCGCAGGCTTGAGCGGGGTCGAGATCGAAAACCAGGTCTTGCGCCTTCATCCTTCGGCGGAGCCGATACGGGGTCTTGAATCGCTCGAACCGGGCGAAGCTGCACAAATGCTAGCGGAAGCCGGCACATTGGGGATCGCCTGAGATGGCCAGCGTTGGAACCCGCTACATTGCGCATGGTCGCACTGATGCCGAGGGGCATCTGGTTGAGGCCGGTGAACCCCTTGCCAGTCTCCAGGAGGCATGTGGAGGGAAGTTGGGAAGCACGATCGCTATCCCGGAGCTGCGCGCTCTTGTTGACAAGGCGGGTCACTACGGCCTCCGTCTCGCTCGCCAGTTCAACGCCATCGACGGTGAGAACCGTATTTCGGCCTGGGTAGAGATAGCGCCGGAACTCGGAGGTGAGGGTGCGGTCGAGGCTTGTTCCATTGATGTGGTTAGCTGGCATTCGGAGGAGTTGCCCCCCGAAAATGAGCTCGAGTCCGCGCGGCGGCGCGTCGAGATCAATCGCCACCTTGCCGATTGCACCGCGCGTCTCGATCCGCGCCAGGGGCTTCTATCGGTTGTCACGGAAGCGCCAGACCTGGCGGACTTCGTCGAGGCGACCCGTGACGCAATCGGGCGACCCTGGACCGATTTTGTCCGCCTGCCGGGCAATGCACACGAGCAACCGCTCCATTGGCGGCTCCTCGATGGGGCGCACTGCGAGATTCCTGGATCCGCGCGCCAGTGGACCGCTCACCTTGAG
Source organism: Erythrobacter mangrovi (assembly GCF_013260645.1). NCBI lineage: Bacteria > Pseudomonadati > Pseudomonadota > Alphaproteobacteria > Sphingomonadales > Erythrobacteraceae > Erythrobacter > Erythrobacter mangrovi. The sequence continues at coordinate 1,937,294 of NZ_CP053921.1, read as the reverse complement.
CCACTAGGGCAGGGGCAACCCGGCAGCGCTGGATTCGTGCTCTACCTTACTGCGGACACCCCCGATCCGGCGGTGTTCGATCCTGCTTCGGGCACGGCCATCGAAGGTGCGTCATTCGGACGCGACCTTACCCCTGTCCTGCGCCAACCGATCAACCGCATCATCGCCAATGCCGAAACGATCCGGACGAAGCTGGCGGGACCGATCGCTGACGAATATTCGAACTATGCGGCAGATATAGCGACTGCCGCGCAGCACTTGCTGGCGCTGATCGATGACCTTTCCGATCTCGAGGTGGTCGAATCCGACCAGTTTGTCACCGCACCAGACCGCATCGAATTGGCCGATGTCGCGCGGCGAGCATGCGGAATCCTGGGCGTTCGGGCGCAGGAGAAGGGCATTACGCTCGTGCCACCGGTCGAAGGCGAGAGCCAATTGGCAATCGCCGAATTCCGTCGAGTGCTACAGATCCTGCTCAACCTTGTGGGCAATGCGATCCGGTACTCGCCGGAAGACAGCCAGGTCTGGATCCGTCTCGATCGGATAGGGAGCCGTGCGCTTATCACCGTGGCCGACCAGGGCCATGGGCTCGACGAGGCTCAGCAACAGAAAGTCTTCGAGAAATTCGAGCGGCTCGGACGTAGTGGCGACGGAGGTTCCGGCTTGGGGCTCTATATCTCGCGCCGAATTGCCCGTGCGATGGACGGCGATCTGACGGTTGAGAGCGCGCCGGGGCAAGGTGCGCGATTTACGCTTTCGGTCCCGGCGGCCGACGATCTACGCAGCGAGGAACGCGGCGGCAACAGCCGCTAATATGAAAAAGGGGCGCCGAGGCGCCCCTTGATCTCTGGTTCCTAAAGTCCGCTCAGCGCTTGCCGATGGGCACGTAATCGCGTTCGGTCGGGCCAGTGTAGAGCTGGCGCGGGCGGCCGATGACCTGTGCAGGATCGGAAATCATTTCATTCCACTGCGCAACCCAGCCGACCGTGCGGGCGAGCGCAAAGAGTGCGGTGAACATGGTGGTCGGGAAGCCGATCGCGTTGAGGATGATGCCCGAGTAGAAGTCCACGTTCGGGAAGAGCTTCTTCTCCTTGAAGTAATCGTCGCTCAGCGCGAGTTCTTCCAGGCGCAACGCGGTTTCGAACACCGGGTCGTCGACGTTCAGCGCGTCGAACACCTCTCGCAGTGTCTTCTGCATGACCGTCGCACGCGGGTCGTAGTTCTTGTAGACGCGGTGGCCGAAGCCCATCAGGCGAAACGGGTCGTTCTTGTCCTTGGCGCGTTCGATATAGTGCGGGATGCGGTCGGGAGAGCCGATTTCCTGCAGCATGTTGAGCGCCGCTTCGTTCGCGCCGCCGTGCGCCGGGCCCCACAGGCAGGCAATGCCCGCGGCAATGCAGGCGAACGGGTTGGCTCCCGACGAGCCTGCAAGGCGGACGGTCGAGGTCGAAGCGTTCTGTTCGTGATCGGCATGGAGAATGAAGATCCGGTCCATCGCGCGTTCGATGGCGGGATGAATCTCATATTCCTCGGCCGGGACGCCGAAGGTCATGCGCAGAAAGTTGCCGGTGTAGCTGAGCGAGTTTTTCGGCTGCAGGAACGGTTGACCGACCGAATATTTGTAGGCCATCGCCGCGATCGTCGGCATCTTCGCCAGCAGGCGATGGCTGGCGATCTTGCGCTGTTCGGGATCTGCGATGTCGGTGCTGTCGTGGTAGAAGGCCGAAAGCGCGCCCACCACGCCGCACATGATCGCCATCGGGTGCGCATCGCGACGGAAGCCCTGGTAGAAGCTCCGCAGCTGTTCGTGCACCATGGTGTGGCGGGTAATTGTGTACGTGAAATCGTCGAGCTCTTCCTGCGTCGGCAGTTCGCCGTTCAGCAGCAGATAGCTGACCTCCATGAAGCTCGAATGCTCGGCCAGCTGGCCGATAGGGTAGCCGCGGTGAAGCAGGATGCCTTCTTCACCGTCAATGTAGGTGAGGGCGCTCTCGCAGCTCGCGGTCGACTTGTAGCCGGGATCGTAGGTGAACGCCCCGGTCGCACCATAAAGCTTACGAATGTCGATCACATCGGGACCGACGCTCCCTTTCAGGACGGGGAATTCCTGGGTCTTGCCACCCAGATCGAGAGTTGCCTGATTGTCGGCCACACTTGTCTCCTCAAACGTCTTTTGCGGTTCCCGGGGAAGGTCAGGCTTGCGCGTCGATACGAGCGAGCGCCTCTTCCTTTCCCAACAGGACCAGCACATCGAAAATACCGGGCGACGTGGTCGTACCGGTGAGTGCTGCACGCATCGGTTGCGCGAGCTTACCGAGCCCAACCCCAAGGTTCTCGGCATACGATTTCGTAGTGGCTTCGAGAGCCTCGATTGTCCAGTCATTTTGCAGTTGCAGCATTTTGGACAGTTCACCCAGTCGCTGGCGCGCTTCATCGTCGAGCAATGCGCCTGCCTTTTCGCTCATTTCGAGCGGACGCTTTGCGGAGAGAAACGCAGCACCTTCAACGAGTTCATTGACGGACTTGGCGCGAACTTTAAGGACAGGCATTGCCTTCGTCAGCAGCGCAACATCTGCATCGGAACCAATGCGCTCGGCTACGAGTGCAGCCAATCGTGCATCGTCTGCTTCGCGGATATAGTGGCCGTTGAGATTCTGGAGCTTCTTGATGTCGAAGCGTGCCGGGCCTTTGCCGACCCCATCGAGATCGAACAGTTGGATCGCTTCCTCTCGGCTGATTTCCTCGCGATCGCCATACCCCCAACCGAGTCGGAGCAGATAGTTGACCAGCGCCTCTGGGAGAATGCCTTCCTCGTCGCGATAGGCCTCGACCCCGACCGCTCCATGTCGCTTAGACATCTTCGCCCCGTCGGCGCCGTGGATCAGGGGGACATGCGCATAGACCGGATCGGGCCAGTTGCCCTCGATCTCGTTCATTGCACGGATGATCGGCAGCTGTCGGAAGGCATTGTTGATGTGATCGTCACCACGGATGATGTGGGTCACGCCCATGTCGTGGTCGTCGACTACTACCGCGAGCATGTAGGTCGGCGTGCCGTCCGAACGCAGGATGATGTAATCGTCAATCTCGGAGTTCTGGACGGTGATGCTGCCTTGGACCGCATCTTCGATCGTGGTTGCGCCTTCGACCGGAACCTTGAGCCGGATCACGTAGGGCGCGCCTTCAGGCGCCTCGGACGGATCTCGGTCACGCCAACGGCGATCGTAGCGCAAGGGCTGCTTTGCCGCACGCTGCGCTTCGCGCATCTCTTCGAGTTCTTCCTGGGTGGCGAAGCACTTGTAGGCATGGCCCGCTGCGAGCAGCTGACGGGCGACTTCAGCGTGGCGCTCAGCGCGATCAGACTGGAATACGGGTGCTTCGTCGAAATCGAGGCCAAGCCAGGCGAGTCCGTCGATGATCTTGTCGATCGCATCCTGCGTGCTGCGCTTGCGATCGGTATCCTCGATGCGGAGCAGCACGCGACCGCCGTGATGGCGCGCGTATAGCCAGTTGAACAACGCCGTGCGCGCCCCGCCGATATGGAGATAACCCGTGGGTGAGGGGGCGAAGCGGGTGACGACCGTCCCGGATGGCGAAGCAGCGGTGCTCACACTATCGCTTGCCATTGTCTCTCGCTTCCTTTCAAACACTTACATGGCGACGCAAGGGACGCCTCTTGTACCATTGGGGGAGGCGGGCGGCACTGCCCGCGACGCAGTGCGGCGCCCTTGGCGCATGCGCGGCCTCTTGTCCAGATTCACGGACCGGATCGAGCGCCTGCTTGCAGGATCGGAATTCGATCGTGGGCCTTGGTTGGCGGTGGCACTGGCTGCGGGCATTGCCCTTTGGTTCGGGCTTGGGAGTCCTTGGCAGTGGCTTGCAGCAATGGGCGCATTTCTGCTCCTCGCATTATCGGCTGCTGCGATTTGGCGCGGGCGGAACGAACGCTCGTATGTGATGGTAGCCGCCATTGCAGTGTCGTTGACTATAGCCCTGGGTGTTGCGGTGGTATGGGCGCGCTCCGAAATCGTGGGTGCCGAGCCCATTCCTGCCCCGCGTTTCGAGCGGCTCGATGCGCGTATCCTGGAGCGACAAGAGCAGCCTACGGAAGGGCGCATACGCCTTACCCTAGCTGCGCGTGATGTAGTGGCGGGCCGCGCAGTCGCATATCGGGTCAACCTACCGCTTGATCAGGACGCCGAGAACTTGCGTGAAGGGGCACGAGTCCGGCTTTCGGTGCGTTTGCTGCCTCCCGCACCTCCGATTGTACCGGGAGCGTACAACTTCGCGCGAAGGGCCTGGTTCGAAGGGCTGTCTGCGACCGGCGCGGTTGCTGGGACGGTCGAGGTTCTGGAACCACCTAAGCAAAATGAGGGCCGCCTCGCTCGGGTCCAGCGCGATCTGTCGTCCTATGTGCGGAGCCGGCTCGACGGAGCGCCAGGTGCCATCGCAGCGACATTGGCGAGCGGCGATCGCGGGGCAATTCCGAGCGCTGACGAGGAAGCCATGCGCGACGCCGGACTGACGCACTTGCTGTCGATCAGCGGACTGCATGTCAGTGCCATCATCGCGGCGACCTATCTCCTGACGCTCAAGCTGCTGGCTTGTTGGCCCTGGTTTGCGTTGCGCGTGCGTTTGCCGCTGGTTGCTGCAGGAGCAGCGGCATTGGCGGGGATCGGTTATACGCTGCTTACTGGGGCCGAAGTCCCCACAATCCGCAGCTGTATCGGCGCGGTTCTCGTGTTGCTGGCACTGGCGCTGGGACGTGAACCGCTGTCGATGCGCATGGTCGCGGTGGCGGCCATGCTCGTCTTGCTGTTGTGGCCGGAGTCGCTGATTGGACCGAGTTTCCAGATGAGCTTTGCCGCCGTGCTGGCGATCGTCGCGCTACATGGCGCGAAGCCGGTGCGCGAATTCCTTGCACCGCGAGAGGAGGGGTGGACATCCCGCCTTGGGCGGCGGCTCGCAGTTCTGTTCCTTACCGGTTTGGTGATCGAGATCGCGCTGATGCCGATCGTGCTGTTCCACTTCCATCGGGCCGGCGTGTATGGTGCCTTGGCGAACCTAGTTGCGATACCTCTGGTGACCTTCGTATCGATGCCGCTCTTGGCCCTGGCCATGGCGTTCGACATGGTAGGAATGGGCGCGCCCTTTTGGTGGCTGGCCGGGCATTCGCTCGAGCTGCTGCTCGACTTGGCCCACTTCGCCGCGGGCTTGCCCGGGGCAGTCAAGCTCGCACCTCCGGTTCCCCCGGCGGCTCTGCTGCTGTTCGTAGGTGGCGGGCTGTGGCTCGCCCTGTGGCACGGCACTCAACGACTTTGGGGCCTGGTCCCAGCCATTGCCGCAACGGTGTGGATGCTGAGCGCACCTGTGCCCGACATCCTTGTCACGCGCGATGGTCGTGACTTCGCGATAGTCGGGGAGGGCGATCAGGTGCTGGTGCTCCGCCAAAGCGAGGGCGGATATGCCCAGGACAGCTTGCTGGAGATCGCCGCAAGCGGAACCGAGCCACAGGCGCTGGCTGAATGGTCGGGCGCGCGATGCAGCGATGACTTTTGCGCGCTGGAGCTTGATCGTGGAGGGAGGACTTGGCGCCTGCTGGTTTCGCGCAGTCGTAACCTCGTTGAGGAGCGGGCGCTCGCTGCAGCGTGCGAGAAGGCAGATATCGTGATCTCCGATCGATACTTGCCTCGTGCGTGCCGCCCCGCATGGCTCAGGCTCGATCGTCGATTCCTCCAGCGTGAAGGCGGTGTTGCGCTCTATCTTGCCTCGGGCCGCATCGACACGGTAGCCCGAACGCAGGGTGAGCATGGCTGGTGGCGGCCACGCGAAGATCGGCCCCGCAGAGCGCCACCATCCACTCAGTGATAGCGGCGCAACAGTCCCGCCAGCTTGCCTTGCACCTTGACCCGGTGCGGCTCGTAGATTTGCGGTTCGTAAGCGCCATTGGCGGGATCAAGCCGTATCCGACCAGCCTCACGCCGCAAGTACTTGAGAGTCGCTTCCTCATTGTCGACCAGCGCGACCACGATTTCGCCGTCGCGTGCGGTTTCGGTCCGCTTCACCAGCGCGAAATCGCCGTCGAAGATACCCGCTTCGATCATCGAATCGCCCGACACTTCGAGCGCATAGTGCTCGCCCGGGCCGAGCAGGGCGGCCGGGACAGGCATGCTAGACTGACCCTCGATCGCTTCGATCGGAGCGCCGGCGGCAATGCGCCCATGCAGCGGCACCTGGATGATGTCATTGGCCGGTTCGGGCGCGATCGCCTTCGGAGCAATTGCTGCCGACACGGCGTCATTGGCTGCACGCGGCCGGGCTCCGCCGGTTACGGCATCTTCAGGCAGCTTGACTACTTCAAGCGCGCGAGCACGATTGGGCAAGCGCCGAATGAAACCGCGCTCTTCCAGCGCCGAAATCAGGCGGTGAACGCCCGACTTGCTCTTGAGGTCGAGCGCTTCCTTCATTTCTTCAAAACTGGGTGAAATGCCGGTCTCTTCCAGCTTTTGCTGGATGAAGCGGATCAGCTCGTGCTGCTTGGCCGTCAGCATTGGTGCGATACTCCCGTGCCGCTGTTCACAACCCGTGAACGAATAAGGAACAATTAGGCAACCATGATTCGTAAGTCAAGCAATCCCGCCACTTTTACGCTTTTCCTGTGGAACAGGTGTTCTCCATTCGGTCCAGATTGCGCGTCGGTCATGTTCAGACTCTCAGCTACGGGCCTGAACCGTGGAACAGATGGAACACAGTCCTGAATCCAAAAAATTGCCTCCAGCTCGAGCGACAAGTTCATTCGCAAGCTTGAAGGGAAATGGTGCACGCATGCCGCCAAGTTAGCGCCCGGCGGACCTGTAGGACAGGATCATCCCCGCAGAAGTGTACGGGTAGCCGACGCGACGTCGGCCTGCCGCATCAGGCTCTCACCGACAAGGAAACTGCGCACCCCTGCCAAGGCAAGGCGCTGGCAATCGGCATGGGAGGCAATGCCGCTTTCGCCGACCAGCAGGGCCCCTTGCGGCGCAAGCGGCGCAAGGCGTTCCGTCGTGGCCAGATCGGTGACGAAAGTGCGGAGGTCGCGATTGTTTACCCCGATCAGGCGCGAGCGAAGGCGCGCGGCACGTTCCATTTCGGCTTCGTCATGCACTTCGACCAGCACGTCCATCCCGTGCTCCATCGCTGCCGCTTCGATTTCTGCCATCTGCGCATCCTCGAGCGCGGCAACGATGATCAGGATAGCATCGGCACCGATGGCACGCGCTTCGGCAACCTGCCACGGGTCGACCATGAAGTCCTTGCGCAGGACGGGCAGGTCGCAGGCCGCCCGGGCTTCGATCAGGAAGTCCTCGTGGCCCTGGAAATAAGGGGCATCGGTCAGTACCGAAAGACACGCAGCCCCGCCGATGGCATAATCACGGGCATGCTGAGAAGGGCGAAAGTCCTCTCTGATCAATCCCTTGGAAGGCGAAGCTTTCTTCACTTCAGCAATCAGGCCGTAACCCCCTGCCTGCGCGCGCTCCAGCGCAGCACGAAATCCACGCGGCGCACCCTGTTCAGCGGCCAGCGCTTCAAGATCGCCCAGCGAACGAGCAGTCTTGCGCGCAGCGACTTCATCGCGCTTGGTGGCGCAGATCTCGACCAGCTTGTTCATCGTTTCACTTCGCCATTTCAATCCAGTCGGCCAGCAGCTTGGCAGCCTTGCCGCTGTCGATAGCTTCGCCAGCCATCGCCGCGCCGCTCTCCCAACTTTCGGTGGCACCGGCAACCAGTAGCGCGGCCGCCGAATTGAATCTCACCGTATCGCGATAGGGACCGCTTTCACCAGCAAGCAGTGCGGTGAGTGCCTGTGCGTTATGTCGCGAATCGCCGCCACGTATCGCCTCGAGGGGCGCATGCCCGATCCCGGCTATGCCCGCATCCACCCTCTTCATCTCGAAATCGTGCCCGGTGACGTCGGCCATTTCATTTCCGCCCGCCAGGCTCAGTTCGTCCAGCCCCTCGTCACCAGAGACGATGAAGGTACGCTTGGTACCCAATCGCGCGGTCGCGTCGCCGTAAATCGAGACATATGCGGGCCGGGCAATGCCGATCAGCTGTCGCTTGATTCCCACCGGATTAGCAAGCGGTCCCATAAGGTTGAAGATTGTCCGGCGACCCAGCTTCTTCCGGATGGGCTGGATACGCCCCATCGCTGGATGGTGGTTTGGCGCAAACAGGAAGCAGATGCCGATTTCCGCGAGCGTCTTTTCCGCCGTCCGTCCGGCAGCGACCATGTCGAGTCCCAAGACTTCTAACGTATCGGCCACGCCCGCCAGCGATGAAATTGCGCGGTTGCCGTGACGCGCAACCGGAATGCCACAGGCGGCTACCACCAGACCGACCGCGGTCGAAACGTTGAGCGTGTGGTGCCCGTCGCCGCCGGTGCCGCAGACATCTATGGCGTTTTCAGGCCCGGCCACGGGAATATAGCGAGCCCGCAGCGCGCGTGCGGCACCTGCAATTTCTTCCGCAGTCTCGCTGCGCTCGGTTATTGCCAGCAGGAAGCGGGCGATTTCCTCGTCGCTGGTCTCGCCATCAAGGATCCAGCCAAAAACCTCCTCGGCCTCGGCTTCGCTCAGATGGGGTTCCGATGCGGGTAGCGTCTTCATGCGGGAAGCTTCGCGTCGATCCCGCACAAGGCAAGGAAGTTGGCGAGCAGGGCATGGCCGTGCTCGGTCGCGATGCTCTCGGGGTGGAATTGCACGCCGTGGATTGGCAATTCACGATGGCGGAACCCCATCACGCTGCTGCCGTCGAGGCCGGGTGTATCGCTGGTGGCATTGACCACGAGACTGTCGGGAATCTCCTCAACCACCAGCGAATGGTAGCGGGTCGCGGTAAAGGGTGACGGTAATCCGGCAAAGACACCACTGCCGTCATGCGTGACCGGTGACGTCTTGCCATGCATCAGCCCGCCGCGCACCACATTGCCGCCAAAGTGCTGGCCGATCGACTGGTGGCCCAGGCACACGCCGAGCAGGGGTTTGCCTGCATCCGCGCATGCCGCCACGAGGTCGAGACTGACGCCAGCCTCGTTGGGGGTGCACGGGCCGGGCGAGATCAGGAAGCCGGCCGCGCCGCTGGTGATCGCCTGCCCGGCAGAAATGGCGTCATTGCGCACGACCTCCACACCCGCGCCCATCTCCATCAGGTAATGGACGAGGTTGAAGGTGAAGCTGTCGTAATTGTCGATGACAAGGATGGTGCGGCGGTTGGTCATAGTGGGCGTCAATGGGCGCGCGAAGCCGCGCTATCAAGCAAGTTAAGCTCGCCGTGGCGTCACGCGGACTTGCCAGCAAACCGGTCGCTGGCGCGGATCAGGCCATCGGTGATGCCGGGCTCGGTATAGAGATGCCCGCCGTCGGGCACGATCTGCAGTTCAACTTCCGGCCATGCCTGCTTGAGATCCCAAGCTGAACGGGGCGGGGTACAGCAGTCGTGCCGGCCCTGCACGATAATGCCGGGGATGTCGGCCAATTTCCACGCGTTCTCGAGCAGCTGGCCTTCCTCGAGGAAGCAGCCGTTGCGGAAATAGTGGTTCTCGATCCGCGCCGTGGCGACGGCGTTCTCACCCTCTGCCATGTGGTCGATGGTGTCGTCTTCGGGCAGCAGCGTGACGGTGGCGCCTTCCCAGCGGTTCCACGCGGCGGCGGCGGCCTTGCGCACTTCGGGATCGGGATCGTCGAGCAGTTCGCGATAGGCCTCGATCAGGTCGTCCTGCTTGTCCTCGTCGATGTGGCCGATGAAATCGTCCCATGCTTCGGGATAGAGTTCGCTGGCGCCGAAACTGCAGAGCCAGTCGTTCTCGATCTGGCGACCCAGGAAGATGCCGCGCAGGATCAGTTCGCTAACCCGATCGGGGTGCGTCTGGGCGTAGGATAGCGCCAGGGTGGATCCCCAACTGCCGCCGAACACCAGCCACTGTTCGTGCCCGCACATCTCGCGCAGCTTTTCCATGTCGCGCACGAGGTGCCAGGTCGTGTTGTGGAGCAGCGAGGCGAAGGGTGTCGAACGTCCGCAGCCGCGTTGGTCGAACAGCAGCACGTCGTAGAGTTCGGGATCGAACTGGCGGCGCTGGCCCGGGCTGCACCCTGCACCGGGGCCGCCATGGAGAAACACCGCGGGCTTGCCACCCGGCTTGCCTACCTTCTCCCAATAGATCGTATGCCCGTCGCCGACTTCGAGCATGCCGGTCGCATAGGGTTCAATCTCGGGGTAGAGAGTGCGGCGGTCTTGCGTCATTCACTGTCCTTTTTCGTCACGATGACGATGGGCCCGATTGGTTCGCCGGTGTCCAGCCGGTCGGTGGCTGGGTTCCACAGCTGCGAAACCGTTCCATCGAGATAGAGCGCGTCCTTCACCTTGAGCTCGTCGCGGTAGAAGCGCGCGAGCTTGCCGAAGGAGATCGGTGCGTTCGAGATCACGAAATGCGCGCGGCCCTGTTCGTCCACGCCAACCGCGTTGCGCACCAGCCTGGAAGAGCCGTCATGGGTGATTTCGGGATGAATCTTGCCGCCGATAACCAACATCGGCCCGGATTGCGTGCCGAAACCCGGGCGATCCCTAACATTGGCCAGGAAATCCTTGGTCGTACGGACGTGCCATTCGCCGCCGGTACCGTAGAAGACTCCATTGGGCTTCATATGGAAATTGCCTTCGCCATCGGCGGTGTTGAGCTCCTTGAGGCGTTCGGAGTTCTCGACGAAATAGCCGACCGGCTGCCCTTCTTCGTCGAACATTCCGGCGTTCATCGCGAAGGCTATGCTGTCTGGGTCGTGCGCCTTGGCGAAGGTCGCGAGGCTGCGATAGGGCGCTTCCCCGCTTGGCCCCAGGTCCATTCCGATCTCATGCCGGGTTGGGATAGCCACGCAATCGGTCAGCGGCGCATCCTCGAAAATGATCGAGCGGCAGGCGCTTTCGACCGAGCTTGCCACAGTCTGCGTGGGCGTTGGCGTGGGTGTCGCGCCCTTGCCATCGATGCGGGTACGCGCGACCGGTTCGCCTTCCGGCTGCGGATTGCATGCGGTGAGCACGAGCAAGGCGAGAGCGGCGAAGCGAGTCATCATTGTCCGAAGCCTGGTTCCTGCGCGAGCCTCACGGCTTCGCGTGCCGCGGCAAGCAGGGCGCCGGCCTTGGCTTCGCATTCGCGCTGCTCATAGGCGGGCTCGCTATCGGCGACGATGCCGGCCCCGGCCTGGACGTGCATGATGCCGTCCTTGACCACCGCGGTACGCAAAACGATGCAGCTATCGACCGAGCCATCGGGTGCGAAATAGCCGACCCCGCCGGCATAGGGTCCGCGAGTCGCGGGTTCGAGCTCGGCGATGATCTCGCAGGCGCGGATCTTCGGTGCGCCGCTGACGGTGCCGGCAGGGAAGCCGGCAAATAGCGCCTCAAGCGCGTCCTTGTCGCTTGCGAGGCGCCCGACGACATTGCTGACGATGTGCATGACGTGGCTGTAACGTTCGACGGTGAAGCTTTCGGTGACGGTGACGGTCCCGGATTCGGCGACCCGGCCGACGTCGTTGCGGCCAAGGTCGAGCAGCATCAAGTGCTCGGCCCGCTCTTTCGGGTCGGCCAGAAGCGATTGTTCGGCGAGCCGATCCTCTGCCAGCGTCGCCCCGCGCGGGCGGGTTCCGGCGATCGGACGGATCGTCACCTCGCCTTCGCGCACGCGAACAAGGATTTCCGGGCTCGAACCGACGACGGCGAAGCCGGGCAGGTCGAGGAAATAGAGGAAGGGGGAGGGGTTAATCCGCCGCAGCGATCGATACAGCGCCATCGGCGGCAGTTCGAAAGGCGAAGTGAAGCGCTGCGACAGGACCACCTGGAAGATGTCTCCCGCGGCGATGTAGTCCTTGGCGCGCAGGACCATCGCCTCGTAATCGGACGCAGCCATCGTCGGTGCGAGCGCGGGCTCAGGGTGACCCTGCGCGACGACCTTCGCGATCGGCAGCGGCTGAGCGAGCTTACGCAACACCTCGTCGATCCGCTCGCCCGCCAGTTCGATCGAGCCCTCGGGCCACACTGGCGCAATGCAGAAAAGCGCGTCGCTCAACCGGTCGAACACAAGGATCACTGTTGGCCGCACGAACAGCATGTCCGGCAAGTCGAGTTCGCCCTGCGGCGCGCGCGGCAGCGTTTCGACCAATCCGATGGTCTCGTAACCGAAATATCCCACCAGGCAGGCGAGTGCCGAGGGTAATGCTTCGGGCACATCGCAGCGGCATGAAGCAGAGAGGGCACGCAGTGCCTCGATCGTTTCGTTCTCGCACGGCTCGAAAGCGTCGCGATCTTCGCGCCAACGGGCGTTAATGGCGGCATTGGCGCCCGTTGCCCGGAAAACCAGATCCGGATCGAGTCCGATCAGGCTGTAGCGCCCGCGGACTTCGCCACCCTCGACCGATTCCAGGACGAAGTCCCCGCGCCCTTCCTCGAACAGCTTCAGCGCTGCGCCTACCGGCGTTTCGGTATCGGCAACGACCTTGCGCCACACGAGCGCAGGCTTGCCCGCTGCCAGCGCGGCACGTGCTACCTCAATACCTTCCAGTGCCGGTGCCAAGCGCGCCTCAGTTCCCGCCGAGCAGTTGCTTGCGAACCGCATCGATGGCGGTCGGGTTGCGTTCGACGCCCATTTCGGCACGGATCGCCGAACGCAGGAGATCGCCATACTCATCGCCGACAAGCTGAGCCATCTGGCCGCGTGCCTGGGTGACGAGCGGGTCGTTCCGGTCGAGTTCGTCCATTGTGATGGCGTCAAGGTCGACGACGAAGAAACCCAGCTTCTGCGCAGCTTCCAGCTTCTTCGCGGTTCCCTGGGCCATGCTGAACATCAGTGCGAGAGGAGGCGGGATGCGACGTTCGCGCTGGGACGCCAATTGCTCGCGCGTCAGATCGATCGAGTCGACCGAGGGGAGGGGGACATCTTCGGCGGCGAGCGCGGCGGCGAGCGTGGCACCGCCACGTACCCGCTTCAGCACGCGGTCCGCAGCTTCCTGCGCTGCCTTGAGACCCTGCGACTGGCGCCAGTTTGCCTCGACCGCCTGCTTGATCTCGGCGAACGGAGCCGTTGCTGCCGGCGTAATGTCACCGACTTCAAAGATCAAATAGGTCTCGCCACCCGCAATCGGGGCAATTTCCGGCTCTTCCTCATCCATTTGGAATGCGGTCTTGAGCGCCGGGGCCAGGACTTCGGGCAGCGATTCACCTGGCGCCTGGTACACTTGGCCGTTGGCGAGCGCCGGCTTGGTCATTTGGAGCTCGAGGCCGAGATCATTGAGCACTTCCGCAAGGGTAGCGCCATCGGCCAATTGATCTTCGACTTCGATCGCCAATTCGGCCAGCCCGCGCACGCGCTTTTCTTCACGCAGCGTTTCCGTGATTTCCGAGCGTGCCTGATCGAGGCTGCGGGCTGCGACTGACTTGATTGCGTCAACCCGCGCGACATGCCAACCCAACGCACTGCGTGCCGGTGATGAAATCGTGCCCTCGGCGGTCGAGAAATAGGCGTTCGCAACGGCCGGGGAGGCCTCTGTCGAAAGCGTCTGACGGCTCGCATCAGTGATGGATGCTGCGCGCAGGCCTGCCTCGCGGGCGACTGCGTCGAACGAGGCGCCAGCTGCGATGCGATCGCGGATCGACTTCGCCGCCGCTTCGGTGGGAACGATCAACTGGGTGACGTCGCGCGTTTCACTGGCGGAGTACTTGGCTGCATCCTGCTTGTAGCGCGCGGAGATTTCCGCTTCCGTCGGGACTGCACGGTCACCGAGGTCGCTGCTGTCGAAGGTAGCATAGCGGATGACGCGGCGTTCGGGCCGTACAAACTCCGTCCTGTGCGAATCGTAGTAAGCCCTCAGCGTATCGTCGGATGCGCCCGGTGGCGGCGCATAAGCGACCGCGGGGAGCAGTGCGATCGAACCCTTGCGCCGCTCCTTGAACAGCTGGGCATACCGATAGGCCATCTTGTTTGGAATGCTTGCGCCCAATCCGGCAGGAACAAAAACCTGCTGCGCCAGCAATCGCGTCCCCAGGTCATCGCGTGCCTGCGCATCGGTGATCCTCTGTTGCGCGAGGACCTGCCGGTAGGTGTCTTCGCTGAAGTTGCCATCGGGTCCGCGGAAGGCCGGGATCAGGCGGATTTCGCTGTTCACGAGATTATCGCCCGCACGGATACCATACTTGTCGGCAAAGGTCGCGAGGGCGAAACGATCGATCACGGCGTCGAGCGATTGATCGAGCCCCTTATTCGCTATGAACCTGGGCATCGTCAGCGTCGGGTCTTCCTCCCGCATCCGGTCGAGTCCGTTGTTGACAGCGCGCAGCAGGTCGGCGGTCCCGATCTTCTCATCGCCAACTACCGCCACCCGGTCACCACCCGCTACTCCCCCGAAAGTAGATCCTCCCGAGATGTCGCTGAGGGCGAAGGCGAAGCCGATCAAGCCGATGAAACCAAGCACGATTGCCAGGCCGATCTTCGACTTGAACATATTGCGGAAAAACTGGAGCATGCTGGCGAGGGATTCCGATTATTGGTTCTGACAGGAGTGCGACGGAGGTAGCGCCAGCACCGAAGAGCGCGCTTTATCCGGCCTGCGACCTCGCGGCAACAGGTCGCAAAGGCTTTTGACGCGCAAACAAAGCTTGTCTACCGGGGCGCCAGACAACGCCCCTATGTAGGGTAACCAAGTTTAGTTTACCGCAGGAACACACAATGGCCATTAGGCCCTATATCGTTGGAAACTGGAAGATGAACGGGACGCGCGCGATGCTTTCGGAAGCACGCGCGATCGACCGTGCAGCACAGCGCTACATGAAGGTAGAGGTGGCGGTCGCGCCGCCTTACACCCTGATTCACGCCGTTCATCGCGAGGCCGAGCAGATCGGCGTGGGCGCGCAGGATTGCCATCCGGGCAATGAAGGCGCCCATACGGGGGATATCTGCGCATCCATGATCGCCGATGCGGGGGCGAAGTTCGTCATCCTTGGCCATAGCGAGCGGCGCCAGGATCATGGTGAGAGCAACAAACTGATCAATGCCAAGATCGAATCGGCACTGGAAGCGGGTTTACGCGTGATCCTGTGCTGCGGCGAAACGCTGGAAACGCGCGACGCGGGCGACGCGGAGAACTTTGTGCTCCGTCAACTCAAGGCGGCGCTGCCGGCCTTTACCGACCCGGCGGAGCGTTTGACCATTGCCTATGAACCGATCTGGGCGATCGGCACCGGCCGGACCGCAACTGTGGAAGACATTGCCGCAATGCACGGTGCGATCCGCCAGCTGCTCGACGAAACGTATGGCGAAGAAGTGTCGTCGGCTGTGCGCATCCTCTATGGCGGATCGGTCAAGCCGGAGAATGCACGCGAAATCCTGTCGGCACCGGAAGTGGGCGGCGCGCTTGTCGGTGGCGCCAGCCTGTCGGCAGAAAGCTTCCTGGGAATCGTCGTCGCCGCTTCGGAAACCGAGGACGCCTGATCCGGCACAGCCTTGTCGTTTAGGCGAACTGCGCCTAGATGCGCGGTTCAAGCACAGTATCCGATTTCAAGAGTAGCCCAGCCAGATGTTCCTTTTCCTAACCGTCGTACAGGCGATCGTCGCCGCCGCGCTTGTCGGTGTCATCCTGATGCAACGTTCAGAAGGTGGTGGCCTTGGCATCGGCGGTAGCCCGGCGGGGATGCTCAGCGCTCGCGGCGCAGCCGACTTTCTAACCCGTTCCACGCGTTGGTTGGCGATAACTTTCGTTGTGCTGTCGATTGCGCTTGCGGCGATCGCCGTGAGCAGTTCGGATACTAGCGGCGTTGAATCGACGCTTGATCGTACAGTGGCTCCGGCCGCTCCGGTCGATCCGCTTGGTGCGGCAACCACTGGTGAAGCGACTCCGGCAAGTGGCGACGCTGCGCCGGCGGAAACCGCTGATCCGCTGTCCGACGCGACCGAATAAGTACTTCCATTGGCGTGAATTGTGGATTGCTCCGCCTGTGCGGCGCAATTCGCATGGCTTTGCGCTTGCCCCGACTCCATTCCTCAGCTTAAGGCCCGACTCCCATGGCGCGGTATATTTTCATCACCGGCGGCGTGGTCTCCTCGCTTGGCAAAGGTCTCATGGCAGCATCGCTCGCTGCCCTCCTGCAAGCGCGCGGCTACAAGGTCCGCATTCGTAAGTTCGACCCGTATCTCAATGTCGATCCGGGGACGATGAGTCCCTATCAGCACGGCGAGGTCTATGTGACCGATGACGGGGCCGAAACCGACCTCGATCTTGGCCACTACGAACGCTTCACTGGCGTGTCGGCGCATCAGGGCGATAACGTCACGTCAGGGCGCATCTATCAGCAGATCATCGCCAAGGAGCGGCGGGGTGATTACCTGGGCGCGACCGTGCAGGTGATCCCGCACGTTACCGACGCGATCAAGGAATTCGCACTGGCCGACCAGGGCGACCATGATTTCATCCTGTGCGAGATCGGCGGGACGGTGGGCGACATCGAAGGCCTGCCCTTCATGGAAGCGATCCGCCAGCTGAGGAATGAGCTGGAACCGCTCCAGACGCTGAGCGTCCACGTCACGCTGGTGCCTTATATCAAGGCCGCGGGAGAGCTTAAGACTAAGCCCACACAGCACTCTGTGCGCGAGCTGGCAAGCTTGGGCATCAAGCCCGATGTGCTGCTGTGCCGCGCGGAACACCCGATCCCCGATAGCGAGCGCCAAAAGATCGCGAACTTTTGCAACGTGCGCAAGGAAGCGGTAATTCCAGCGCTCGACGCTCCGTCGATTTACTCGGTCCCTCTCCAGTACCATGCGGAAGGTCTCGACACCGAGGTCCTGCGCGGCTTCGGGATTACCGATGCCCCGGAACCCGACCTTTCACGCTGGTACGATGTCGTCGACCGCCATTCGAACCCCGAAGGCGAAGTGACTATTGGCGTGGTCGGCAAGTACGTCGGACTGCAGGATGCCTATAAGTCTCTGAACGAGGCACTGGTGCACGGGGGCATGGCCCACCGGGTCAAGGTCAACATCAACTGGATCGATGCCGAAGTGTTCGAGCAGGGCGACAGCGACATCGCTGCGCAGCTTGAGCCGATGCATGCGATCCTTGTGCCCGGCGGATTCGGTGAGCGCGGTAGCGAAGGCAAGATCGCCGCTGTGCGATTTGCCCGCGAGCGCAACGTCCCGTTCCTCGGTATCTGCCTCGGTATGCAAATGGCCTGCATCGAAGGGGCTCGTGCGGCCGGCTTCGAGCAGGCGAGCTCGACCGAGTTCGGTGATACCGAACATCCGGTGGTTGGTATCATCACCGAATGGATGACCGAGGAAGGGCTTCAGACCCGTGAGGCTGGCGGCGATCTTGGCGGGACGATGCGCCTGGGCGCTTATGACGCCAAGCTGGCGGCCAACAGCCATGTGTCGAGCATCTATGGCGGTTCTACGGTAATCTCGGAACGCCACCGTCATCGCTATGAAGTCAATTCGGCCTTTATCGACCCGCTGGAGAAGCAGGGGCTGATTTTCTCCGGCATGTCGCCCGACGGATTGTTGCCTGAAATCGTCGAGCGGCCGGATCATCCGTGGTTCGTCGGCGTGCAGTTCCACCCGGAACTGAAGTCCAAACCGTTCGATCCCCACCCGCTTTTTGCCGGATTCATCGGCGCCGCACTCGAGCAGGCAAGGCTGGTTTAAAGATTTTTTGTAAAAAAACGACGTGCCAAGTGTCTGATTAGATTGAGATGTCAGTTTAAGTACTTGTAAGAGTGCGACAAGTTTGGCCGCTCGGGTGATATTCTGGTTTATCTCGTGTCACAAATGGTGCAGATTGCACTCGGTTCGGAGGTAAAACTACGGACTTTCGAGACACTTGTTTCGCCGAGTGGGATGGGCTTGCCTCGAAGCCGGTTGTCTTCTGCGACCCGGACGACCGTTTTTGGGGGCTAGGCGGCGGTAAACGTCGCGGGGGCGGAACCTAGGTTCCGCCCCCTACGTTTTTCAGCACTCTGCTGGTGGGCCGTCGCTTGTCAGGCGGCCTTGGTGTCGCTGTCGCTATCCTTGACGACTTCGAGGGTAGCCTGCCCACCGATCGCGATCTTCTTCGGCTTCATCGCTTCGGGTACTTCGCGCACCAGGTCGATCACGAGCAGTCCGTCGGCAAGGTCCGCGTTTTCGACCCGGACATAATCCGCCAATTCGAAGCGGCGTTCAAAGCCGCGATTGGCGATGCCGACATGCAGCATCTCGCCTTCGGTCAGTTCGTCGCGCTTGCGGCCCTGGACAACCAGCAGGTTCTGCTGTGCGGTGATATCGAGATCGGCCGGACGGAAGCCCGCAACCGCAAGAGTGATGCGGTATTCGTCTTCGCCTCGACGCTCGATATTGAAGGGCGGGTAATTGTCGCCACCGGCGTTGCGTGCCTGGCGTTCCATCAGGTCGAACAGGCGGTCGAAACCAACGGTCGAGCGGCGATAGGGGGTAAAATCCATACGGTTCATCGTGGCAAATCCTCTTATGAGCAATTTGTTATGGCGCGGCCCGTAATCGGCACCACGCCGCCTTTGCGAATGCTCCGGCAGAACCTAGATAGGGCAAGCAAAAGCGCTTTCAAGATTGCTGCGGCATCGCTAGCGCTAGTGATTGAAAGTGAGGAATTTCCATGACTAATCCCCCGGTGGTCATCTACACCAAGTTCGGTTGCGGCTATTGTTACAGGGCCAAGCGGTTGCTCGACCAGAAGGGTGTCCAGTACACCGAACACGATATTACGATGGGCGGTCCCAAGCGTACGGAAATGCTTGATCGCGCGCCCAATGCGCGGACGGTTCCGCAGATATTCATCGGTCAAACGCATGTTGGCGGCTCGGATGAGCTTGCTGCCCTTGAGCGGGCGGGCAAGCTGGATGTGTTGCTGGCGGGCTGAATGACGAGGATCGCCATCCTCCAGATGACCGCGGAGATCGATCCGCAGGTCAATGCCGCAACGATTGTGGAAGCAATCGCGAGCGCGGCGGGAGATGGTGCGGCGATCCTCTTTACTCCCGAAATGTCGGGAGTGCTCGATCGCGATCGCAAGCGCGCTGCCGCTTCGATCGTGGCGGAAGAGCAGACCGTTGCGTTGCAGCGCGCCCGCGAGGCTGCCGCCGCGGCAGGTATCTGGGTCGCGCTTGGCTCGCTCGCTGTCCAGGTGGCGGATGGACGCTGGGCCAACCGCGCGTTCTTGATTGACGCGAAAGGCGATGTCGCGGCGTGCTACGACAAGATGCACATGTTCGACGTCGACCTGGCGACGGGCGAGAGCTGGCGCGAATCCAATGCCTATGCAGCCGGTTCGGACGTCGTCACAGTGGACGATACGCCCGTTGGTCGGCTTGGGCTGACGATCTGCTATGATTTGCGCTTTCCTGCGTTATTTGAAGAACTTGGCAATCGACATTGCGACGTAATCTCGATTCCTGCCGCCTTTACGGTTCCGACCGGCAAGGCACATTGGCATGTCCTGCAGCGTGCCCGTGCGATCGAGGCGAGCGCCTTTGTGGTCGCCGCCGCTCAGGTGGGTGAGCATGCTGATGGGCGGCGCACCTACGGCCATAGCCTGGTGGTCGACCCCTGGGGCGAAGTGCTGCTCGATATGGGAGGCGATGCGCCGGGAGTCGGCTTTGCGGATATCGACCTTGCGCGGATCGCCGACGTTCGCGCGCAGGTCCCGAGCCTTGCCAACCGCCGCCCGATCGCCAAATAGGCTTGTGCGATGATCGTTTACGACCTCTCCTGCAGCCAAGGGCACCGGTTCGAAGGCTGGTTCGGCTCGTCAGCCGATTTCGCCGACCAGCAAGCCCGCGGGCTCGTCTCTTGCCCCCAATGCGGTACGGACGAAGTCGCGAAGGCACCCATGGCACCGGCAGTTCCCGCGAAGGGAAACAGCAAGTCCGACCAGCCGGTACCGACGCAAATGGCGCGCGGCGAAATGCCGGCGGAGGTCAAACAGGCCCTGAAGGCGCTGGCCGAAGCGCAAGCCAAGGCACTCGAATCGAGTACCTGGGTCGGCGACAAATTCGCGGAACGGGCGCGCTCCATGCATTACGGCGAGGTGGACGAGGCGCCGATCCACGGCCAGGCAACGAAAGACGAAGCGGCAGAAATGCTCGCCGAAGGCATTGCGGTGGCCCCATTGCTGTTCCCGGTTGCGCCTCCCGACGAACTCAACTGATTGCCTCCCGAGTCCGAGCCGCTATACGGGGCCCGGAAGCGCCCGTAGCTCAGCAGGATAGAGCACCAGATTCCTAATCTGGGGGCCACAGGTTCGAATCCTGTCGGGCGCACCACACTTTCGGCCTATTGCCCGAACCGCCTCCCGAAAGACGCCAAGAGGCTCAGGGTCAGCGACATTCCCGCCAACGCGATGCAGGTCCCGCTCCAACCGAATGCGTCGAAGGCAGCGGTACCGGTAACGCTGCCAATTCCCCCGCCCACGAACATGAGTACTACGTAGATCGTCGTGAGCCTTGTGCGCAGGTCGGGGCGTAGTGTCAGGAAGGTCATCCGCGAGGTTACGTCGATCCCCGGGCCAACGAGATTGGCAATGAACAGTGGCATCAGCAGCATCCAGAGCGTGTCGCCCATTGGCCAAAACAGGGAGATGCCGCCAAGCTGGACGAGCGCGAAAATAGACCGAGCCTTGCGCGGGCCGATCCTGTCGGCCCAGCTGCCGAGACGGGGTGTGGAGACAATGCTCACCGCCGCGATACCTGCAAGATAGCCGACGGTGTCGGTGCCGTAGCCCATGGACGGTGACGTGAGGTAGAGTGAGAGCGCCAGCCACAAGGCGATAAACTGCCCGAAATTCAGCGCCTGGATGATCCCCGACAGCAATACCTCGCGGTGCTCACGGATCATCGGGAAGACGGAGAGCAGCAGAGCCGGGTAGGAATGGTGCGCCGTACTGTCTCGTTCGCCGTGCTCCATGATCCTCGGCAGCGTTAGCGTGACCAGGACCATCAAGCCGGTCGCAATCCAGTAGACGCTGCGCCAGCCGAATTGCTCGGCAATGACCCCGGCACCCACGCGGGCAACGAGGATACCGAGGATCGCTCCGGCGGCGATCAGCGCCGTGACCTGTCCCAGTCGTTCGGGTGCAACGCGCTTCGAGGCGTAGGCGGGAAGCAGGTAAGGCGTGATGGTGAAGAAGCCGAGAAGCGTCGATCCGGTAACGAATGGTACGAAGCCGCCTGCCAGCGTCATCAAGCCCATGGCGGCCGTCTGACCAGTCGCGAACAGGATCGCTAATCGCCGATTGGAGAACCGGTCACCCAGGGGAAGCAGCAGGAAGATTCCCAGCGCGAGCGCGAGCTGGTTCAATGCCGGGACAAGCCCAATGCGGGCGTGGCTAACCCCGAAGTGATCCGCGACTTCGCCGATGATCGGGTGAATATAATAGGCATTCGCCACTACCACGGCGGCAACGGCCGCGAGCAGGTGTTCCTGCCGCCGCGATAGGTAGGTTGTCGTGCTCAAGCGAGATGGCCAGCCTTGCGCGCCATGTCGACAATGCCCTGGGCGAGTTCTGCAGGCCGGTCCTCCTGGCTGAAGTGACCACATTTGCTCAACATTGCGTGAGGTTGGCCCTTGGCGCCTGCGATACGCGTATTGAGCATGGGAGCCGCCGAACCGAGGACCGGGTCATCCTCCCCAAACAGGGTCAGGAAGGGGCCTTCGAAGTTGGCAAGTCCTTCCCAGGCAGCCAGGTTTTCGGCGATCCCGTCCATCCCGTCTTCGACCGGCACGAGCTGGGGGAAGGCGCGCGCCCCGGCCTTGCTCGCTTCGTCAGGGAAGGGGGCATTGTATGCCGCCACTTCAACGTCGCTCAGCGGTGTCTGCGTCGCGCGTTGGAGCAGATCCCCGATCACGAAATCGGGCGAGGTCCGGGCGAACTCGCGCCAGGCGAGGAAGGCATCGGTGATCTTGCCCCCGACGGGAAGCGCTGCGTTGCTGGCGACGACGCAGGTGAAGCGTTCGGGTTCCTGCCCGACCATGCGCAGACCCAGCAGGCTTCCCCAATCCTGGCAGAAGAGCGCCGCGGGGCGTGGCTCGACCGCATTGCGCCACTGTTTGAGCCAGTCGACATGGCGGGCGTAAGTATAGAAGGAAATATCGCTCGGCTTGTCGCTTTTGCCGAAGCCGATGAGGTCCGGGGCAAGCACGCGGAAGCCCGCATCGACCAGCAGCGGGATCATCTTGCGATAGAGGAACGACCAACTCGGTTCGCCATGAAACAGCAGCACAGGCGGCGCCGATTTGTCGCCTTCATCGACATAATGCTGACGCGCAGTCAAACCATCGCCAAGACCGACGGTGAACCAGTTTTCGGCGAAGGGGTAATCGGGGATGTCGGCAAAGCGATCCGCGGGGGTGCGCAGGATTTCCATGGGGGGTCTCTCCTTGTCAACCGGGAATCCGGTCTCGAATCGAAACCCTAAGGCGTCTTCTTTCGCGTGTCACCCAACTGGCTGACCGGAACCGTTTCTTTGAATGTGTGGGTCACATGCGGGAAGGGTATCTCGATGTGCGATTCATCCATGCCCGCCTTGATCGCGCGGATTACCTTGTCCTTGCTTTCCCATCCGGCACGTGGGCTTGATCCCGCCCACCAGCGTACCAGGAAATCGACAGAACTGCTGTTGAATTCCTGAGCGAAGATGTCGACGCCCTTACTGGCCAGGACGTCGTCCACGCCCTCGACTGCGCGCCGGATAACAGCGGCAGCGTGGTCGAGGTTGGTGTCATAGGATACGCCGACCACGACCTGATGGCGGCGGATGTCATCGTCGGTGAGGATCTCGACCGGGTTCTTGAAGAGTAGGGAGTTGGGAACGACGGTCAGCTCGCCAGATTGCTTGCGGACATGGGTTTCGCGCATGTTGATGTGTTCGACCTTGCCGGTAATACCCTCGCATTCGATGATATCGCCGATGCGCATTTTCTCGCGAACCATGATCAGGACACCAGCGAGGAAGTTCTCGAAGATGTCCTTGAAAGCAAAGCCAATCGCCACCGCGCCAATACCAAGGCCAGCGAGCATGCTGGCAAGGGTAAGGTCGGGGACGACCACGATCGCGGCGGTGAAAAGCCCGACGATCCAGATCGCCAACCGCACAAGTGTGTCGAACAGTGATTTCAGGCTTGCGCGCATCTCGGTGCGCCCAACCAGCATGTCGGAAATGCGCACAGCGAAACGCGCAACAATCCATGTCGCGAAGACGACGAACAGTGCGATGCCAAATGCGGGCAGGGACTCGACCAGGCCCTTGCCCATCTCTTCCAGCTGGCCGCGAAGCGTGCCGATGTAATTCACGCGTGTGGAACTCCCTTTCGAGGCAAACGGTATGGCGCTCGGGTAGTTCCGAAATCCTCAGGAGGATTGCTTAGCCGATATTAGCCAAGACCGTGTTCCTTGCGGGCGATCTCGTGCAGCCAGTCGGCATGGCGCGGAGCCTTCTTGGTCTGGCTCCATTCCTCGAGCATTACCGGGGCGACACGCTTCAGTTCGGCATATTGCTCAGGGGTTCCGATATCGGTCGCCAGTTCGACGCGGTGGCCGTTGGGATCGAAGAAGTAGATCGACTTGAAGATGCCGTGGTGCGTCGGGCCGAGAACATCGATACCGAGGCTCTCCACATGCGCCTTTGCCGCGAGCAGCTCTTCTTCCGAACCGACGCGAAAGGCGAGGTGCTGGACCCAGGCCGGGGTGTTCTCATCGCGCCCCATGTCGGGCTGGTTGGGCAGCTCGAAGAATGCCAGGACATTGCCGTTACCCGCATCGAGAAACACGTGCATGTAGGGGTCATATTCCCCGGTCGAGGGTACGTGATCTTCCGCAAAGGCCGTTGTGTAGTCCATGCCGAGCACCTTGCCGTACCACTCGACAGTCTCTTTCGCGTCCTTGCAGCGATAGGCGGTATGGTGAATTCCGCCGAGCTTGACGGGGTGCGCGCTCATTCTGCCGGCTCCACTTCCAGCACACCGCGGCGGATTTGGTCGCGTTCCATGCTTTCGAACAGTGCCTTGAAATTGCCTTCGCCAAAGCCTTCGTCACCCTTGCGCTGGATGAATTCGAAGAAGACCGGCCCCACCTGCGCCTCGGCAAAGATTTGCAGGAGCAGGCGCGGTTGGCCGCCTTCGGTAGTTCCATCGAGCAGGATGCCGCGAGCCTTCAGCTCCTTCTCATCCTCGCCATGGCCCGGCAGGCGTTCCGACAGCATCTCGTAATAGGTTTCGGGCGGGGCGGTCATGAAGGGGACGCCGAGCTGCTTGAGGTTATCCCAGCAGCCAATCAGGTCGTCACAGATCAGCGCGATGTGCTGAATGCCTTCGCCGTTGAATTCGCGAAGGAACTCCTCGATCTGGCCCTTGCCGCCTTCGCCTTCTTCATTGAGAGGGATGCGGATCTTGCCGTCAGGGGCGGTCAGCGCCTTGGAGGTCAACCCGGTGTATTCGCCCTTGATGTCGAAGAACCGGATTTCGCGGAAGTTGAACAGCGTTTCGTAATAGTCCGCCCAGTACTTCATGCGGCCATTGTAGACGTTGTGGGTGAGGTGATCGATCAGCTTGAAGCCCGCACCGATGGGGTGCTTCTCGACGCCCGGGAGGTATTCGAAGTCGATATCGTAGATCGACAGGCCATTGCCTTCCTCATTCTCATAGCGATCGATGAGATAGACGATTGCGCCGCCAATACCGCGAATGGCGGGGATGTGCAGTTCCATCGGTCCGGTCTGGACCGCAACCGGCTCGGCACCGCGGGCGAGAAGTTCGGCATAGGCCTTGCGCGCGTCGCGGACTCGGAAGCCCATGCCGCAGGCCGAGGGGCCGTGTTCGCGGGCGAAGAACCAGGCGGCGCTGCGCGGTTCGTAGTTGAGGATCAGGTTGATCTGGCCCTGCCGCCACAGCTCGACGTCCTTGGAGCGGTGCGTGGCAACGTGGGTGAAACCCATCGCCTTGAAAACGGGTTCGATGACGCCTTTTTCCGGTGCGCAGAACTCGACGAATTCGAAGCCGTCGAGTCCGATGGGGTTTTCGAAGAGATCAGCCATTATTACCCTCTGCAAGCTGGATTGGTTTCTTTGGAAACTAGTTACACCTGAAACCGGTTCTTGTCAAGGAAGCGAGCCTGAAGCGGCGCTAACTCTTCCGATTGCGCGATGGCCGGATGCTTGGCATCCTCGCAAGCCAGAGGAGGGCAAGCCATGTTCAAGGTGAAGGGCATCAATCATATCGCGCTGGTGTGCCGCGACATGAAGGAAACGGTCGATTTCTACAGCGGGGTGCTGGGCATGCCGCTGGTCAAGACGGTCCAACTGCCCGACGGTGGTCAGCACTTCTTCTTCGATTGCGGGGGCGGGGCGGCCGTAGCCTTCTTCTGGTGGAAGGACGGGCCGCCGGCGGCGCCCGGCATCGCCTCGGTCAAGAGCTTCCCCTACGATTCCAAGACAGCGGTTGGCTCGATGAATCACATCGCCTTCGACATGGAGGAAAGCGAACTGGAGGCGGCTCTCGACAAGCTCGAGGCCGCTGGCATTCCGCACACGCATGCAGTCGTCAATCACGACGACAGCCAGATGGGCGTTGCCCGCGAAATGCACGAAGGCGTGTTCGTCCGCTCGGTCTATTTCACCGATCCCAACGGGATCATGATGGAGTTCGCCGCCTATACCAAGGCGTTCACATCCGAGGATGTGCGCCACGAACCCGCGACGGTAGACGCCTGATGCCCCGCCTGCGCGAAGTCCCACGTGACGAGGCCGATGCCGAAGTCGCACTCCCGCTTTACAAGCTGCTGTTCGGCGAACGCGATCCGGTGGTGGATCCGGGAACCGATACCGGTACGCCGGGAGATTGGTGGACCGTCTTTGCCAATTCCCCCGACACGCTGAAGCACGCCGCACAAGGTTTCGGCTACTATCGCAATCCGGCGCGCCAGATCGATCCCGTTCTGCGCGAGCTAGGCCAGACTTGGGCCGGCTATGCGGTGGGTAGCCAGTTCGTCTTTTCGCAGCACTGCAAGAGCTTGCGCGGGCTCGGCGTCAGCGAAGAAAAGATCACTGCACTGCCGACCTGGCAGACCAGTGAGCTGTTCGATGCGCGCGAGCGGTTAGTGCTGGCCTATGCCGACCGACTTGTGACGCATCGGGGCAGGGTGCCCGACGCGCTGTTCGCCGAGTTGAAGGCTGAGTTCTCCGATATCGAAATTCTCGAGCTCACCTACATCACTTGTCTGTATGACATGCATGCAGTGATGAGCAAGGCACTGCGGACTGAATTTGATGATCGTGACGACCCCATTGTCGAGGTCGCCGCCCCGGAAAATTTCTCGGCCCAAGAATTCCTCGATACGGGGCGTTAGAATCACATCGAAGGAAATTTGAACCGGCTTAGCGCGAATGCTCTTGCACGCGACTCCGCTTTGTGATTCTTTGTCGCAATGCAGCGGGGCAGTTCCATGGCGACACTACGGAAAACTAGGGCGAGCCAGCACGGCGCCCTGGCTGCTTTGCTCGTCATGGGGGGCTTCGCGATCGCCGGTCCTTCGGGCCTGTTGGCATGGAGTGAGAACCTACGCATGCTGGACCAGCGCCACGCGCAGCTGGCGAAGCTTGAGAAAGAGCGCAAGGCGCTGGCGAACCGGGTTGCGCTACTCGATCAGAACCATGCTGATCCCGATATGGTCGGCGAACTGTTGCGCAGCCAGCTCAACGTGGTCCACCCCGACGAGGTCGTGGTCAAGCTCGACGACTAGACGCGCGGCGGGAGGTTTCCGTAAGGGTTTTCGTATGCACCAATGCGCGCACCGTTGCGCGCCAAGCTTCGCTGTGCCTATAGGCCACGGCATATTCCTCCCCGGAAGAACAAGGATTGGATATCTTGGCCAAAGCCCCCCGGAGCAAGAAAACCCCAGCGAATTCCCCCGCCGAGGATACCGCTTTCGCCCTTCACTCGCTGCAGGAGGTGCTCGAAAAGAAGCGCCACTACGATGCCAGCAAGGACGAGATGCTGCATTTCTATGAGCAGATGCTGTTGATCCGCCGCTTCGAGGAGCGCGCGGGCCAGCTCTATGGACTGGGCCTGATCGGCGGCTTCTGCCACCTATACATCGGTCAGGAAGCGGTTGCTGTCGGCCTGCAGTCGGCCCTCAATGACGGGCTCGACAGCGTGATCACGGGCTATCGCGATCACGGCCATATGCTTGCCTATGGCATCGATCCCAAGGTCATCATGGCCGAGCTGACTGGTCGTGAAGCCGGGATATCCAAGGGCAAGGGCGGGTCGATGCACATGTTCTCGACCGAGCATAAGTTCTACGGCGGTCACGGGATCGTCGGCGCGCAGGTGTCGCTTGGTGGCGGTCTCGCACTCGCGCATCAATACAACGATGATGGCGGCCTATGCCTGGCCTATTTCGGCGACGGCGCGGCCAACCAGGGGCAGGTCTACGAGACGATGAACATGGCGGCGCTGTGGAAGCTGCCGATCGTCTTCGTGGTTGAGAATAACCAGTATGCCATGGGCACAGCGGTCGGGCGCAGCTCGGCCGAGACCGAGTTCCACCGTCGCGGTACCGCCTTCCGCATCCCCGGTATGGACGTCAACGGGATGGACGTTCTCGAGGTGCGCCAGGCTGCAGAGATCGCGTTCAAGCACGTTCGTGACGGCCTCGGCCCCGTGCTGGTGGAATGTAATACCTACCGCTATCGCGGCCATTCCATGTCCGATCCGGCGAAGTACCGTACCCGCGAGGAGGTGCAGGATGTGCGCGAGCACAAGGACCCGATCGAGGGCCTCAAGAAGATCCTGCTCGAGAACGGTTCTTCCGAAGACGACCTCAAGGCCATCGACAAGGACATCCGCAAGATCGTGACCGAAGCCGCTGACTTCGCCGAAACCTCGCCCGAGCCGGCGGCGAGCGAACTCTACACCGACGTATTGGTGGAGGAGTATTGAGCCATGGCGATCGAACTCAAGATGCCCGCACTGTCGCCCACCATGGAGGAGGGCACGCTTGCCAAGTGGCTGAAGCAGGAAGGCGACGACATTGTCGCTGGCGACATCATCGCCGAGATCGAGACCGACAAGGCGACAATGGAATTCGAGGCGGTCGACGAAGGCACCCTCGGGCAGATCCTCGTACCGGAAGGCACTGAAGGAGTTAAGGTCGGCACAGTCATCGCGATGATCGCAGGCGAGGGCGAAGATGCCTCTGCACCTGCGCCAGCTCCGGCAGTTGAAGCAAAGCCTGCCCCGGAACCTACCGAGACTTCCGCTCCGGCAGTCTCTGCTCCCGCCCGTAAGGACGGGGTGCGTGATCCAGAGGTTCCCGAGGGTACCGCATTTACTGCCACCACCGTACGCGAGGCACTTCGCGACGGCATGGCTGAGGAAATGCGCCGCGATTCGCGTGTCTTCGTGATGGGTGAGGAAGTTGCCCAGTATCAGGGCGCTTACAAGGTTACCCAAGGGCTCCTCGACGAATTCGGCCCCAAGCGCGTGATCGACACACCGATTACCGAATACGGCTTTGCCGGCATCGGGACCGGCGCAGCGATGGGCGGCCTACGACCGATCGTCGAGTTCATGACCTTCAACTTCGCCATGCAGGCGATCGACCACATCATCAACTCGGCGGCCAAGACCAACTACATGTCGGGCGGGCAGATGCGTTGCCCGGTGGTGTTCCGCGGCCCCAATGGCGCAGCGAGCCGCGTCGGCGCGCAGCACAGCCAGAACTATGGCCCGTGGTATGCCAGCGTTCCCGGCCTGATCGTGATCGCACCCTATGACGCTGCCGATGCCAAAGGCCTGATGAAGGCTGCGATCCGCTGCGAAGATCCGGTGGTCTTCCTGGAGAATGAACTGGTCTATGGCCGCAGCTTCGACGTGCCTGATCTCGACGACTACGTTCTGCCGATCGGCAAGGCGCGGATCATGCGCGAAGGCTCTGACGTGACCATTGTCAGCTATTCGATTGGCGTTGGGCTCGCGCTGGAGGCCGCCGAAGAGCTGGCGGGTGAGGGCATTGAAGCGGAGGTGATCGACCTGCGCACGCTGCGTCCGCTCGACAAGGACGCGATCCTCACATCGCTGGCGAAGACCAACCGCCTGATCATCGCAGAAGAGGGCTGGCCGACTTGCTCGATCGCTTCCGAAGTGATGGCAATCTGTATGGAAGATGGCTTCGACCACCTCGACGCTCCGGTCCTGCGGGTATGCGATGAGGATGTGCCGTTGCCCTATGCGGCGAACCTTGAGAAGCTGGCACTGATCGATACGCCGCGCATCGTCGCGGCAGCAAAGAAGGTCTGCTATCGCGATTGAGCGTTAGCGGACCTTCCAGGTCCTATTCGTCGATGACGAAAATTGGCCGACTGTAGTTCAGTTCCGGCATCGGGATCGCCATGATCGGCATGAGGTTCGGCGGGGTATAGGTGATCGTGAGGGTCTTCTCAAACGTCCCGTCCACCCGAGGCGTAGCCACGGATTCGACCATGATCACGGGTTGCGTACCGCGCAGCGCGTAAGGCGGCGAAGCAGCGAGGTTCTGCGCATAGCTCTGCAAGGCTGCATCGCTCACCTCGTTCTTCTTCATATACTCAACGGCGGCATATCGAGCGGTATCGGACGCAATCGAACGCATGGCGTTGTATGACTGCATGCTTGCGCCGACCTGGATCACGCCGAAGATCATGCCGAAGATAACCGGGGCGAGAATGGCGAATTCGACAAGAGTCGAGCCAGCCTCGTCGCGTGCGAGCTTGGTAGGGAAACGTCGCATCATGAGACCTGTACCCGACGAGTGATGTCGAAATTGATCGTGTTGCCGATACCGAAACTTGTCCAGATTGGCGTGTAGCTGTCTTGCATGCGGATTTCGATGAACTCCGATATCTCGGCTCCAGTCGCACAACTCGCAGCTGCAGCCACCAGCAAGGTATCGGCGTTGCAGCGAAACCTCTGCCTCATTGTGATCTTGTCAGTGGCGAGCCCCGTCGAGGCCTCCACGATGGCTTCGATCGTGTCGCGATCGGTTTGATCTTCTGGCGGATTAGCCATGACGACTGTGGCCGCTTCGGCGGCGGCAGCTTGCAATTCGTTGTTGCGTGCAACGATGCGGCTGACTTCGAATCCGCCAAACGCAAGCGTCGCCAACACCGGGAGGACAAAGGCCGTCTCGATGACGACCGAGCCCCTGCGGTCGCGGATCAGAGTGCGAAAGCGTGCGATCATGCCACCAACCTCACGCGAGTACCGCCACCACCGACCACAACGTCATGCTTGGCGCCTGGAGGGCAAAGCGTGGTGAGATCGGTGGTGCCGCTCAGCTGCAACGTGTTGGAGAAGATGGAGAGACATTCGCTGCTCGCGCGCATTGTGCCGGCGAGTTGCAGGTCACTCTTGGGTAGGTAGATAATTCCGTTGAGGTCAACGTTGGCGTTGCCCGTGATCTTGCTGTTGCTCGAGCCGGGAGAGTTCGGATCCTCGAAGATCAGAATGCCCTCGATCTTGTCGGCCAGGTCCGCCGAAACGCCGGCGGCGATCAGCTCAGTCGAACTCATCGGGGTCAAGTTGATTGTGCCCCCCGTGATCTGAAGTTCTGCACCATTCTTGAGAACGAACATTACGCCCGTGCCGGTCAACGAGTTGCCGGTCACCTTGAGCGGGCCGCCGTCGATGACGTAGATCCCGCCGGCGAGCACGGTATCGCAGGAGATCTCGAAATCTGAATAGGTGCCAGGGAGCATCGCCCCGGCGTTGACCGCAGTCTGGACCTTGTTGACATAAGCATAGTCCGTCGTGGACAGCTTCTCTTCCCAAATTGTGTCCGGACCGTTGCCGGCCTTCTTGTAAAGGCCGCTGCTGGTTTGCGCCGAAGTGTAATTGTTCGGTTCAGTGCTGAACGACATGTTGAGCGTGGTCACGACAGTCGTCGTTGGAGATTGTGCATCTGCGTAATTGATAACGCCGCTGCTTTCCGCTTTGCCCGCGCTTTGGCCTTGGTAATACCGATAGACCGAGGTCTCGGTGGCCGTTTCGTCTGCAGTCCAATTGGCGCTCGTCGAACCACAGGAGAGGCTTCGCGGGGTAGCGTTGTCCGGGGGGCTGACTCCGTCGAAAGGATCAACCAGGTCCTCGAGATTCTCGACAACGTCTGAGTTGGTGAAGGCGCCCATGCCGTCGCTCACGCCGCCACCGGAGATCGCGAAGGTAATGTTCTGCGGGCCGGAGCTACCGTTCGTACGCACGGCATCGCTGGCATTGGAACGTGCCCCGACGCCACAAGCCGCGTCTACGGTCGGATCACCGTTGAACCATAACGCCTTGCTGGCGGAAGGGTTCAATGCATAGAGGCATGGCGTGTAGCTCTCCAGGTCCTCGAACGACGCCTGGGCATCGACGGCTACAACCGTCGGCCGACCAAGTACGAAGTTGGTAAAGGGCAGGTTGGTGGTGATCGCGGCTGTGATGACAACGCTGTTCTGAGTTTTCCCGTCGTAGTCGGCGACAGCGTAGGTGACGGACGGCGAATAGCCGGATGTTGTCGAAAGGTTGGCGTTGAACTCCTGCAGCGCGCGAGTCTGATAATAGGTACCGGAGTCACCGTTGCCACGCGCCCACGCGCCAGCGATGGCGGCCTGGTCGACCGCATACTGCAGTTCGCGCTGGAACAGATAATACTGCGCCACGTCGATGCCGAGACCGGCCGCACCGAAGATGGCCGGGGCAGCCATGGCCGTCAGCATCATTGCGTTGCCGTTGGTGTCCTTGCGCAGACGGCGCCAGAAACCCTGATTGTGCATCTCGACCATCTCCGGAGGACAATTCCTACGCGCACCATCTACAATGCAGGGCATCAAGGACTTATCGATGAACTCGGTTAAGATGAGCTAAATGCGAGGACATATTGCCGCATCGAGAGCGTGGAGTTTGAGGTGCGTGCCGTGTCCATTGCAGCGGTCCAGGGATTCTTGTTTACAGCCCTAAGAATTAGAAATACCGCCATTATACAGTAGGTTATGACGCCACGGAGATCATATCCTATTGGTCGATTAACCTCTTGCTCTAATCAAGCCTGCAAGCAAATCTGCAAACTTAAGGGCAAGGCGGTGCGTCCCGAATGGCAACCGTACAACACTAATGTAGATGATAAACAAGCCGGCAAGGTTTGTGTTGAGCACCCGTTCCGTAGAGAGCGATGCAACGAGCAAGACCTTCCGTTGTACGTAGACCGGCGCCATAAGGCGCGCGATGCACGATCAAGCGCTCTTACCGTCGCCCGAAGTCGATCTGGCACTTGCATACGCGGTGAGGCGGGACCGCCCGCTGCTGGCTAGCTTCTTCTCATTCGATCAGTCACTGGCTCGAGCAGTCGCAGTGGCGAGCGAGCCGATTGTCGGTCAGATGCGACTTGCATGGTGGCGCGATGCGATGAGCGTCAATCCGGCTGCGCGACCGCGAGGGAATCCACAGTTTGATGATTTGAGCCTGCATTTTGGTGAGCACCTCACCGACCTTGCGGCGTTGGTCGATGGATGGGAGGTGCTTCTGCTGGCGGATCCGCTGGAAAGAGAGGCTGTTGCCGCTTTTGCCGCCGGGCGAACCATGGGTTGGCAAGCGGTCGTTGCGGCCATGGGGTATGATGGAAACGACGAGTTTGTTCACGATGCGGCCAAATCGTGGGCATTGGCGGACATTGCGTCAAAGCTGGACAATCCAGGCGAACGAGACTTGGTTTTGGACTTCGCGGCTGAGTCGATGGCTACCCCAGTAAGACTTCCCCGCCGTCTTCGACCATTGGCGGTGCTCGCGGCACTATCGCGGAGATCCCTTCGTCAGGGGGGAACGGCACTGATGAGCGGAAGAAGCAGCGCACTCACCGCATTGCGCGCTGGGATGTTTGGCAGGTAAGCTACTCGAAACGCTCGGCAAGGGAGTCGTTGGATGAAGGGCATGATCCTTGGCAGTACAGCGAGCCTGGCACTGGTCGGCATCGGTCTGTTCTGGTGGTCGGGTCGGGCGCAAATCGAGAATGCCGCTCCTCCTCCCATGCTGGAAGAGCCGGTTGCTGCGGTGGAAGTGCCCAATTCCCGGCCAGGCAACATGATCGGACCTGAACCACCGGAAGCGAGCGAACTGTCGAGGGAGCAGCAGCGCTTCTTCCGCTACGACCGCAACCGGGACTGGCGGATCAGCCGCACGGAAATGCTTTCAACCAGGACGGACGGATTTCGCAAGTTGGACAAGGATGGCAACAACCTGCTCGACTTCGAGGAATGGGCAGTGGCAACGGTTGAAAAGTTCGAAAGTGCAGACGCCGATCACGACAACCAGCTTACACCTGCCGAGTTTGTTGCCACCGCTCCAAAGCCGACACGGAAGCGGGCCTGCGCCTGCTAGGCGGCAACGGCACCCTGCTTAGCAAGCCAGGCTTCGAGGTCCTGCTTGGCTCGCGAGGTGTAGGCTTCCTTGCGGACTTTCTTGCCGACTTCATGCAGCGGCGGGAAGAGCCCGAAATTGACGTTCATGGGCTGGAAGGTCTCGGCCTCGGCATCGCCCGTGATGTGCGCCAAGAGGGCGCCGAAGGCGGTGGTGCGCGGCAAGGCCTGCCAACTGCGGCCAGCCAGTTCGGCCGCAGCCATGATCCCAGCCAGCAGTCCAATCGCGGCGCTTTCGACATAACCCTCGCAGCCGGTTACCTGTCCGGCAAACCTTATGTGCGGCGCGCTCTTGAGCCGTAACTGTCGATCCAGCACCAGCGGCGAGTTAAGGAAGGTGTTGCGATGCAACCCGCCAAGGCGAGCGAACTCGGCATTCTCGAGGCCAGGAATGGTTCGAAACAGTTCGACCTGGGCACCATGCTTCAGCTTCGTTTGAAAGCCGACCATGTTCCATAGCGTGCCGAGCTTGTTGTCCTGCCGTAGCTGGACCACGGCATAGGGCCAGCGGCCCTGCGGGAATTCGGGTGTGGTATCGCGTGGGTTGTCGAGACCAACCGGCTTCATAGGACCGAAACGCAGCGTATCGACGCCGCGCGCGGCCATCACCTCGATCGGCATACATCCATCGAAATAAGGGGTATCGGCTTCCCATTCCTTGAATTCGGTCTTTTCCCCGTCAAGCAAGCCTTGGTGGAACGCGAGGTACTGCTCCTTGGTCATCGGGCAGTTGATGTAATCGCCCTCAGCGTTGGAAGCCTCGGTGCGTTTGTTCCAGCGGGACTGGATCCAACAGATGTCCATGTCGATGCTGTCGCGATGGACGATCGGGGCGATCGCATCGAAGAAGGCAAGCCGGTCCTGACCGGTTGCGCCGACGATGCTTTCCGCCAGGGCCTGCGCCGTGAGTGGCCCGGTGGCAACGATGGTCGGTCCCGAGGAGGGAAGGGCATCGATCCGTTCACGAGCGATCTCTACGTTGGGGTGCTCAGCAAGGGCTTTTTCGACCTCCGCGGAGAAGACGTCACGGTCGACCGCCATGGCTGATCCTGCCGGAACGCGGGCCATTTCTCCTGCTTGCATGATCAGGCTGTCGAGCCGCCGCATCTCATGATGCAACAGGCCGACCGCATTCTTGGTGTCATCGTCGGAACGGAAGCTGTTCGAGCAAACCAGCTCTGCAAGGCCGTTGGTCTGATGCGCGGGGGTCATGTCTCCGCTGCCGCGCATTTCCGACAAGCGTACCTTGAAGCCGCGTTGTGCCAGTTGCCACGCGGCCTCGGATCCGGCGAGCCCACCGCCGATGATGTGGATATCATGGGTCATCGTGGGCGCCCTAGTGCTTGCAAGGCCCCTTCGACAAGGCCTAGCGTCCTGCCATGCCGCACCGCGCTCTTATCAAGCATCGACCCTGGTTGCTCATGAGCCTTCTTGCGGGGGTCACCTATTTCTTTGCGTCTGACGATCCCATCGGCGGCGCCTGGCTGATGCTTTGGAAGGGAGCTGGCGTAGGCTTCCTCGCGATCTATGCTGCATTTCGGGGCAGGGGCTTTGATGGCGCGCTGATTGCAGTGGTGATGGCATTGGGTGCGGCGGGCGACGTGGCACTCGAACTGGACTTCCTTGTCGGCGGGGCCCTGTTTGCCCTGGGACACATTGTCGCGATTGGCCTCTACCTGAGGAATCCGCGTGAGAAGGTCTCTGGTAGCCAGATGTTGGCTGGCGCTGCGTTGCTGGGACTGACACCGGCAATTGCCGGTTCGATGGTCTATCCGATGCCCAACTGGGCGGTGGCAACGATTTACTCTGCCGTCGTAGGCGCGATGGCCGCCGCCGCCTGGACAAGCCGCTTCCCGCGATATCGCGTTGGGATTGGCGCCGTGATGTTCGTGGTCAGCGACCTGATGATTTTTGCACAGGAGAGTGCGGTGCTGCCCAATCTTGTCACGAGCTGGCTGATATGGCCCCTCTATTATGGCGGCCAGTTCCTGATTGCCGTGGGCGTCGTGCAAACCCTTCGAAAGGGCAAGGTCTAGCCCGAATAGGCCGCGATGGTGGTGCGATGCAGCTCGCGACGATAGCCTTCGTATCCGCCAGTCGCCTTGTGCAGAACGGCCCGGTTGTCCCACAACACGACCATCCCGGATTCCCAGTGATGGCGATAGACGAATTCGTCGCGTGACTGCCATTGGGCAAGCTCGCTGAGAAAGGCGAAGCCCTCGGGCTCCGACATGCCCTCGATTCCGATGATGTAGCCGAGGGTCGAGAAGAGGCACTCTTCACCCGTTTCGGGGTGGCGTTGAACGAGTGGGTGGGGTTGCGTTGCCCGCGCCGCCTCGCCCGGTCGTATGGCCATCGAACGACCTTTGTCCTTCTCACCGTAGGTGCCGTCGGGCGCATAGGCGAGCTTGGCACTGTGGATTGCGGTCAAAGTCCGAAGATGTCGCTTTCGGTCCTCGGGTAGCGCGGCGAATGCGGCTCCCTGGTCGGCGAAAAGCGTATCCCCGCCAACCGGGGGAATATCGACCGCCATCAGGCAAGTCCCGGCAGGGGGACGCGAGAGGAAACTCCAGTCGCTATGCCAATTCTCTGCGAATAGCGGGCTCTGCTCGTCGGCTTCGCGCAGGATTGCGGCAATATGCTTGCGCCCTTCGATAGGCGCAAAGAAGGGATCCTCGCCGAAGCCGCCCATGGCCAGCGTGAAACGCTCAAGCGCGTCGTCGTCCACTCGTTGCCCGGGAAATGCGACAACCTTGTGATCGAGCCAGATCTCGCGGATTTCAGTGGCCAGCGCGGGTGAAATCGTGCGTGACAGGTCGAGGCCGGTGACGTGCGCTCCGCACGCCTGTCCACTGGCCTCGACCCGTAATGTCATTTGTCGAGATCCCCGAACAGATCCGTATCGGACTGTGCCGTTGTGTCGGGCATCGTCGGATTGAGGCTGCCACCATGGTCGACGATTTCTTCGGCGATCATGTCTTCGGCCTCGTTTTCGGGTTCCTCGTCTTCGTCGAGCCGCGCGACGCTGACTACCGTCTCTCCCTCGGCCACGTTGAAGAGGCGCACACCAGCAGTGTTGCGGCCAAGAACCCGCAGCGTTTCCAGGCTGATTCGAATAAGCTTGGCCTGATCGGTCACCAACATGAGCTGGTCGTTCTGTGTCGCGGTGAAGCTTGCCACCACCGGGCCATTGCGTGCGATGTTGTCGATATTGGTTATACCCTGGCCACCGCGCCCGATCCGACGATACTCATAGGCCGACGAAAGCTTGCCGTAGCCATTGGCGCAGACGGTGAGGATGAATTGCTCCTTGTCAGCCATTTCCTCGAACCGTTCGACTGGCAGTTCGGGCTCGCCCTCCTTCTCAGCCTTCCACGGGGCGAAGCGCAGGTACTGTTCGCGCTCGTCGGTCTCCGTACCGACCTTGTGCAGGATCGAAAGCGAGACGACTTCATCGTCACCCTTGAGCGACATGCCGCGCACGCCTGTCGAAGTGCGCGAGGTAAATTCACGGATGTCTTCCGCCGCGAAGCGGATCGCCTTGCCGTTGCGGCTAGCCAACAGAACGTCGTCGGTCGCATCGAGCAGCGCCACGCCGATCAGGCGGTCTTCGCTGCCCTCGTCAAACTTCATGGCGTACTTGCCGTTCGACGGAATGTTGGTGAAGGCGTCCATGCTGTTACGACGGACGCTGCCCTTGGCAGTGGCAAAAACCACGCTGAGTGCACCCCAGCTCGTTTCGTCTTCCGGCAAAGGCAGCACCGTGCGAATTGTCTCGCCCTGGTCGAGCGGCAGCAGATTGACGATCGGGCGACCACGCGTTGCCGGGCCGCCTTCGGGCAGTTTCCACACCTTGAGGCGATAAACCTTCCCCGCCGTTGAGAAGAACAGCACTGGATTATGCGTGCTGGTGACGAAGAGTTCGCTGACGGCATCTTCGTCCTTGGTCGCCATGCCGCTGCGTCCCTTGCCGCCACGGTTCTGGGCACGGAAGGTCGAAAGTGGGGTGCGCTTGATATAACCGTCGACCGTGACGGTGACGACCATCTCCTCACGCTCGATCAGATCCTCGTCCTCGATCCCATCCCAAGCGGGTGCGATTTCCGACAGGCGAGGGGTGGCGTAGTTGGTGCGGATCTCTTCCAGCTCCGTGCGCATAATGGCGTAGAGCTTGGCGCGATCGGCCAGCGTCGAAAGGAAGTCCTCGATCGTGAGGCTGAGCTCCTTCAACTCATCGCCAATCTCGTCGCGGCCAAGTGCTGTCAGGCGATGTAGACGCAAGTCGAGGATCGCCTTCACCTGGCGTTCGGACAGCTTGTAGGTGCCACCAGTCTGCTCGTCGGTCGGTTCGATCGCTTCGACCAGTGCGATATACTGTGCGATATCGCCGATCGGCCACTCCTTGGTTAGCAGCTTGGCACGCGCATCGGCCGGGTTCGAGGAACCGCGGAT
Organism: Erythrobacter mangrovi; assembly: GCF_013260645.1. Classification (NCBI taxonomy): domain Bacteria; kingdom Pseudomonadati; phylum Pseudomonadota; class Alphaproteobacteria; order Sphingomonadales; family Erythrobacteraceae; genus Erythrobacter; species Erythrobacter mangrovi. The sequence goes on along the minus strand of NZ_CP053921.1, from coordinate 1,899,341 downwards.
CATTGCGACGACTTCGTCGAGATTCGAGACGGCGACAACGAGGCCGAGCAAAATATGCGCCCGCTCTCGCGCCTTGTTCAGCTCGAACTTGATGCGGCGGGTGATCACTTCTTCGCGGAAGGTGATGAACGCCTGGATGAACTCGCGCAGCGTCAGCGTTTCTGGCCGGCCACCGCGGATGGCCAGCATGTTCGCAGGGAAGCTCGCTTGGGCGGGGGTGTAGCGCCAAATCTGATTGAGCACGACCTCGGGGGAAGCGTCACGCTTGAGGTCGACGACGACGCGCACACCTTCTCGGTTCGATTCATCGCGGATGTCAGAAATGCCTTCGATCCGCTTTTCCTTTGCGGCTTCGGCAATCTTCTCGACCAGCGCACTCTTGCCGACCTGATAGGGGATCGACGTCAGAACGATCGATCGACGATCGTTACGTCCAGTCTCGAAGTCGTGACGCGCTCGCATGAGGATAGAGCCGCGTCCGGTCGTGTAGGCGGAGCGCGCGCCGGACCTGCCCAGGATTAGCGGCGCGGTCGGAAAGTCCGGGCCAGGGATGATCTCGAACAGCTCTTCATTGGTGATCGCAGGATTGTCGATGAAGGCGAAGCAGGCGTCGATGACCTCGCCGAGGTTATGTGGCGGGATGTTCGTCGCCATGCCCACCGCGATCCCGCCCGCGCCATTGACCAGCAGGTTCGGGAAGCGGGCGGGGAGGACGGTCGGCTCCTTGCGCGAACCGTCATAGTTGTCGGTGAAGTCGACGGTGTCCTTGTCGAGATCGTCGAGCAAGCTGTTGGCGATGCGCGACAGCCGCGCTTCGGTGTAGCGCATGCTTGCCGGGTCATCGGGATCCATCGATCCGAAATTGCCCTGTCCATCGACGAGCAGCACACGCATCGACCAGGGCTGAGCCATGCGAACCAGAGAATCGTAAATCGCTTTGTCACCGTGCGGGTGGTAGTTGCCCATCACGTCACCGACGATCTTTGCGCTCTTACGGTAGGGCTTGCCCGCCACCATTCCGCCCTCTTGGGCGGCGAAGAGAATACGCCGGTGCACCGGCTTCAGCCCGTCGCGCACATCCGGGAGCGCACGGCTGACGATCACGCTCATCGCGTAATCGAGGTAGCTGGTCTTCATCTCATCGACGATGTCGATGCGGGTGTAATCTCCCCCGTCAAAGGGCGGCGGATTGAGGGCTTCTGTTTCGTCGGACAAGTGAGCAGTTCCGTGTTGCGATGAGCTTATTTTCTGAGTGCAGCCAGCCTAGGCTAACTGGCCGGGGTACGCCACCAAACCGGCCCTCGGAGGCGGTATTTCGAGGGCCTTTTCCACATATGGGTGCGACCCTGTCGTCATGGAAGGCTGAACACGCGGCATTGGCCCTATTCAATCCGCATTCAGGCCCTCGACCATAGAAGGATTTGCAATGAGCGACGACACGCGGCATGGCCCAATCCGTCGGTATTTGACGGCGCCCTGCGCTCAGACCCCTGATCAATCTTGGGAGTTTTTGAAATGATTTTCTCTCGCCTCACCCGTGCCAAGGGTACGGCTTCCACCATGGCCCTCGCGATTGCGGTTGCGACCGGTGCGATGGTGAGCTCGGTTGCCTTTGAAGCCCCGGCCTTTGCCGCAAAGAAGAAGGAAAAGGTCGCCTATTCGAAGGCGTTTATCGCTGCGTACCAGCCACTCCAGGTCTTGCTGCAGGCCGAAGCGCCTGACGCGGCTGCTATTAAAGCAGCTCTACCGCCGGTGCTTGCTGCAGTGGAGAATGAGGACGATCGTTTCGCTACAGGTCAGGCTTACGTGGCCGTCAGCCAGAAGCTGAACGATCTCAGCCTCGCACTTCAGGGACTCGAGCTCATGCTGGCCAGCGGCAAGGTTCCCGCCGAAAACCTCGGAATCTACAACTTCCAGGCCGGCCAGATTGCCTACAAGTACGAAGACTATGCCAAGGCTCGGACCTATCTCCAGGCGGCGCTAGACGTGGGCTATACCGAGAATACCCCTGAGACTTTCATTGCCGAAAGCTACTTCGCTGAGGATCGCGACGCCGAAGGGCTCAACTACCTGACGGGCGTGATCGAGGCGAGGAAGGCGGCTGGTCAGCCGATCGACGAAGCATGGATCAAGCGTGGTCTTAGCATTGCCTACAACGCACAGATGAAGGCTGAGGCTCAGAAGTATGCGGCGCTCTATGTCCGGGAATTCCCCGGTCCCACGAGCTGGAAGGACGCGATTGCGATCCTGCTCAACACTGGCGGGTACGAAAATCCCGAAATCCTTGACCTGTTGCGGCTTGGACGTCGCGCCGGCACCCTCACTGACGGCCGTATGTACATGGAATACGTTGATGCTGCCGACTATCGCCGCCTTCCAGGCGAGGTCGTTTCGGTCGTAGAAGAAGGACGTACCAAGGGGCTGTTGCCCAGCGATGATCCGTATATCAACGACACCTACAACCAGGCGGCGACGCGTACCAAGGCTGACCAGGCCGATATGGCAAGCCTGATGCGCGACGCGCGCGCCCCCAATGCCACGCTGCGTACGGTGATGGCCGCCGCTGACTCGTTGCTCAGCTTGGGTCGCGCGGCCGAAGCAGAAGAGTTCTATGCGAAAGCATCCGGCATTGCAGGCGCGGATACCGCGTTGGTGTTGACTCGGCTTGGCATCGCCCAGTTCGATCAGGGCAAACTTGCAGAAGCCAATGCGACCTTTGGCAAGGTCACCGGCATTCGTCAGCCGATCGCTAATCTTTGGTTGATCTACGCTGATGAGAAGGCAAGCGGAGCCATGTAATTTGAGGTTGAAACCTCACGACTAGGGAGGGCGCGGATCCACTTGGGTTCGCGCCCTTCTTGCGTCTAGCGCAGGCGTTTCACGAATACCTGACCGTCGCTGTGTCGTTCGATCGCAAAATTTGGCACGGCTTCCATCAGATCAATGAGGCGCGCAAAGCCGTAATTCCGCGTGTCGAAACTTGAACGGTTACCTGCGCGCTGACCCACCTCAGACAGCTTGGCAAAGCCGTTCTCGTCGCGCTTGCTTGCGTTGTAGGCGTCGAACAGAAGGTCGAGCAGTCCCTGGTCGAGCACGCTCGACGAAGGTGCGGAAACATTTGTCCCGCGGTGCTGCTCCTTCTCCGCCTTGATCAGCGCGTTGACATCGATGAACCGGGTGCATGCCTGACGGAAGCCTTCGGGAGTTTTGTCCCCGCCGAAGCCGTAGACCGGCAGGCCATCCTGGCGCAGGCGCATCGCCAAGGGCATGAAATCGCTGTCCGACGACATGATGCCGAAGCCATCGACCCGCCCGCGGAACAGCATGTCCATTGCATCGATGGTCATCTTCATGTCCGTGGCGTTCTTGCCTTTGGTCAGGTCGAACTGCTGCTGTGGTTCGATGCCATAGCGGTGCATCAGGTCGATCCAGCCCTTGAGACTGGCCTTGCGCCAATTGCCGTATGCCCGGCGAATATTGACCTGGCCGAGCTCCGCAAGAACCGTCAGTACCGGGTCTATCCCGGTCGGACTCGCGTTGTCGGCATCGATCAAAAGGGCGATGTTGCGCTGTGAGAATTCGGACATCGCCAACACATGGCGTTGCCGGCCCCCCGGCGCAAGCGATCACGCTGGGTGGAACTCGCCGCTCTCCTCGTCGAGCAGGTGTAGGACCCCATCGGAGATCGCGAAATAAGCACCGCGCAAGGTCAGGCTGCCGCGCTTCTCTTTCTCCTGCACGCAAGGGAAGGTGCGGAGGTTGGCAAGGCTGACTTTCACTGCGGCCATTTCCATCGCCCGCTCGGCATCGCGCCCCTCTGTGCCCAGATTGGTGGCGATCGGCTCGCGCACACCGTCGAGCATGTCGATCCAGTGGGCGACAAAGCCGCCTTCGCCCAATTCATTGCCGTGAAGGTCCTGCGTCAATGCGGCCTGGCAGCCCCCGCACATGCCATGCCCCATCACAACCACTTCGCGTACCCTGAGGAATTGGACGGCGAATTCGAGTGCTGCCGAGACGCCGTGTCGTCCCGGGGTTGTTTCATAAGGCGGCACCAGGGCGGCGACGTTGCGGACGACGAAGATTTCACCCGGATCGACATCGAAGATCTGCGCCGGATCGACCCGGCTATCGGAACACGCAATGACCATCACCTGCGGTGATTGACCTTCCTTGAGTTGCTCCCAGCGTTCGTGCTGGTTTTGCCACGCCCCGGTCCGAAACCGCGCGTAGCCATCGATCATTTCGTCGAAGCTCTTCATGCCGGCTCCGCTGCAACGAAATGGGCCTGCTGGCAAGAGGTGACGCATAGCTATCCGGCTTGCCGTTGCGGGGGAGGGCGCCTAGATGGGCCGCGTCATGAACGACCTCTCTACCGCTCCCGCGCCCGAAGGCGAACGCCCCCGTATGCAGCGCAAGCCAGACTGGATCCGCGTGAAGGCGCCCGTCAGCAAGGGCTATCACGAAACGCGCAAGCTTATGCGCGAGCTCAATCTTCATACGGTATGTGAAGAGGCCGCCTGCCCGAACATCGGCGAGTGTTGGACCAAGAAGCACGCAACCGTGATGATCCTTGGTGACACCTGCACGCGGGCATGCCGCTTCTGCAACATCAAGACGGGCATGCCTATGCCGGTCGATCCGCTCGAGCCGGAACATACCGCCGCTGCAGCGGCGGCGATGGGCCTCGAGCACATCGTAATCACCAGCGTTGATCGGGACGACCTGCCTGACCGCGGTGCTGGACAGTTCGTCAAGGTAATCAAGGCGCTGCGTCGAGAAACGCCCAATACCACGATCGAGATACTTACCCCCGATTTCAAGGGCCGGATGAAGCAATCGATCGCCGAAATCTGCGAGGCCGGGCCCGACGTCTTCAACCACAACCTCGAAACCGTGCCCCGTCTTTATCCGACGATCCGCCCCGGTGCGCGCTACTATGCCTCGATCCGCCTGCTTGAAGAGGTGAAGGCGCACAATCCTCTGATCTTCACCAAGTCCGGCATCATGCTTGGCCTTGGCGAAGAACGTCTGGAAGTTCACCAGGTAATGGACGACATGCGCAGCGCTGACATCGATTTCATCACCATGGGCCAATATCTCCAACCGACACCGAAGCACGCGAAAGTCGAAGAGTTCGTCACGCCCAAGCAGTTCGCGGCCTACGGCGCGATCGCCCGGGCCAAGGGTTTCCTGCAGGTCGCTGCTAGTCCGCTGACGCGATCAAGCTATCACGCAGGTGACGACTTCGCGCAAATGCGCGCGGCCCGCGAAGTCAAGCTGGCCAAGCAGGCTGATTAATGCCGGGAATTCGGGAAACCCGTTTTCTTCCATATACTTGCGACCAGATGTTCGATTTGGTCGCAGATGTGGCCAGCTATCCCGAGTTTCTTCCCTGGGTGATCGCTACGAGGATCCGCTCGGACAGCGACAATGAAATGGTCGCGGACATGCTGGTCGGCTTCAAGGCGATCCGGGAAAAGTTCACTTCGCGGGTCGAGAAACAGCGTCCCAACCATATCGAGGTGTTCTATGTGGACGGGCCTCTGCGTGATCTGGACAACGACTGGCGCTTTACGCCTGCCGAAGGTGGGTGCGAGGTCGAATTTTCGGTAGAATTCACTTTCCGCAATGCGGTGTTTGAAGCCTTGGCGGGGCAATATTTCGACCGTGCGTTCCGAAAGATGGTCGGCGCCTTCGAGACGCGCGCCAATGAACTCTACGGCAGCAGTAATTCGAGCGCGCAAAGCGTGGCCTGACGACGCACCTCCGCACGCGAAATGGGCTCGAAGTGCTTGAGCTCACCCTCGGGTTCGCCTTCCTTGCCGCGAACGACACGAGCGAAGACCACTGTCCCGACGGGCTTTAGGTCAGATCCACCCCCGGGGCCGGCAACACCACTAATGGCGACAGCAACATCTGCATTGGAGTGTTCGAGTGCACCCTTGGCCATGGCCCAGGCACAAGCAATCGACACCGCGCCGAAGGTCTCGATGATGTCAAGCGGCACATCGAGGCTCTCCATCTTCGATTCGTTGGAGTAGGTTACGAAACCGCGGTCGAGCACCGCCGAGGAGCCGGCGATCTCCGTTATCGCTGCAGCAACGAGGCCGCCTGTGCAGCTTTCTGCAAGAGCCACCTTGCGGCCCGTAGCGGCGTTTTCCTCAACCACCCGCTGCGCGAGCTTTTCGATATCCTTGGGCAACAGGGACTGCCGAGACATGAAACCTCCGTCAGGTTCGGACGAGCGTTGCGATGGCCTGGGCCGCGATCCCCTCGCCGCGACCGGTGAACCCCAACCGTTCGGTTGTGGTCGCCTTCACGCTTACCGCGCCGGTGTCAACGCCGAGTAGCTCAGCGATGCGTGCGCGCATCGCCGAGCGGTGTGGGCCAATCTTCGGTTCCTCACAAATAATCGTGAGATCGATATTCGCCAATGAATAGCCACTTTGACGGATAAGATCAGCAGCATGGCTCAGGAACCTATCACTGCTTGCTCCCTTCCATTGCGGATCAGACGGTGGGAAATGGGTGCCGATATCGCCATCGCCGATCGCACCGAGGAGGGCGTCGGCAAGCGCGTGGAGCGCAACATCAGCATCGCTGTGGCCGATCAGGCCCTTGTCGTGATCGATTCTGATTCCCCCGAGCCACAACTGCTCGCCCGGGCCCAGGCGATGTACATCGAAGCCCATACCGGTGCGCACGGCTGCAGGCGTAGCCATGAAATCCTCCGCAAATGTCAGCTTGGCCAGTCGCTCGTCGCCTTCGACGAGCGCGACGGTACCACCCATTGCTCGCAGAACCTGGGCGTCGTCTCCCGCGTCAGGGATTGCCCGCCACGCGCGGTGTGCGGCCCGGATGTCTTCGAAGCGAAACGCCTGCGGTGTCTGGACTCGGCGGAGTTGCTCGCGAGGAGCAATGCCGGTCATCACGCCGTCGTCTTCGACAGCGAGGCTGTCCACCACGGGCAGGACCGGGATCGCGCCGGAGTGAGTGCTTAGGGCGTCCAGCAGGCGTGAAACGACCGCACGGGGCAGGTCTGGGCGCGCGGCGTCATGGATCAAGACCCGCTCTGCGTCCTTGATCGCCTCGAGACCCCGCGCAACGGATTCCTGGCGCGTCTCTCCACCAGTAACCAGGCGATAGCCAGTCAAACCAGCCAGTGCTTCATGCACAGCATTTTCGCCGCTTTCCGGTATGACGACCACTAGCGGAGAGGCTCCCGCTTCAAGCAACGTTTCGACCGAATGCCGCAACACAGGCTTGCCGCGCCAACTCGCAAATTGCTTCGGAAGGGGTTGGCCCGCGCGCAAACCCTTGCCCGCAGCAACCACTACAGCGGCGAAACCAGGTAAGGGGGATGGGGCACTCGTCATTAGCCTCGCGCGCTAGCGACTTGCCGTAGGCGCCGCAACGCACTATGTGGCTGCCCAATATTTAGGCACAAACTCCGAGCATGAGCGCATACCCCCTTCCTCCGGTCTCGCCGAAGCCGATTCATATCGGCCCAGTGACCATCGATACGCCAGTGATCCTGGCGCCGATGACGGGCGTCACCGACCTGCCTTTCCGGCGGCTCGTGCGGCGCTATGGTTCCGGATTGAACGTAACCGAGATGATCGCCAGCGAAGCGGCGATCCGCGAAACTCGCGTCAGCATCCAGAAGGCTGAGTGGGATCCGATTGAAGAGCCCGTATCGATGCAACTGGTGGGCTGCGATCCTTCGAGCATGGCCGAAGCGGCCAAACTGCAGGAAGGCAATGGCGCTGCAATCATTGACATCAATTTTGGCTGCCCGGTGCGGAAGGTCGTGGGTCAGTTCGCCGGATCGGCGCTGATGCGCGAAGTGCCGCTGGCCATCAAGCTGATGGAAGCGACGGTGAAGGCGGTCGATGTGCCAGTGACCGTGAAGATGCGTATGGGATGGGACCATGATAGTCTCAATGCTCCGGAACTCGCGCGGATCGCCGAGGATATCGGGGTCAAGATGATCACGGTGCATGGCCGCACTCGAAACCAGATGTATCGCGGCGCAGCTGACTGGGCCTTTGTACGCAAGGTCAAGGACGCGGTGTCGATCCCGGTAATCGTCAATGGTGACATTTGCGGGATCGAGGACGCGGCAAAAGCTCTCGAGCAATCGGGCGCAGATGGCGTGATGATCGGACGGGGCGCCTATGGCAAACCGTGGCTGCTTGGTCAGGTGATGCATTGGTGGCGTACGGGTGAAGTGCATGGAGAGCCCGATATCGACGAGCAATATTCGGTGCTTGTCGAGCACTACAAGGCGATGCTGGAGCACTACACGCCGCCCGTTGGAGTGAAGATCGCGCGCAAGCATCTGGGCTGGTATACAAAGGGTCTGCGTGGGTCCGCTGATTTCCGTAATCACGTAAACTTCATTTCCGATCCTCATGAAGTTATTGATGAACTTGACCGATTTTATGAGCCGTTACTGCGGCGCCAGGCTGCGTGAACGAGCCCGGGATACCGCCCGGTCCGGCAGCGCAGATCGCCGGACTGATCTTCGCGGTCATGTTGATCGACGAGAACGGACGGATTGCCGAAGCTAACGCCGCGGCGGAAGAAATGTTGGGGCGTAGCGCCCACAGACTCGTCGGGACCAGCTTGCTCGACGTACTCTCGATCGAGGAAGAACGCGTACGCGACAGCCTGATCACCGCGGATACCCAATTGATTGCTCGCGGGATTCTCGTGGGGACCGCCCAGCGCGACCGGCGGGTCAACCTGACCAGTTCACCGCTTCCGAGCCACCCTGGTTGGCGGGTGGTCACGCTTTCGGACGTTGGCCAGGCTGAGACGGGGGATGACGATGATGAGCGCGTCGAACTTCGCGCGCCAGCGGTCCTTGCCCATGAAATCAAGAACCCGCTTTCGGCTATACGCGGGGCGAGCCAGCTCTTGGCGCGGCGCGTCGATGCGCGCGACAAGCCGCTTGCGAAGATGATCTCTGCCGAAGTCGACCGCATAGCCCAGCTGATCGATCGGATGCAGCAACTTGGCAGTAAACCCATCGTGGTCAGTGGGCCCTGCAACCTGCACGAAGCCATTCGGAATGCCATGGCCACAGTTCGCGCAGGGCGGGGGGAGGGCTGTGAATTGGTCGAAGAGTTCGACCCCTCGCTGCCGCCGGTCGCGGCCGATGCGGGGGCGCTCGAACAGGTGCTCATAAATTTGATCGCCAATGCCTGCGATGCCAGTGCCGGCCTTGAGAGCCCGCGCGTTACCGTGCGAACACGGTTTGTCAGCGGCCTGGTTTTCAGTGCAATCCGGCTTGGCAAAGCCACCCGCCTGCCGATCGAAATTACCGTGACCGATGCCGGGCCGGGGATCGATCCGTCATTGCGCGATCACGTGTTCGAGCCGTTCGTTTCGAGCAAGCCGCACGGCCAGGGGCTTGGTCTCGCTCTGGTCCGCAAGCTGCTGCGCGATATGGGCGGGCGGATCGCCCATGAGCGCGATGAGCGCGCCGGGCTCACCCATTTCCGCATCAACCTGCCGGTGGCGGGGTAGGGGATAGAGATGACGCATTCGGTCCTATTGGTGGAGGATGACAAGGGCATCGCAACGGTCATTACCGAGGCACTGCGCGAGGAAGGCTATGACGTCACGACGTGCGAAAGCATTGCACGACGCGACGCCTTGCTGGCGGATGGCGGTTTCGACGTCATGCTGACTGACGTCATCCTCGAGGATGGCGACGGGCTGGCGTCGATCGACGTGGTCCGTGAATGCGCACCCGATATGCCGGTCATCGTCCTCTCGGCGCAGAACACTCTCGATACCGCTGTACGCGCCAGCGACAGTCGCGCCTTTGAGTATTTTCCCAAGCCTTTCGATCTCGACGAACTGACGCAGGCGGTGCGCCAGGCCGTCGCAAATCGCCCAAGCGTGTCGAACGGGGGGGAGAGTGATGAAGGCGCACTGCCTCTGATCGGTCGCAGCCCGGCGATGCAAGGCGTCTACCGCATGATCACGCGGGTCCTGCGTAACGATCTGACCGTGCTAGTGACCGGTGAAAGCGGTACTGGCAAAGAGTTGGTGGCCGAAGCAATCCACGAACTCGGCGCGCGGAAGACCGGTCCCTTCATTGCAGTCAACATGGCGGCAATCCCGCATGATCTGCTCGAGAGTGAGTTGTTCGGGCATGAACGTGGGGCATTCACCGGAGCGGTCAGCCAGCAAATCGGCAAGTTCGAGCAGGCCAATGGCGGCACGCTGTTCCTTGATGAAATCGGAGATATGCCGGCAGAGGCGCAGACGCGGTTGCTGCGCGCGCTCCAGTCGGGCCGAATTCGGCGTGTCGGGGGACGCCAGGAAATTGGCGTTGACGTGCGTATCATTGCAGCCACCAATCGCGACCTTGCGCCGATGATCGCCGACGGGCGATTCCGTGAAGATCTGTACTACCGCCTCAACGTGGTGCCTATTCACTTGCCTCCCCTGCGGGAGCGGCGTGAGGATATCGCGGCACTCGTTCGACATTTCCTGGTCCAGGCAGCCACCGAAGGACTCCCGCGAAGGCAGATCGGTGAGGATGCCATCGCGCGGCTTGCGGTACGCCAGTGGCCTGGCAACGTTCGCGAATTGCGCAATGTGGTCTTTCGCCTTGCATTGCTTGCCCGGGAAGACGTCATCGACGCCTCGACCGTTGAGGACTGTGTCCCTGCGGAGACGAGTGGAGGCGAGGCGCCCATTCGTGATGGCTTCGAAAGTGCGCTGGGCGAGTGGCTCGCAATCAACGGGCCGTCGCAGGGCACGCTCTATCATGCTGCGCTGGCCTCATTCGAGAAACCGCTTTTTGAACATGCCTTGCGTGAAACCGATGGCAACCAGCTTCGTGCTGCGCAGCTATTGGGTATCAATCGCAACACCCTGCGCAAGCGTCTTAGCGAGCTACGGATCGCCCCGGAATCCTTCGTCAAGCGTCGATAACGGGGCGTTTCGTCGCATTTCCACTTGCAGGATTGCAACACGGCTGTTGTAAGACGGCCACGATGGCGAGTCAGGCGCGTCCCCAGTCCCGATCGATCCCGCGCTGGTGGCGCAAGTTTATCGTGGCGTCACGGCGCGCCAATCTTTTCGGTTATCTTGAGGTCTTCTTCGGGGTCGCTTTCCTGGTCATGGTGGCGAGCACCTGGGCCGCGTTCACGACCGCTCCGCCCAATGGACAATTGCTGCCCAGTCGTCAGGTAGCGGGCCTGCTGATCGGTACATTGATCCCGGCGATGTCCTTGCTCGTATTGGCAGGGCGCCGCCTGGCATTGCGCCGCGCAGCGGGCAGCACGGCCAGGCTTCATGTTCGCCTTGTATTCTTCTTCTCGATGATTGCCGCAGTGCCGACACTGCTGGTTGCCGGCTTTGCGGCATTCTTGTTCCAGTCGGGCGTCGACTTCTGGTTCTCGGATAACTCACGCGGACTGATGGAGAATGCCAATCAGCTGGCGGAAAATTACTACGAGGAGAACCAGCTCGATCTGGGCAACGAGACCATATCCATGGCGATGGATATGCGCGCGATCCTCGAGCGGGTTCGGGTGACCGATCCTAACTTCGCACTTGTCTACCAATACCAGGCGGAACCGCGTGACGTTATCGAAAGCGCGATCCTCCAGGCATTGCCCGATGGATCGATGCGCACCGCGGTGGTCTATGGAATCTCCGAAGACAGCGATCCCAAGCCATTTGCCGAGAGTACCTTGTCCCGCTTGGCCAACGGCGAGCAGGTGGTGGTTCGTGGCAGCCCTGAACGCATCGAGGCGGTCGCTCCGATCGATCGCGATACTGGCATATACCTCTACACCGCGCGCAACGCCGAAGCGGCGAGCTTTCGAAGTTGGGAGAACGCTCGCTCGATTTCGACTGCCTATGACGAACTGACAAAGCGCGCTCGCGCGCTCCAACTGCGATTCAATCTCGCGCTGTTCTTCGTCAGTCTTGGCCTTGTGGGTGTGGCAGTGTGGTTTGCCTTACGTTTTGCCGATCGACAGGTCGAGCCCCTGACAGACCTCGTTGCAGCGGCACGCGAAGTCGGTGCCGGCAATTTCGCCCTGCGCGTGGAGGGTCGCACTGGCGCGGATGAAATCGGCTTGCTGAATCGGGCCTTCAACCGGATGACGTCGCAAATCGAACGGCAGACCGATGCGCTCGTTTCGGCGAATGCCGAATTGGAAGAACGGCGGGGCTTCATTGAGGCCGTTCTCGAGTCCGTCAGTGCAGGGATCATTTCGATCGATAGCGACCGCAATGTCCTGCTGATGAATGCTCCGGCGCAGGCGATGCTTATGGATGACGCCACGGCGCAACCGCAGCCGACCACGCTCTACGAGCTCGCGCCGCAAATCGCCGTCATGGTCGAGGCGAATTTGACCCACGGGGTGATCAGTCATTCGCGGCGCGGGGAACTGTTGACGCTGGCGGTCAAGCTCAGCCCGGAAGCGGAAGGACACGTGATTACCTTTGAGGATATCACGCGGCAGCTGCTGGACCAGCGCCAGGCCGCGTGGTCCGATGTCGCCCGGCGTATCGCCCATGAGATCAAGAATCCGCTGACGCCGATCCAGCTTGCAACTGAACGCCTCAGGCGCCGCTACCGCAAGCAGATCGAGCAGGACGGCGAGCTGTTCGACGAGCTTACCAGCACGATCATCCGGCAAGTCGGCGATTTGCGCAAAATGGTCGACGAGTTTTCAAGCTTCGCGCGCCTGCCCAAGCCGGTGTTCAGGCCGGAGGATGCACTCGATCTCGTGAGGCAGTCGCTATTCCTGCAGGAAGTCGGACACCCCGAAGTCAACTACAGCTTGCGCTGCAGCAGCGAAGGGCCGATCAGAATTCAGTGCGATCGGCACCAGTTTGGCCAAGCGGTCACCAATATCCTCAAGAATGCTTTTGAAGCGATCGAGGCCAAGGCGCAGAATGCCGAGCCGGATTACCGCGGGAAGATTGCGGTAACGGTGACCGAAAGCGAAAGCTCGCTGACGATCGCGATCGAAGACAATGGCATCGGGCTGCCGCAGGATCGCGAGCGGATCCTGGAACCCTACGTTACCACGCGCGAGAAGGGCACGGGCCTCGGTTTGGCGATCGTCAACAAGATCGTCGAGGAGCACGGAGGAGAGATGAACTTCTCCACTGTCGAGACCGGCGGCACTCGCGTCACCATGCGCTTTGCGCGAGATCCCCTTCCCGCCGCTGGGGAGGGACACTGAAGCAACATGATAAAGGGTAGCAGGCAATGGCTCTCGACATCCTGATCGTCGACGATGAACGCGATATTCGCGAACTCGTGGCCGGCGTGCTTAGCGATGAAGGCTATGAATGCCGCACGGCAGGCGACAGCACCAGTGCGCTCAACGAAGTCGACGCGCGGCGGCCGTCCTTGGTGTTGCTCGATGTCTGGCTCCACGGAAGCCCGATGGACGGGCTCGAAGTGCTCGACGCCATCAAGGTGCGCGAACCCGATCTTCCGGTCATTGTATTCTCGGGTCACGGGAATATCGACACGGCTGTGAGCGCGGTGAGCCGCGGCGCAGTGGATTTCATAGAGAAGCCGTTCGAGGCGGAACGCTTGCTGCACTTGGTCGGCCGTGCAACCGAAACGGAGCGGCTGAGGCGTGAAAACTCCCGCTTGCGGGAGGGCATGGCCCAGGGCGGAGAGTTTCAGGGAAACTCGGCGGCGATCAATGCCGTCCGCGCGACGCTGAAGCGGGTGGCGAGCACCGGCAGCCGCGTGTTGATCAGTGGTCCCGCCGGGACCGGCAAGGAAGTGGCAGCGCGACTGTTGCACAGCTGGAGCCCGCGCGCCGATAAGGCCTTCGTTATCGTCAATTCGGCGCGCATTACACCCGAACGCTTCGAGGAAGAGCTGTTTGGCGAGGAAGCCGAAGGCAAGCTTGTGCGCCCGGGCCTGTTGGAGCTGGCCGACGGGGGTACTCTATATCTGGATGAAGTGGCGGATATGCCTTTGTCGACCCAGGCGCGTATCCTGCGCGTGCTGACTGAACAGAGTTTCGTCCGCGTCGGCGGATCGCGCCAGATCGGGGTCGACGTGCGCGTAGTCTCATCGACAGCGCGCGACCTGCACAAGGAAATGGAAGAAAAGCGCTTCCGCGAAGATCTGTTCTACCGGCTCAATGTGGTGCCGGTAGAGGTTCCATCACTGTCCGAACGACGTGACGATATCCCTGCCTTGGCCGAGACCTTCTTTACCCACTACGCGGCGGAGCAGGGTATTCGCCCGCCAACCATAAGCGAGGAGGCGATGGCCGCGCTCCAGGCGTATGACTGGCCGGGCAATGTCCGCCAGCTACGAAATGTGGTGGAACGCACGATCATCCTGACGCCACGCGATCAACTTGAAGAGATTGAGGCCGCCATGCTCCCCGAGGAAGTACTTGGCGGCAAGCTAGGCGGAAACAGCGGTGTTGCAGCCTTGATGGGTGCGCCACTGAGGGAAGCGCGAGAGAATTTCGAACGCGAGTACCTGGCGATCCAGATCCGGCGGTTTTCGGGCAATATTTCGAAAACGGCATCCTTCATCGGGATGGAGCGTTCGGCGCTGCACCGAAAGCTGAAGCTGCTGGGGATGGCCGACAAGAAGCCGGGCGATCGGAAAGGCTGAATTCGGCCAAATCCTTACTCCTTCGACGAAAAGCAATACAATCATTGCGAAAATTGGCGGAGATCGCCTAAATATGTTGTGCACGGCGTTCTGCCATGCGCATTCGGGTGCGGTGGGCGCCCAGTCGCGGATAACCCTGTCCGCCAAAAATATGGAGAGACAGAAATGTCCGAACGTACCCTATCTGCCCGTCCGCGACCGGCAAAGTCCGCGAGTGGGGACGGCGGAGGGCAGCGGCAAGGTAATCTACAGGACGCATTCCTGAACCTTCTGCGCAAAAACAAGACCCCCGTAACGATGTTCCTCGTCAAGGGCGTGAAGCTCCAGGGCATCGTGACATGGTTCGACAACTTCTCGATCCTGCTGCGTAGGGATGGGCAGTCTCAGCTTGTCTACAAGCACGCGATCAGCACGATCATGCCGGCGCAGCCCGTGGATGCTTCCCAGTTCGTCAGTCAGAATTCGAACGCTCGCCAGCGCCTGCTGCAGGACGTGTTCCTTACGCGTGTCCGCGAGGCTGAGGCGCAGGTGACCATGTTCCTGGTCAATGGTGTGATGTTGCAGGGCAAGATCGCGGCATACGACCTTTTCTGCATGCTGCTCGAACGTGACGGCTACGTCCAGCTGGCTTACAAGCACGCTGTATCCACGATCCAGCCGACCACGCCGGTCGACCTGACCGAGGATTGGGAAGAGAGCGCCAGCTGAGTTTCGACGATGATTTGATGGGCGAGGTTTCGCGCGGTGCGCGGGCCCTTGTCGTGTGCCCGGATATCCGCGGGATCAGCTATGACCTCGATACGGAGTCTCGCTTGGCAGAAGCCGAAGGGCTCGCGCTGGCCATTGGCATCGTAGTTGCGGACAGCTTTACCTTGCCCGTCCGGCAGGTTCGCCCGAACCTGTTGTTCGGCGCCGGTCAGGTAGAGAATATCCGGATCGCCTGCGAGCAGGAGCAGGCCGAACTTGTGGTTGTCGACGGTGCATTAAGCCCGATCCAGCAGCGCAACCTGGAGGAAAAGCTTGGCCGCAAGGTGATCGACCGTACCGGCCTGATCCTCGAAATCTTCGGCGAACGCGCGGCGACAGCCGAAGGGCGGTTGCAGGTCGAACTGGCGCATCTCGATTACCAGCAAAGCCGCCTTGTCCGCAGTTGGACACACCTCGAACGCCAGCGCGGTGGCTTCGGTTTTCTCGGTGGTCCCGGCGAAACGCAGATCGAAGCCGACCGTCGGATGATCCGCCAGCGAATGGGCAGGCTGCGCAAGGAACTCGAGCAGGTTCGCAAGACACGTGGCCTTCATCGTGAACGACGCGAGCGAGCGCCTTGGCCGGTAATTGCACTGGTCGGCTATACCAATGCCGGCAAGTCGACACTGTTCAATCGGTTGACGGGCGCGGAAGTCATGGCCGAAGATCTGCTTTTTGCCACGCTCGACCCGACCATGCGGGCCATTGCCTTGCCGGGCGTTGAGAAGGCGATCCTCTCGGATACAGTCGGTTTCATTTCCGACCTGCCGACGCAGCTTGTCGCAGCCTTCCGCGCCACACTGGAAGAAGTCACCGCGGCGGATGTGATTTGCCACGTCAGGGACATGTCGAACCCTTCAAGCGATGCGCAGAAGAAGCAGGTGTTGCAGGTTCTGGCCGACCTAGGCGTCGTTGACGGGCAAGGGGAGACCACTCGTATTCCGATCGTCGAGGCATGGAACAAGCTCGATCTTCTCGGATCCGAAGACCGTGCCGAGTTGTTGGAGGTTGCTGCGGCTGAAGACGATATCGTGGCGATCTCCGCCTTGACGGGGGAGGGGCTGGAGAACCTGCTCGCGCGCCTGGATAGCTTGTTGACCTCGGCTGCACGCACCTATGAGCTGGAACTGGCTGCTGGAGACGGACGCAGGCTGGCGTGGCTGCATCAACATGGCAATGTCCTAGCCGACGAGGCGAAGGGTGACACAGGAAAGCGCCGCATCGTGGTCAAGCTTTCAGAGAAGGACTTCGGCCGCTACCAAAGCCTGTAGGGGCAACTACACAGGCGGGGCGGAGCGCAAGGGACCATGGCTGAGGAATACCCATCCGCTATCGAAATGGTCGAAGTTGGCCCCCGTGACGGATTGCAGAACGAAAAGCTGCTTGTCTCGACCGAGGACAAGCTTGCGCTGATCGAACGCGCCATCGCTGCGGGATCCCGGCGTATCGAGGTCGCCAGCTTCGTGAACCCAAGGGCAGTGCCGCAAATGGCCGATGCGGAACTGGTTTGCGAAGGCCTGACGCAGCGGGACGATGTTACATACATCGGTCTGGTCATGAACGATCGCGGGGCGGAGCGCGCGATAGGTACGGGGCGGATCGACCAGCTCGGCGCCGTCGCGGTGGCCACCGACCGTTTTGCGATGGCTAATCAGGGGCAGACCAGTCAAGGGTCGGTCGAAGCCGCGCGCGCGATTATCGCCCGCGCCCGATCCGCGGGTCTGACCGGTCAGGCAACGATTGCGGTTGCTTTTGGCTGTCCGTTCGAAGGCGAAGTCAGCCAAGACAGGATCGTGGCGATGGCTGCGGCCATTGCCGAAGTGCAACCGGAGGAAATTGGCCTAGCCGACACGGTCGGCGTCGCTGATCCGGCGCATGTCGCACGCCTTGTAGAGCAGGTGCGCGAGGCGGTCGCGCCGATCCCCGTGCGAGTGCATTTCCATAACACACGCGGCACGGGCCTTGCGAATGTGTGGGCTGCCATTGGCGTCGGCGCGCGGATCGTAGACGCCTCGATTGGTGGCATCGGCGGTTGCCCCTTTGCCCCTGCCGCAACGGGCAATGTCGCAACTGAGGATGTGGCCTATATGCTCGAGCGAGCAGGAATTCAGACCGGCCTCGATCTGGAAGTCCTTCTGTCATCGAACCACTGGCTCGCTGAGGTCATGGGCAGGCAGTTGCCCTCGATGGTGGGCAGGGCGGGCCTGTTCCCGCGTCCTGGCACGACACCGGGAGAGAGTGTGGCATGACCTCTTCTACACCCGGTGCCCTTGCGGGGCTGCGCGTCGTCGAACTTGGGCAGTTGATCGCCGGGCCCTTTTGCGGCCAATTGCTTGGCGACATGGGCGCAGAGGTGATCAAGATCGAGCCGCCGGGGGCGGGCGATCCGATGCGCGAGTGGGGGCAGGGTGCCGAGAAGGTCCAATGGGAGGTGATCGCGCGCAACAAGCGCTCGGTCACCTGCAACCTGCGGATGCCGGAAGGTCAGCAGCTTGCTCGGCGACTGATCCAGACTGCGGACGTGGTGGTAGAAAACTTCAAGCCTGGAACCCTCGAGAGGTGGAGTCTCGCTCCCGATGAACTGCTCGCGGCCAAGCCACCGCTTATCATAGTGCGCATGTCGGGATACGGGCAGGACGGGCCTTATTCGGATCGGGCCGGCTTTGGCGGTATTGGCGAAGCGATGGGCGGTTGGCGTTATATCGTGGGCGATCCGGATCGACCGCCAGCGCGAATGGGTATCTCCATCGGCGACACGCTTTGCGCGACCTACGGCACGATGGGCGTGCTCGCAGCGCTGCATCACCGTGAAAAGACGGGCGAGGGGCAGGTTATAGACGCGGCGCTATACGAAGCGGTGCTGCAGGTCATGGAGGGGCTGGTCCCCGAATACGACTATAATGGCTACATCCGCGAACGCTCAGGTTCGATCCTGCCAGGCATTGCACCATCCAACGTCTATTCCTGCAAGGACGGGCCCTTCATGATTGGGGCAAACAAGGATGGGATATTTGCCCGACTGGCAGAGGCGATGGGGCAACCCGAATTGGCCCAGGACCCACGCTATGCGACCCATCTTGCGCGCGGCCAGAACCAGGAAGAGCTCGACGGCCTGATCAATGCGTGGACCTCGACACTGACGATGGACGAGGTTGACGAAGCGATGATCGCACATTCGATCCCCGCGGGCAGGGTTTATACGGCGAAGGACATGCTGGCTGACCCGCATTTCCAGGCCAGACAGGCAATCGTCGAGGTAGAGACGCAGACCCGCGGAGCGATCAGGATGCAGAACGCCTTTCCCAAGCTGTCCAAGACCCCGTCATCCATCCGGCGCCCAGCGCCTGCGGTGCCGGGACAGGATAACTTGGAGATCTATGGTTCGCTTTTGGGCATGAGTGGGGATGAAGTTGCGCGGCTAGCGGCTCAGGGTGTTATCTGATCGTCTGTCAACTTGCGTTCCCGAGCCTTGACGTGCTGCCAATATTCTTCCTGCTCGTCGAGCGAGAGCGCCGCAAATTCATGACCTTGAACTGCAGATAACCGCTCCATCTGTCTGAATCGCTTCTCGAATTTCGCGTTCGAGGCGCGTAGCGCCTGTTCAGGATCGACACCATAGCGACGGATGATGTTGACCATGACAAAGAGGACATCGCCCGCCTCCATGAGGCGATCCTCGTCGGATTGAGCCGCTTCCAGTTCCTCGATCTCTTCCTGGAGCTTCTCGAGCGGACCTTTCACGTCGTGCCATTCGAACCCGACGCGCGCAGCCCGTTTCTGTAGTTTGTGTGAGCGCAGCAATGCTGGCAGGGCCAGTGCAACGCCGTCCATGGCGCTAGTCGATCCCGAAGCCTCTCGTTCGGCCGCCTTGAGATCTTCCCAACGGGCATCTTCCATCACGCCGTCTTCCTCACCGAAGATATGTGGGTGGCGTGCTTCCATCTTATCCGAAATGTCGCGGGCGACGTCCTCGAACGCGAAGTGTCCAGCCTCTTCGGCCATGCGTGCGTGGAAGACGACTTGGAACAGAAGATCGCCAAGTTCGCCGCGAAGGTCGTTCATGTCGTCCCGCGCAATCGCGTCGGCGACCTCGTAGGCTTCCTCGATCGTATAGGGTGCGATTGTGCGGAAATTCTGTGCCGTATCCCACTCGCATCCATGCTGTGGGTCACGGAGCCTCGCCATGATTGCGAGAAGGCGGTTCAATTGATCAGACATGATCCTCGCATAGCCTGCGATGTAATGGTGTCAAAGCGGGGGCAGTGAGAGGTGTTGAGCGTGTGAGGCAATTAAAGAGGATAATACATATTATGTAAAATGCCGATGCGGTCGAGAGGCGGCAACTTCCCCTCATGATCTCCCGATTGAGCAGTTAGGCTCCGCTACCTCACGAAATCGATGAACAAGATCACGATCGCAAAAATCCCCGCCCAGGCACCCGCCATGTAGAGCGCCTTCTGCCAGCCCACATTAAACCGCTGAAACCCCGCAATGTTCAAGATGAGGAAACCGATTAGCGGTATCAACGCCATAATCTGCAACTCGCTCAAGCAGCCAGCTCCAATCCATCGTATCCAACGATCACGCCTTTGGGCACTTCATCGCATAAGCTACGGTAATCCATGCTTTTGTCGAGATGCGTCAGCACCGTCTTCCGCGCGCGGGTCTTCTGGGCGAGCTCCAGTGCCATATCGAGATGCGCATGCGTAGGATGCGGTCGACGACGCAGGCAGTCCACCACCAGGATATCGGCGCCGCTGAAGCAGGCGACCATATCTGCAGTGATGGTGCTGAAATCCGTGGCGTAGACGATCGTCTTGCCGTCCGCTTCGAAGCGGAAGCCCGTACTTGTCACTGGGCCATGCGGCATTTCGACGAAGTCGAAAGAAAATCCTGCAACCAGATGAATTGCATCGAATTCCTTGAGATCCATCAACGTCGGATACCCATGCTGGCCTTCGAACACATAGTCGAAGCGCTTCCGCAGCCGCGCGCAAGTCCCTTTGCTCGCAAATCCCGGTAGCGGATTGCTCCGATCATACCGCATGACCCGCAGGTCATCGATACCGTGGCAATGGTCGGCATGATCATGCGTCCAAAATACGGCATCAACCTTCCCAATTCCATTGGCAAGAAGTTGAGCTCTCAGATCCGTCGACGTATCGACCAGTATTCGCTGACCCGCTTCGTTCTCGATCAGGATCGACACTCGTGTGCGGCGGTTGCGCGGTTCTTCCGGGTCGCATTCACCCCAATCGTTGCCAATCCGTGGTACCCCGGTCGAGGTGCCAGAGCCGAGCATCAGCAGCTTCATACAGCGGCCTTGCTGAAAAGATCGAAGAAGTTCCGGGTCGTGTAGGCCGCAAGTTCTTCCAAGGATTCGCTTCGCAATTCAGCAATGAAAGAGGCCGTGTCGCGAACATAACCTGGCTCACAGCTCTTCCCACGATGTGGTACAGGTGCAAGGAAGGGACTGTCCGTTTCGACCAGCAGCCGATCCTGCGGTACTGTCCTCGCTACCTCTTGCAAGTCCTTGGCATTCTTGAATGTCACGATGCCTGAGAGCGAGATGGATAGCCCCAGTTCTAGTACCTGCTCGCCAAACTCTGCTGAAGCCGTGAAACAATGGATCAACGCTGGGAAGGCGCCCTGCCCCATTTCATCCGAAAGGATCGCCAGGGTGTCGTCTTCGGCATCGCGCGTATGGATAATCACCGGCAGGCCCGTTTCCCGCGCGACGTTGATGTGTATCCGGAACAGGCGCTGCTGGGCCGCACGGTCCGAATGATCATAGTAATAGTCGAGCCCGGTTTCCCCGATCCCGATTACCTTGGGGTCGCGGGTCGCCTCGAGCAACTCCTCTCGCGTCAGGTCTAAATGCTGGTCCGCATTGTGCGGATGCACGCCCACGCTGGCAAAGACATCAGGATTGCCCCGCGCGGTTCCGACGACCTGATCCCACTCTTCGCGCTTGGTCGAGATGTTCAGGAAGGCCTTAACACCAGCTTCGCGGGCCCGTGCGAGGACCCCGTCCTGATCGTCGACCAGGCCTTTGTACTCGAGGTGGCAGTGACTATCGACCAGCATCACTCGGCCTCGGCGGGGGCTTCCAGACGGGGAAATACCGGCGTTGGCGCGGCGATTGAATGTCCCTGCGCGACGAGCGCCTCAAACCAGCCACTATCGTCCAGCGCCGCGTAGTTCCGCGCCTCGGCGGGAATGCCGAGCATGTCGAGTACCGCAGCGGCCTTGCTTGGCACCACGGGCTGGATGGCGATGGCAAGGTCGCGGATGGCGATGTACAGTGTCAGCAACACCGCCTTCATCCGTTCGGGGTCGGTCTTCTTGAGTGTCCAGGGCGCCTGTTCATCGACGTATTGGTTGCAGGCATAGACCGCGCGCATCCAGGCTTCGATACCGACACTGAAATTGAGCTTCTCGAACTCCTGCGGAAGTTCCGCCCCGCAGGCGTTAGTGACCTTGGCCAGCAGGTCATCGTCCGCCGCAGCGCTCTCGAAGGCTTCCAGCCGTCCATCCATATTCTTGGCGATCATCGACAGCGTGCGCTGGGCCAAATTGCCGAAGCTGTTGGCGAGCTCGGCATTGCAGCGCGTAACTATGGCTTCGGCCGAATAGCTCCCGTCCTGGCCAAAAGCGATTTCGCGCATGAAGAAATAGCGCAGATTGTCGACGCCATACTGTTCGGCCAGTTCAAGCGGATCGACCACGTTGCCGGCGCTCTTGCTCATCTTGCCGCCATCGCGTGCGAGCAGGAAGCCGTGGCTGAAAACATGTTTGGGCAGTGGCAGACCCGCGCTCATCAGGAACGCTGGCCAGTAGACCGTGTGGAACCGCGTAATGTCCTTGCCGATCATGTGGATGTTGGCCGGCCAATACCGCTGGAACATTTCGCCGGTGGCATCGGGGAAACCTACGCCGGTCAGATAGGTCGTCAGCGCGTCGACCCAGACGTACATTACGTGACCTTCGCTGTCGGGTACGGGCACGCCCCAGTTAAAACTGGTCCGCGAGACGCTAAGATCCTTCAATCCGCCTTCGACGAAGCGCATCACTTCATTGCGGCGGCTCTCGGGTCGAATGAAATCCGGATTGTCGCGATAGAGTGCGAGCAGTTTGTCCTGATAGGCGGAGAGGCGGAAGAACCAGGTCTCCTCTGCGGTCCATTCCACCGGAGTTCCCTGCGGCGACAGTTTCGCCCCGCCCTCGCCCGCAACCAGTTCGCTCTCATCATAGAAGGCTTCATCCCGGACGGAGTACCATCCCTCGTAGCGGTCGAGGTAGAGATCACCGGCCGCCTGCATGCGCTTCCACAGCTCGACGCTGGCCGCCTTGTGGCGATCCTCGCTTGTTCGCACGAATTCATCGTAGGAGAGATCGAGGCGGTCCGCCATGTCGCGGAAATGGCCAGACATTTCATCCGCAAGATCGATTGTCGCGCGACCCTGGTTGCGCGCGGTCTGATCCATCTTCAGCCCATGCTCGTCCGTGCCGGTGACGAAGCGAACATCGCGTCCCCGCAGGCGCTGGAAGCGCGCCATGACATCGGTTGCGATCCCCTCATAGGCGTGCCCGATATGCGGGCGGCCATTGGGGTAGTTGATCGCGGTGGTAATGTAAAAACTGTCAGCCATCGGCCCGCTCGCTAGCCTTGGCAGCGTTCGCGAGCAAGGTGCCGATTTCCATCGCAAGCAATCCGGCGTCGAAGTTGTAGGTCGGTTGCTCGCCAGTCAAGCGCACGAGTTCGGCATGTGCGTCTATCGCGGGGCGCGGATCGGCTTCCGTTCCGTCGAGCCGCCTGACCAGTTCGGCACGTGCCAGATCGAGTACCGCCTGCAGCCGCTCACGGTCGGGCCGGGCCCCGATCGCTCCCGCCAATCTCCCACGCAAGGCGAAGTCACGATCACCTTCGCTCAGGATACGCCCCATCAGCTCTGCTACTTCGCCCAGCTCCAGCTCGACGAAATCGCGCGCAGCTCCTGGCGAACCTGCTGCCGCGGCGATCGCCGCGGTGCGAGTTGCCGCGTTGGCCAGTGGTGCCAATTCCGCCAACAAGCGATCCATTTCGGCGTCGGACACTGTGGGGAAGCGAAGGACTCGGCAACGCGAGCGAATGGTCGGGAGCAACCGTGCCGGACTGTGTGCGACCAGGAGAAAGAATGTCCCGACGGGCGGCTCTTCCAGGCTCTTGAGCAGTGCATTGGCGGCGTTACGCTCGAGATCGTCGGCCGGATCGATGATGATGGCACGGCGGCTGCCCACTGTAGGGCGCGTCGTCAGCCGCTGCTGCATGGAACGAACCTGCGCGATGCGAATGCTGCGCGCGAGTTCGAAAGGCTTGCCATCGGCGCGCTTGCGTTCCTCCTTGTCGTCCTTCGGCCCATGCGTCAGCACGATGATATCCGGATGATGGTCTTGCCCGGGCGCCGCTCCGACAAGTTCACGGGCCGCAGCTAGGGCGAAGCTTGCCTTGCCGACACCCCTGCGACCGGCAAGCAGCCAGGCATGATGCATCCGCGAACCGGCCATGGCCTCGCGCCATTCCCGCCAGGCCTCATCGTGTCCCAGCAGGGTCATGGAGATTCCAGCAGGGGTGCAATGACCTGCATCACGCGCGCGTGGACCTGCTCCACATCCCCTGCACCGTCGACGATCCGGAATCTCCCTGGATCGGCTTCTGCGAAGGCAAGGAAGGCGGCGTTGACCGATGCATGGTATTCACTTGCACGGCCACCGATTGCGTCCGGTCCGCCCACATCCCGCGCAGCCAAACGTCGAGAGACATCCTCTAACGGGGCTTCGATCACGATGGTCAGGTCGGGCAACAACCCCTCGCTGCCGAATTGATGCAGGGAGAGGATGCGTTCGTCCCCCAAGCCGCCGGCGACTCCCTGATATGCGCGGCTCGAATCGACAAAGCGATCGCACACAACCCAGCTGCCTCGCTCCAAGGCCGGGCGAATGCGGTGCGTGACGTGATCGGAACGCGCCGCGGCGAAAAGCAGAGCCTCCGCTTCCCTGCTCCACCCTTCACCGGGTGGGTGGAGCAACAGCGTTCGGACCGCTTCGGCGCCAGGCGTTCCGCCAGGCTCGCGAGTGAAGTCGACTGCAAGCCCGCGTGCAGAAAGTGCCTCGGCCAGCAACTTCGCCTGGGTCGATTTGCCCATGCCTTCGCCGCCTTCGAAGGTAATGAAGCGACCCCGGGTCACGTGACCCAGCCCCGAAAGCCATTGATGAGGCGTTGGAAGGCATTCGCCTTGGGAACGTCACCGTCAGCCACCAATGGCAATCGCGCTTTTGGCATGCCTTCGATCTCGACGATCAGTTCTGCGACTTCCTCACCGGCGCGGACGGGTGCCTGCAGGGGGCCTTCGTAGCGCACGGAAATCGAGACCCTGGGCTTTGTGTCATGAGGCACGACAATACTGATCGGACCCTTGCCCCGAAGCCCCACTGTGGGGCTTGCGCCGTCTTGGACCCGCGCTTCGGTTACCTGGGCGCCCTGCGGGAACAGGGGAAGGCTGTCGAAGGACGCAAACCCCCATTCGATGAAGGATCTGGCGGCCTTGTTGCGGTCCCTTCCCGTCGGACTGCCGGCCACCACCATGATCAGGCGCTGTCCATCGCGCTCCGCGGAGCCCAGGAAGCCAAACCCAGCCTGGTTAGTGAAGCCTGTCTTGATCCCATCTGCCCCAGGGACGATTCCTGAAATCGGGTCGTGGTTACGCTGCGTGATATTGTTGTAGCGGAAGGTCTGGGCTCCGACGAAATGGCGATATTTGGCCGGATGCCGCGAGATCATCGCCTGGGCCAGCAGCGCAAGATCGCGCGCACTGGTGAAGGTTCGTCCCTCGTCCATCCATCCATTGGGCGTGCCGTAATAGGTATCACGCATGCCCAATTCGCGAGCCTTGGCGTTCATGGCCGCGATCCAATCCTGCACCGAGCCTGCCGCGCCTTCAGCCAGGACTACGGCACCGTCATTGGCGGAGACCGTCGTCACTCCGTGCAGAAGATCATCGGCAGTCACTCGCGCGTCGGGCGGGAGAAACATGGTTGAGCCCACGCGACTCCACGCCTTGAAGGTTTCGGGCCGCACTCCGAAGATCTGTTGCGGCAACAAGCGTCCCTCTTCCATCCATTCGAAGGCTAGGAAGGTGGTCATTACCTTCGTGATGGATGCCGGCATAAAGCGCCGATCTTCTTCGCGTGCGAACAGCACCTGCCCGCTGGTGGCATCGAATAGATAGGCGATCGGCGCGTCTTCGACCGAGGGGATCGATGGCGTGTTCGACGACCGCGCGCCAAGAGGCATAGGCGCGGTCGCAATGGCGAGGCCGATCAGGGAAATCGTGGTCTTGCGCAAGTCTGCTCCCATGCCGGGCGCAGCGCCGGCGTGTCAGTCGATAGTCTTGATTAAGGCGTCGCTATAACCTTGAGCGTGCAGCTTGGCGAGCGCCTCGGCCGCCTGTCCACGACTTGGGAAGAGACCGATCCTGACCAATGCCAACCTGCCCGCGTCCTCTACACAACCACCGAGCTTTCGATGGTGAATGGGTCGCCAACCGAGATGGGTTAGTCAGCCGCCGGGTCCTTGGTTGCCCCTGCCGGTTGT
The DNA here is from genome assembly GCF_013260645.1 of Erythrobacter mangrovi. Lineage (NCBI taxonomy): Bacteria > Pseudomonadati > Pseudomonadota > Alphaproteobacteria > Sphingomonadales > Erythrobacteraceae > Erythrobacter > Erythrobacter mangrovi. The sequence goes on along the minus strand of NZ_CP053921.1, from coordinate 1,873,317 downwards.
CGCGAGACTGGCTGAGTAAGCCCAGCCGCGGAGCCCAGCAACATCGCGCCCGCAACTATGCATTTTATCCATCTAGATTTATTGTGCAATTTCATCCGCTAGCAGTCCCACGCTCATCGCGTAGTAGTTCGAACAATTGTATTCGAGGATGACGCGGTAGTTTGAAGTCAGCAGCCATGCCCGGGTGCCCGGGCCGTCTGGCTGGAATAGCGTCACCAAGGTTTCCGGAGCCAAGGCACGCTGCGGCTGCACACCCAGCGCGCGCCATTCCGAAACCGTCTTGTACATGCTGTGACGCTCGTGAACCCGCTCGCAAACAGGCGCCTGGATCTTGGTACGGTAGGACCCGACATCAAAACCCGATGGTACGGACGCAGCGACGCCCCATGGTTGCCCAGATCGCCAACCCGCATCTCGAAAGTAGTTGGCAATCGACGCGAGCGCGTCGGCACCATTGTTCATGATGTCGGCGCGTCCGTCGCCGTCACCATCCGCTGCAAGACGAAGGTACACCGAAGGCAGGAACTGCGGATTGCCGAATGCTCCAGCCCAACTGCCCTTCAGGTCGCTGCGAGAATAGCCCTTGTCCGCCACCTTGAGCAGGTCGACGAACTCAGCCGCGAAGAGGTCTCGTCGCCGCCCTTCCCACGCCAATGTCGCAAGCGCTTGCGACAGATCGAACCCGCCCTTGACGGAGCCATAGGCTGTCTCATGGCCCCAGATCGCAACCAGGATCTCGCCGGGAACGCCATACTCGCGCTCGATGGCAGCCAATCGCCCCTGGTAATTGGCATAGGCCCGTCGCCCGCCACCAATGCGTGCAGCATCTACGTGAGTCGCGATATAGGGGGCAACCAGGGGATAACCGGTGCGAGTCGGTGTGCCCGGTTGCGACCGATCGAGCTCGATTACGCGGTAATTCGGTGAAAGGCCCTCCGTCATTCGCAGGATCGTCGCTTCCGATACGCCTTCTGCGCGAGCCCTGGCGATCAGCAATTGCATGTATGCGTCGAATGACAGCCCCTCCTGCGCCACAGCGGGGCCGGAGGTAAGGACCAGGGCAAGAGAAGCGAGAGTGGTAGCCAAGCGACGCGCGATCATTAGGGGATTGTCGCAGACCGCAGATGAATGGCAAGTGTCGCGTGTCGCAGGGAAAATTTATTTCGGCGATAGACGGGCGTGACAAGTGCCGCGTCGGACGCTAGCCGGGCCAAATCGCGGACAGGTGGCAGAGTGGTTGAATGCAGCGGTCTTGAAAACCGCCGTGGGTGCAAGCCCACCGTGGGTTCGAATCCCACCCTGTCCGCCAGACCTAACCATTGATCGCATGCTGGCTGAGGAATTCGTAGTCGGCCATGCAGGCGTCGGCCACCTCCCTATAGCGGCCTTCCAGGCGCGGCGGTGGACCAGGCGCACGGCCAAATCCGGTTGAGGCATTGACCGCATCATACCAGTGGCTCTGCCAGATACCGTCCTGAGGGTGCGGACCCTTGTCCCATTCGAGCATGGCCGCATCCCAAGTCAGGTCCAGCGCCTCGCACAGGGCGGTGAGCACCTTGGTCGGGTCAGCAAGGATGTCGTCACTGTCGACCACCGGAGGAATCCGACCCGTTCTTTCTGCCACGCTCTGGAAATACTCACGCTGGCGGAAGGTACCGAGATGGTCTGGCCTGATCTCGGTGCGCTTGTTGGCGTAGCTTGCCGCGACTCTGCGCGGATCACGGATCAGGAAAGCGTGTCGCATCTCGGGAAAATCCACAATGGTGACTGGGCCTTCTATGTGGTGCGTCATATGCTTCTGGTACCAGATCGGCCGGCCGTTGGGTGCTGCGCCGCGAAGCGACTTCGCTACCCTTTGCCAATCGCAGTCCATCGAGGCGACGACATCTTCGGCCATCGGCTGCGGGTCCTGCGTTTGCTTCAGATAGGCACCGTAGAACGGTTCGTCGCTGACGAAGGTATCGGCCCGGCTCGCGAAGCTCCGCATCATCGCGGTCGAGAGATTACGAGGGCCCGACCACATGGCGATATGGATGGTCATGGTCGCGCCCGTGCCCCTACATCGCGAGCCAGTCGTTCCAGATATAGGTGCTGCAGGCGCTCGACCATCGGGCCGCGCTCAGTGCCAAGTACCCGCCCATCGATGGAACCGACCGGTGCTACGCCGGCGAAGGTCCCCGTGGTGAAGGCTTCGTCAGCCCCGTAGACATGAGTCAGGGAGAAATTACGTTCTCGCACGGTTATGCCTGCTTCACGCGCAGCCTCGATCACGATCCCCCGCGTGATACCATCGAGGCAATAGTCGCCGCTTGAGGTCCACACCTCACCGTCCTTGACGATGAAGAAATGGGTCGAATTGCAGGTCGCGACAAAGCCATGCGGATCGAGCATCAGTCCCTCGTCCGCGCCAGCCTGTGCCGCCTGGATGCAGGCGGTGATACAGTTGAGCTTGGAATGCGAATTAAGCATCGGGTCCTGGACGTCGGGATAGCCGCGTCGGACATGCACCGTTGCCAGAGTAAGCATCCGCGTGGCCGTTTCCGGTGCCGGCTCCTTCCATTCGGGGATGATGACGATGGTCGCAGGCGAGATCACCACGCGCGGATCCTGGTAGGGCGTGGAGCGGATACCGCGCGTCACCATCAATCGAATATGGACCCCATCGCCACCCATGCCGTTGGTTTCGAGCACGGCATAAAGACGACGTTCGAGCTCATCGCGCGGGATGCCGATATCCATGAGGATGGCCTTGGCGCCGCGATAAAGCCGATCCAGATGCCGATCGAGGAAAGCGAGCCGTCCGTGATGCAGGCGGATTCCCTCCCACACCCCGTCCCCGAGCATAAACCCGCTGTCGAACACGCTGATCTTCGCATCGGGGCGTGGGACATGTTCGCCATTGATGTCGATGATCACACCATCGTTGCGCGCGTCCGGGACATACTGGTGGGTACCCTTTGCCATTCCGTCAGTTTCCCCGCGCCATGATGTCGTCCATCGCCTGCCGCAGCTTCGGATCCCACTCCGCTCGCAATTCGCGGATCTTCGTGAGCAAGGGTTCGTTCTCCCACGACGGTATGTCGAGGCGATAAAGGTCGGCCACCGCCCGCATGGAGGTACGGTCCATTTCTTCCCACGCGTCGGCCATGGCGATGGCGGCCTGCCGATCGACGCCGAGCGCTTCATACGCCGCCCGACCCATACGCAGCGAGCTGTCGTAGGTTTCGCGCACGATATCGCGGCAGCCCATGGCCCACAGGTGGTAGACGTGGTCGCGATCCTTGGCCCGGGCGATGACGTGGAGGTTGGGGAAATTGGTGCAGGCGTAGCGGACCAGCTTGTCGATCTGCTCGCGCTCGTCCAGCGCCACGACCAGCAATTTGGCCCGGTCGATTCCCGCACTGGCCAGCAGGTCTGGTCGCGTGGCGTCCCCGAAGAAGCTCTTCACGCCGAACTTCTTGAGTTGCTCGATATGCTCGCTGTCATAGTCGATCACGGTCGCCTGGTGGCCTGCGGCATTGAGCATGCGATCGATGATCCCACCCACGCGCCCACGGCCGGCGATGATGATCGGGTTGTCTTCCTCGATGACATCCGCTTCCCGCTCATTGAACCCGCCGCAATAGGCGCGCGCGATGACCTTGTCGTAGAGGATGAACAGCAACGGTGTAATCAGCATGGTCAGTGCGACGACCAACAGCAGCAGATCGGCAAGGCCTTGCGAAAAGATGGCATTGCCGACGGCGAATGCGATCAACACGAATGCGAATTCGCCTGCTTGCGGAAGCGCCAGGGCAAACAGCCACAGCGATTCACGCCGGAGGCCGGACAACCGGCCGACGATCAATAGCACGGCGACTTTCACCGCAATGGTCACAGCGGCCCAAAACACGACCTCGTCTGCGCGTTCTAGCGCGAGCGAGAAGTCTATCCCTGCGCCGACGGTGATGAAGAACAGGCCGAGCAGGAGACCCTTGAACGGATCAATGTCGCTCTCAAGCTCGTGGCGGTATTCGCTGTTCGCCAGGACCACGCCCGCGATGAAGGTTCCGAGGGCAGGAGAGAGGCCCACCAGCGACATCAGCAGTGCGATACCGATTACGAAGACAAGGCCAGCCGCGGTGAACAGTTCGCGCAGGTTGGCGGCGGCGATGTAGCGGAAGATCGGGCGCGTCAGGTAGTTGCCTATGAAAGCCACGGCGGCCACGGCGCCGACGCGGACGAGTGCGGCCTGCCAGGCGGCCAGGTGGGCGGTCAAGTCGAGTGACGCGCCATGCGAAGCCCCTGCCGCCTCGGCAACTGGAACCGCCGATACCAGCTCTGGCAATGCCAGCAGCGGGAGGATCGCCAGGATCGGGATCACGGCCACGTCCTGGAACAGGAGGACCGAAAATGCCGCTTCGCCGCCGGTACTCTTGAGCAGCCCCTTCTCGTTCAGCGACTGGACGATGATTGCCGTCGACGACAGGGCCAGCACCATGCCGATGGCCAGCGCGGTCTGCCAAGGGTTGCCGCTTAGCAGCGAGACGCCGGTCATTGCCAGCACAGTCAGGAACACTTGCCCGCCGCCGGTACCGATCAGCGTACCGCGCATCGCCCAGAGTTTTTTCGGCTCCAGTTCCAGCCCGACGATGAACAGCATCATCACCACGCCGAATTCGGCGAAGACCTGCAGTGCATCGACATCGACCTTGAGCGCGCCCAGCAGTGGCGCGATCGCCATTCCGGCGAGCAAATAGCCGAGTACCGAGCCCAGGCCGAAGCGTGTCGCCAGCGGGACCGAAACCAGGCCCGCGACCAGGATCAGGAAGGCGAGGATCAAGAAATCGGTCACTGCGCCCTCCCCCTGTTATGCGCGCGGATCAGATATGCAGCGCGCGCCCGTATGCGGCAAGCACGCTCTCATGCATGCTCTCGCTTATCGTCGGGTGCGGGAAGACGGTGTTCATCAGTTCCGCCTCGGTCGTCTCCAGCGTCTTGCCGACGACAAAGCCCTGGATCATCTCGGTCACTTCCGCACCGACCATATGTGCGCCCAGCAGCTCGCCGGTCTTCGCATCGAACACGGTCTTCACGAAGCCTTCGGCCTCACCCAGCGCGATGGCCTTGCCATTGCCGATGAAGGGGAAGGTTCCGGCCTTGACCTCGTAGCCCGCTTCCTTTGCCTTGGCCTCGGTCATGCCGACGCTGGCGATCTGCGGGTGGCAATAGGTGCAACCGGGGATGTTGTTGCGGTCGAGCGGGTGCGGATGGACGTCCTTGTTGCCCAGTTCCTTGGCGATAGTTTCGGCGGTGGTGACACCCTCATGGCTCGCCTTGTGCGCCAGCCACGGCCCGGGCGTGCAGTCGCCGATCGCCCACAATCCCTTCGACTTGGTGCGGCCAAAGGGATCGATCTGGATGAAGCCACGGTCGAGATCGACCAGCTTCTCGAGCCCGACGTTCTCGGTGTTCGGAACGATGCCGATGGCGACGATGCAGTGGCTGAACTCGGTCTCGGAAACCTTGCCGTCCTTGGCCTTGATCTTCGCCTTCACGCCACTGGCGGAGACCTTGAGGTCCTCAACCCCGGCACCGGTCATGATCGTCATGCCCTGCTTGGTCAGGCTCTTTTCGAGGAAAGCGGAGACGTCCTTGTCTTCCACCGGCACCACGCGGTCGAGCATTTCGACCACGGTCACTTCGCAGCCCATGTCGTTGTAGAAGCTCGCGAACTCTATCCCGATTGCGCCGCTGCCGATCACCAGCAGCTTCTTGGGCATTTCGCTCGGCGTCATCGCATGACGATAAGTCCACACGCGCTTGCCGTCGGCCTTGGCGAAAGGCAGGTCGCGGGCACGCGCGCCGGTGGCGATGATGATATGCCTGGCGGTGAGCTTCTCCTCGCCCTTGTCGGATTTAACCGTCAGCGAGGTCGGGCCGGTCAGCGTGCCCTCGCCCATATGCACCGTGATCTTGTTCTTCTTCATCAGGTGCGTGACGCCCTGGTTGAGCTGCTTGGCCACGCCGCGGCTGCGCTTTACCACCGCTTCAAGGTCCGCCTCGATCTTGCCGGCGATCTTGAGACCATAGTCGCTCGCGTGCTGGGCATAGTGCAGGATCTCGGCCGATCGCAGCAGCGCCTTGGTCGGGATGCAGCCCCAGTTGAGGCAGATGCCGCCCAGCAGTTCGCGTTCGACGATGGCGGTCTTCAGGCCCAGCTGCGCACAGCGGATCGCCGCGACATAGCCGCCGGGTCCGGAACCGAGAACGATGACGTCGTAAGAAGTGTCAGCCATGAATTGCCTGCCTGATGCGTGTTGATTCGCCGGCCGGGTGGAACACCGACCGGGGGGTTATGAAAAACTCTGCGATCCGCGCCTTACCCTCGGCAAACCGGGCCGAGATGCGATCAGGATTGTCACCTTTCGCGTGGGCGGAAAATGCGGGATCAGGGAGTATTGCGTATAGGCGGGCCATGCCCGACATGATGCCATGCTGGCGCACCTGTAGGACAGCGGTCATACCCACTGCCCCGACACCGCGCGCGGGCGGTCGTTCTCGTCCAGCAGCACGAACTTGAAGGTGCCCTGCGCCACCTTGGTTTCAGCCTCGCCGTTGCGCTCGCGGCCGACCGCCTCGGCCGCAATGGTGAGCGACGTGTTGCCGGTGGTGACGACCTCGCAATAGACCGAGAGCTCGTCCCCCACCTGCATCGCGCCGGGGAAGGCGAAATCGGTGGCCGAGACGACCACCGCCTTGCCCTTTCCCACCCGGCTCGCGAGCGAACCCGCACCCAGTGCCATCTGGCTCATCAGCCAGCCACCGAACACTCCGCCATAGGGGTTGAGGTCGGTCGGCATGGCAGTGACGCGGATGAGGGGTTCAGAGCGCATCGCAGAATGTTATCCTGAGCTCTCGTAGGTATTGAATGAGCCAAAAGATAAATAACGTAAATGCGACGGAACAAACGTAGAGTGAGCCCCAACGGGTCTTCACTATTGAAACAATCCCGAGGATGGGGGTCAGCGTTGCAACAAGCCACATAACCCCAAGCGACCCACTCAATAGCGAGTTTTGGGACGCGCCACAGAGAAGCAGCATCAACCAGGTTTCTCCGAGGAATCCAATCATTCCCCACACAAATAGAATATGTGCCGCAAGAAGGGCCGCAATCGAGGTGCGAGAGACGATCAATTAGACCACCAGCCCCATCGGGTTCTCCACCAACTGCTGAAACGCCTGCATCAGCGCCGCGCCGTCGGCGCCGTCGATGGCGCGGTGGTCGAAACTGCCCGTGGCGCTCATCACCGTGGCGACGCCCAGCGCGCCGTCGATCACCCAGGGGCGTTGCTCGCCCGCGCCGACCGCGAGGATCATTGCCTGCGGCGGGTTGATCACCGCGTCGAACTGCTTGGTGCCGAACATGCCGAGGTTGGAGAGCGAGGCCGTGCCGCCCTGGAATTCATGCGGCTGCAGCTTGCCGTCCTTGGCCTTGCCTGCGAGTTCCTTCATCTCGGTGCTGATCTGCGCGAGGCCCTTGCGGCCCGCATCGCGGATGATCGGGGTGATCAGGCCCGAAGGCGCGGCGACGGCAACAGAGATGTCCTCGCGGCTGTATTGGAACAGCTCGTCGCCCTGGAAGCTGACATTGCACTTGGGCACGCGCTGCAGTGCACGGGCAAGCGCCTTGATCAGCAGGTCGTTGACCGAGAGCTTCACGCCATCGGGCTCGAGGCTCTTGTTGAGTTCGCCGCGCAGCTTGAGCAGCGCATCGAGCCGTACGTCCACGGTGAGGTAGATGTGCGGGATCGTCTGCTTCGCTTCGGTCAGGCGGCGCGCGATGACCTTGCGGACATTGTTGAGCTTCTGCGCTTCGTAAGGCGCATCGAGATCGCCGCCCAGCGTCGCGGGCTTGACCGGAGCGGGCGCAGCAGTTTCGGCTTTGGCCGGTGCGGCGCCGGGCTGTATGCCCTCGACATCCGCCTTGACGATACGGCCGTTGGGGCCGCTGCCGGTAACGCCTGCGAGGTCGATACCCTTCTGTTCGGCAATACGCTTTGCCAGCGGTGAGGCCACGATACGGTCGCCCGATGCCTTGGGTGCAGCAGCAACGGGCGCAGGAGCAGGAGCGGGTGCCGGAGCGGGTGCTGCCTCGGCCTTGGGCTCGGGTTTCGGCTTTTCAGCGGCGGGAGCGGGAGCGGCTGCTGCCGCGCTGGCATCCTCGCCCTCTTCGGCGAGCATTGCGATCACGGTGCCGACCTTGACCCCTTCGGTGCCTTCATCGACCGCGATCGAAACGATCGTCCCTTCGTCGACCGCCTCGAACTCCATCGTCGCCTTGTCAGTCTCGATCTCGGCCATGATGTCGCCCGCGCTGACCGTATCCCCCGGTTTCACCAACCAGCGAGCCAGAGTGCCCTCTTCCATGGTGGGCGACAGGGCGGGCATCTTGATCGGCGTGGGCATGGTTTCCGTAGCGTCCTCTCACGGGCAAACGTCTTGCCTCGTCCTCTGGCCAAGTTGCGCGCGCGCTGCAAGGTCCTTGCGCAGAATACGAATTACCGGATATCCCGCACGCAGGGACTGAGGGGACTGGCATGCGTATCTACCTGGTTGTGATGGACGAGACGGAGGAGGCTAACCAGGCGCTCCGCTTCGCCTCGCTGCGTGCGCAGAAGACGGGCGGCTCGGTGCATATCCTGGCGCTGGTCCCGCAGCAGACCTTTTCGGCCTTCGGCGGCGTGCAGGCGACGATCGAACAGGAAGCGCGCGAACGGGCCGAAGTCATGGCCAACAATGCTGCCGGCCATATCTTTGCCGAAAGCGGCAAGATGCCAACGATTGCCGTGCGCCCTGGCACGCCTGCGGAGGTTATCCGCAAATATATCGAGGAGCATGGCGAGATCGCCTCGCTCGTGCTCGGTGCTTGCGCCGATGGCGCGCCGGGGCCGCTGGTAAGCCACTTCTCAGCCCATGCGGGGCAGCTGCCCTGCCCGCTCTATATCGTCCCCGGCGGTTTGAGTCGGGAAGACATCGACAGGCTGGCCTAGCGCTTCTTCCCCCGCCCCTGGTGGCGAATGTTGGACGGTCGGCCGCGCTGGCCCTGCGCATGCTTCTGGCGAGGGGCGCCCTTCCCCTTTTGTGGCGGTTTCTTGCGCGGGGCAGGTCGGGCGCCACGTTGTTCGACCGGGGCACCGTCGCTGTCGGGAACCTCGAACTTGAGCGCGCCGGTCAGTGCATTCGCTTCGGCCAGCTTGAGCTTCAGCCGGTCACCGACAGCATACTCCGTGCCGCTGTCCTCGCCGACCAGTTTCTGCGCCGCCTCATCGTAGCGGAAATATTCGCGCCCCAGCGTCGAGACGGGAACGAGGCCGTCGCCGCCGAGCTTATCGATGGTGGCGAAGAAGCCGAAGCCCTGCACGCCGGTGATCCGCGTGTCGAAAGTCTCACCCACACGGCCCGAAAGCCAGGCGGCGACATAGCGGTCGATCGTGTCCCGTTCGGCCTCCATCGCGCGTCGTTCGGTCTGGCTGATTGCGTCGGTGATCTGGCTGAGCGCGGTCTTGTCGCGATCCGAGAGGCCGCTGCCTTCCGGCAGATTCACCTTGGGCTTGGGCTGCTCGAGGCCATAGGCGTCGACCAGTGCGCGATGGACCAACAGGTCGGAATAACGCCGGATGGGCGATGTGAAATGCGCGTAGCTGCCGAGCGCAAGGCCGAAGTGGCCCGCGTTCTGCGGCCCGTAATAGGCCTGCGTCTGGCTGCGTAGCACAGCCTCCATGATCAGGACCTTTTCCGCCGGATCGGCGATGTCCTTGAGCATGCGATTGAACAGGCCTGGAGTGATGACCTGGCCGAGCGCAAGCTTGCGCCCCTGCGTGGCGAGGTAATCGCGCAGGGCGATCATCTTTTCCCGGTTCGGCTGTTCGTGGATGCGATAGACGACAGGGGCTTTCTTCGCCTCTAGCGCCTTCGCGGCGGCCACATTGGCGGCGATCATGAAATCCTCGACCACGCGATGCGCGTCGAGCCTTTCGCGCACGGCGATTTCTTCGATCTTGCCGGCATCGTTGAGCTTCACCTGCCGTTCGGGCAGTTCGAGCTCAAGCGGGTCACGGGCCTCGCGCGCGGCGAGCAAGAGCTTCCACGCGCCCCAAAGGTTCTTCAGGTACTCGGGCGCGTCACCGGCATCGATTGCCGCCTGCGCATCCTCGTAGGCGATATTGCGTACGATGCGGACAATGGCGCGGGTGAAGCGCCAGCTCTTGATCTGCCCCTGCGCATCGATGTGCATGTGGCAAGCCATCGCCGCACGGTCGACGTCTTCCCTCAGCGAACAGACGTCCGCGCTGAGCACTTCGGGCAGCATCGGCACGACCCGGTCGGGGAAATAGACCGAGTTGCCGCGCTTGCGGGCCTCACGGTCGAGCGCGCCGCCGGGTCGGACGTAATAGCTGACGTCGGCAATGGCGACGATGGCGTTGTATCCGCCCTGCCCATCGGATTCGGCCCAGATGGCATCGTCATGGTCGCGCGCGTCGGCCGGGTCGATGGCGACGATCGGGACGGCGCGCAAATCCTCGCGGTGATCGGGCGAGAGACCCAGCTCCGTCGCGCGTTCCGCTTCGGCCATGGCCTCGTGCGGGAAGATGTGCGGAATACCGTGCTTGGCGATGGCGATCAGGCTGAAGCTCTTGGGAGCCAGCGGATCGCCGACGACCTCGACCACCTTGACCGGCGAGCGGACCGACTTGCCCATGCGTTCGGCAAGGACGAGTTCGCCCTCCTTGGCCTCACCCAATTCGCCGATCGGCGCACTGTCGCGTACGCGCTTGTCGACCGGAGCGAGCCATGGCTTTCCGGCCCCGTCGAATTCGACAACACCCATCATGCCCTCGGTGCGCGCGGGCAGCTTCTTCATTGGATGCGCGATCCAACCGTTAGCGGTTTCTTCGGTCCGGGCCAGGAAGCGATCGCCGCGCTTGAGCGCAGCCCTCTTCTTGGTTTCCTTGACCGTCAGCTTGGGCGGTTTGCCCGGCGCATCGGGCGCCCAGTTCTCGGGCTCCGCAATCGGTTCGCCATCATCGATGGCAACGACCTTGAGCACGGTGACCTTCGGCACGCCGCCCATCCGGTGATAGGCGGTGCGCCTGCCGTCGATCAGGCCTTCTTCGGCCATGTCCTTGAGGCGTTGCTTGAGGAGGATCTTTTCCTGACCCTTGAGGCCGAAAGCCTTGGCGATTTCGCGCTTTCCGGCAGGGGTCGGTGAGGATTGGAGGAATTCTAGAATTTGTTCCTTGGACGGCATGCCTGCGCCACGCTGGGGCGGCTGCCGGTTCTTATTTTGTTTTGTCATGCGCGCCATATGGGGACGCAGCTACTCGCTGTCATCCTTCTTCGGTGCAGCAGGCGCAAACTGGCCGGCAGGGACGGCACTGGAAACGGGGCTGCGCTTCCCGTCGACCGCGGTCGCACTTACTCCGAAGATCCAGTCGTCCCCGCGCACGCCTTCCAGTCGTGCACTGGTTGCTACGACATTCGCGATCACCGGCTCGGCAGGCCAATAGGGTTCGTCGGTACGGCGTTGCCAGACTGTGTAGCCGATGGCTCCAGGGACTTCTGCCCACTTAATGTCCGTAAAGGTCTGCACCGCAGCTTCAGCCTTGGCGACAGGAGGAACTGGTGTCCGCGCCAGCGCGTCGAGCGCGCGGATGTTCAGCTGCGTGACCCGGGCGAGGTAGGGGAAATCCATCTTGTCCGGTGTGTCACCGTACTCGATGTCATCCTCGATGCGCAGGTCCTGGTGCTGCCAATTGTAGTTTTCGACCGCGACGGTAATCCGCACCGCAGGATAGCCCTTCTCGAGGAAGGGGAGTTGGTCCCCGCCCCGCCCCATGCGGTCGGCGCGCCAAATCTGCCGCACATCGAGGCTTCCGTCATATTGGTCCGCAAGCTGGTCGATATAGCGCGACAGATTGCGGCTCGGCGTATCGTTCTCGCCGCCTTCGCGGCGTTGCGCCGCGCGGAGTTCGTCGGTCAAATCGGCGCGCGGACCTTCGGAGAACAGGCGGACATGCGCGTCGTCGCACCAGCCGTCGCTGCCGCAGCTGCCGCCGACGATATCATTGTTGAGCACCGCCTTGACCTGCCAGCCTTGCTCGGCAGCATAGTCGGCCATCAGTCGTCCACCGAAGAGCCCCTGCTCCTCGCCCGAAAGCAGCGCATAGACGATGGTGACGGGGTAGCTGCGCTGCGACAGGTTGCGCGCGGCCTCGAGCACCAGCACGGTACCCGAGCCATCATCGTTGGCGCCGGGGGCATCCTTCTGCCAGTCGAGCGGGTCGGACACGCGGCTGTCGATGTGACCCTGGACGATCACGACCTCATTGGGACGCTCGGCCCCCCGCTGGATCGCCACGGCATTGCGCAGGCGTACCGGCGTGGGAATGCGTGCACCTGAAACCATGCGCTCCGGCGCAACGATCTCGAGGCAACCTCGGCATTGCGCGGAAATGCGGCTGAATTCGGCAAGGCCCCAGTCGACCGCTGCGCCGATGCCACGCTTGGGGTTGTCCTGCTCGGATAGCGTGTGACGCGTGCCGAACCCCACCAGCGTATCGATATCGGCGCGCAAGCGTGCCTCCGACACGCCGGCGGCGGGATCGGAACTCTGTGCTGAAATCGGGGCGGCAATGAGGGCGGCGGCGAAAGCGAGCTTCTTCATGCCCGCTGTCTCACCCAAACTGCCCGTCAGTTCAAGCTAGTAAGCCTTGGCCAGGAGCACCCGTTCCACGGCCGGTTCGCCGGTGAAGATACAGGCGCCATTCGCCGGAGCCGAACCGATCGGGACATTGCGGATGGTCAGCTTCAGCGCCTTGAGCCGCTCGACCACCTTGTCGAGCGCAGCACCAGTCGGCTTCGACCACTGGACTTCTACCCAACCCGGGTACTTGGCCTTGCCGCCGAAATGCGCTTCGACCGCTGCGAAATCGGCCACACCGCGCGTGACGTTCGCCTCGCGGCGTTCGAGCGCTTCAGTAAGCAAGGTAGCCTGCATATCGGCGAGCACATCGGGGATAGTCTGCCCGGCCACTTCGCGGGTCGGGGTCTGGAAGGCGGGCTTGCCACTCGCCTCGTCCCACAGCCGATCGCGACGCAGCATGCTGACCACGCCGTTTTCCATGTCGCGCCCGCCGACCTCGACGATTACCGGCGCACCCTTACGCACCCAGTCCCAGCGCTTCTGCGCCGCCTTGCCGGGGCGCGTATCGAGCAGGACGCGCAGCGATTCACCCAGCGCGTGCTGGCCTGCGAGCGTGGCGCGTAGCCCTTCACAATAGTCGATCAGCGCTGCGTCGCTGTCGTCGTCGCGCAGCATCGGCAGGATGACGACCTGCTGCGGCGCGATCTTGGGCGGCAGGCGCAACCCATCATCGTCGCCATGCGTCATGATGACGCCGCCGACCATCCGGGTCGAAACGCCCCAGCTGGTGGTGTGGGCATAAGTCTGCGTGCCCTCGCGATCCTGGTACTGGATGCCGCTGGCCTGCGCGAAATTGGTGCCGAGATAGTGGCTGGTGCCTGCCTGCAGCGCCTTTCCATCCTGCATCATTGCCTCGATTGACCAGGTCTCGACCGCACCGGGGAAACGCTCGTTCTCCGGCTTTTCGCCTGCGACCACCGCAAGGCTCAGGTCTTCATCGGCAAAGGCGCGATAGACCTCGAGCATGCGCAGCGTGTGCTCCTTGGCCTCGGCCTCGTCCGCATGCGCGGTGTGCCCTTCCTGCCAGAGGAACTCGCTGGTGCGCAGGAACATCCGCGTGCGCATTTCCCAGCGCACCACGTTGGCCCATTGGTTCAGCTTCAGCGGCAGGTCGCGCCACGACTGGATCCAACGCGCCATCGCATCGCCGATGATCGTTTCCGAGGTCGGCCGAACCACCAGCGGTTCTTCCAGTTTGGCTTCGGGATCGGGGATCAATCCGCCCTCGGGGCCGGCGATCAGGCGATGGTGGGTAACCACCGCCATTTCCTTGGCGAAGCCGTCAACGTGCTCCGCCTCACGCGCGAAGTTCGACAGCGGAATGAAGATCGGGAAATAGGAGTTCTCGTGACCGGTCGCCTTGATCCGGTCGTCGAGCAGGCGCTGCATGCGCTCCCAGATGCCGTAGCCCCATGGCTTGATCACCATGCAGCCGCGCACGCCCGACTCCTCGGCCATTTGTGCGGCAGAGATGACTTCCTGGTACCAGGCGGCGAAATCATCGGCGCGCTTGGTGCTGAGTGCATGGCGGATCTGGGCCACGTCGCTATTTCCCGTATTCTGCTAGTCGGAATGAGCGCGGGCCGATGCCGCTATTTGCTCAGTTCGTCCAGCTTCTTCTGCATGGCAGCCATCTGCGCGCGCATCTCGGCAAGCTCCGCTGCCTGGTCCGGCTTGGACGACTTGCGCGCCCCGGGGATGAACGCCTCGGCCGCGTTCTGCATCATCTTGAGATTGGTTTCGGCCAGCTTGGCCAATGGGTTGGATGCGAGGCCCTTGGCGAAAGCTTCCTGCAGCTGTTCGCGGTTCTTGCGGAAATTGGCCATGCTCGCTTCGAGATAGCTGGGCATCAGCGACTGCATCGAATTGCCGTACATGCTGATAAGATCACGCAGGAAGCTGACCGGCAGCATCTGCGAACCGTGGCTCTCTTCTTCGACGATGATCTGGGTCAGGATGGTATGGGTGATGTCGTCGCCCGACTTGGCATCGAGCACCTGGAAATCGACGTTCTCGCGCACCATGCCGGCAAGGTCGTCCAGCGTGATGTAGCTGCTGGTATCGGTGTTGTAGAGCCGCCGGTTGGCGTATTTCTTGATGATGATCGGCTCGCCGTCGGCGGTACGCTTGGCCATTCCGGTACGCTCCCCTGGTTTTTGTGCGCAACATCCGCGCTTAGCATGTGCACAATGTGCAGCGCAACACGGCGTGGCTAGCGTTCGAAGCGGTGTCCCAGAACGGTCAATAGCTCATACTGCGACAGACCGGTCTGCCGGGCAGCCTCGGGCAGGCTGTACGGCAGCTCCACCCAATCGCCTTCCCGCAAAATGGGCGCAGCATCGAGGCTGATCACGATCATGTCCATCGACACTTTGCCAAGGATCGGCAGGCTGGTTTCCCCGTGGACGAAGTGTCCGCCGGCCCAGCACCGCAGGACACCGTCGGCATAGCCGAGCGATACGACGCCGATGCGCATCGGTTCCGTCGCAGTGAATGTAGCATTGTACCCCACGCTGGCGCCCGCCGGCAAGTCGCGGACCTGGATCAGCGCGGCTTGCGGGTATGCCACTTGCCGTATCGCCTGAGCCAATTCTTGGCGCGGGATACCGCCGTAGAGAGCAATCCCGGGCCGGGTCAGGTCGAATCCGTACTCGCTGCCCAGGCCGATACCGGCACTGTTCGCCAAACTTGCCCGACGATGCTTCACGAGGGCCATGACCGAACGAAAATCGGCGAGCTGTTGGGCATTCTGCGCGCAGTCCTCGTCAGCGCTGGCGAGGTGGCTGAGCAGCAGATGGACATCCAGTGCCTGTATCGCCGGGTCGGACAGCTGGTCCGGCGTTACGCCAAGGCGATTGATGCCGGTGTCGACCATGAGATCGCAGGCGCCGCCGCCACTTTCCAGCCATAGCCTTGCCTGTTGTGGGTTGTTGATGATCGGCCGGACCCCCGCAGCCCGTGCATAGGCCGCGTCCCCCGCTGTGACTGGCCCGTGCAGAACGGCTAGCTGGTCTGCCGGGACGTGGCGCAGCACCGCAGGCACCTCTGACCAATGCGCGACGAAATAGTCGCGGCAGCCGGCCTCTCGCAGCGCAGGGATGCAGCTATCGACCCCGAGGCTATAGCAATCCGCCTTGACCGCCGCGCCTGCCCGCGCAGGGCCGGAGAGGCGATCAAGCACGTTCCAGTTGGCGGCGATCGCCGAACTATCGATACGCAGCCGCAGGGCAGGCGGCGGTAGGTCGGTCATTGCACACTCATGGAAGGACGGGGGACGCGGGCGGATCTTCGCCGCTGTCCTCGAAATCGCGAGGCGGCCCGTCGGGAATGCCCCACCAGGCGACCAGCAGGCCAAAGGCCATTACGGCCCAACAATACCACAACCCCGAGTAAGGATTCCCCGTGCTGGCCACGATGTAGCCCGATATCAACGGCAGGAAGCCGCCGAGATAGCCCGCACCAATGTGGTAGGGGATCGACATCGAACTGTAGCGGATCCGTGCCGGGAACATTTCGGCGAGCAATGCCGCGACAGAACCATATGTCAGTGCCGAAAGCATGCCCAAGGCGCAGAGCAGCGCAACGATGCCAACCAGGCTGAGGAACGACGGCGTCTGCTTGGAGAAGTCGTATCCCTGCCCTTCAAGCCAGCCCTGAACGGTCGCCCGGCGCGCGTCGTCTGCAAGACCGGCGTAGTCGTAGCTCTCGCCTCCGATGGCGAGACTGGACATATCCGCTTCGGAAACGTCGTAGCTGATGCCCAACGCAGTAAGGTCGGCAAGCAGCTTTCCGCACTCGGTCGATTGGACGCTGGCGAAAGGATCGTAGTCGCACTGCGGCCCACTCACCACCACAGGCGCGGCGCGGGCGCTGCTTTCCAGTCCCGGGTTGCTGAGGGCACCCATGCCCCAGAAGATCGGGAACAGGAACACCAGCGTGGCAATTGCGCCGATAATGATCGGCTTCTTGCGCCCCACCCGGTCCGACCATTTGCCGATAAAGATATAGAAACTCATCGAAATAAGGCCCGCGACCAACATGAGCACTTCGGTTAGTTTTTCATCGACGCGCATGGGGCCGCGCAGGAACGAGAGGCCGTAGAAGAAGGCCGTGTACCAGATCACGGTCAGAACGCCGGCGACACCGAACAGCGCTACGAAGATACGCTTCTTGTTGCCGGGATAGGTGAAGCTCTCGATGAAGGGGTTGCCCGCGGTTTCGCCAGCCGCCTTCATCGCCTGGAACACCGGGCTCTCCGACAGCTTCATGCGCATCCACAGGGAAATGCCGAGCAGGATCAGCGAAAGGAGGAACGGAATGCGCCAGCCCCAGGCCGCGAAATCGTCCGCCGGGATCAACGCACGACAGAGGAGCACGACGACGATTGAGAGCACGAAACCGCCGACCACGCTCGCCTGGATGAAGCTGGTGTAGAACCCGCGTTTTTCGGGTGGGGCATGTTCGGCGACGTAGATCGCAGCGCCACCATATTCGCCGCCCAGCGCAAGTCCCTGGAGGATGCGCAGGCCGATCACGATCAGCGGCGCGGCAATGCCGATGCTCGCTGCGCCGGGGATCAGGCCAACCCCGGCGGTGGCGATGCCCATCAGCGTCACCGTGACGAGGAAGGTGTATTTCCGCCCCAGTCGATCACCGAGGAAACCGAACAAGATCGCACCCAGCGGGCGGAAGCCGAAGCCAACCGCAAAGCCCGCCCAAACGAGAAGGATTTCCAGCGTCTCGTTATCGCTCGGGAAGAAGGCCGCGCCGATCAGCGCGGCGAGCGTGCCGTAGATGAAAAAGTCGTACCACTCGAATATCGTGCCCGCCGAACTGGCGGCAATGACGAGGCGGATTTCCTTCTCGGTCGGCTCGCGGTGCAAGATTGCGCTCTCCCTGTGACGCTTATGACCGGGCGGGTTTAGCCGCGGGTTTGTGCATTGCAAAGCGCGTCCAGCGCCGCTCTCCACGGCAGCAGGATGGCTTCGTGCCGACCCGGATGATCCCGTGCTGGGGCAAGTACCCCGATACCCGGCCACGTCGGTTCGGCACCTTCCTTCGCGAGCCAGCCGCGTAGCTGGTCCAATGCCTCTTCAACCTCGGCGGTCGTGCGCCCTGTGGCTGAACGAGCAAACAATGCCGCTGCCGCTTGCCCCACGGCACAGGCGGCGACGCGCATGCCGAAGGTTTCGATCCGCCCATCGCCTCGTGCCGAGAACGTGATAGTGCTGCCGCAGGTTCGCGAGCGTGCGTGGCCCTGCAAGGGCATGGCTGGATCAAGTGGGCAGTCCGCCAGTTCGACCGCAAGTGCCAGCAATTCAGGGGAATAGAGCGCAGTGCGCTGCGACGCGGTCATTCTTCGACTATAGGCGCCTGTTCGCGCAGGCGTGCGCGGCGTTCGGCCAGGACTTCTACCAAAGCGCGCGAGCTCGCATCGACGAACTCATAGCTGCGCCCGGTGGTCATCCACGCTGGCCGACCCTTGAAGCTCCACACGGTATCGTAACCGAGCACGAGCAGTGAAAAGGCCAGGACGGTGATGAGGACGCCCTTTAGCGCGCCGAAACCAAAGCCAAGGACTCGATCGATGGGACCGAGGACCGCTCCCTTCGAAGCGGGACTGACATTGTTCGCGATCACGATCATCGCGGCATAGGGGATCAACAACAGCAGTGCGAAAGCAAACAGCGAAGTCGAAACGCCAGTCCCGAGGAACTCCTGCATGGCAAGCGTCAGCGGAGTATGGAGATAGCGAATGGCGAAGGCCGCGAGAACCCAAGCAGCGAGGGAAAGGACTTCCTGCACGAAACCTCGCGAGAAGCCGCCGACTGCGGCGATGCCCACAATGAGCAGAACGAGAAGATCAAACCCTGTCATGACCGAGCCGATCAGGGACTATGCCGACGTAATCACCCGGTCAACGAGGTTCGCGAGTTGTCCCAAACCAATGAACTCGAGGTCCGATGGGAGGTTCTTGCTGTCAGCCGGGCCGTGTCCACGCGTGAAGCCCAGCTTCGCGGCCTCCTTCAACCGCAGGCCACCATGTGCCACCGGGCGAATCTCGCCTGCCAGTGAAACCTCCCCAAGCCATACACTGCCCTCAGGCAACGGGCGGTCGGCCAGGGCGCTGACGAGCGCTGCGGCCACTGCAAGATCCGCAGCGGGATCGCTCAAGCGGTAACCGCCAGCTACATTGAGATAAACCTCAGCCGAGCTGAAGTTCAGCCCGCAGCGCGATTCCAGCACGGCCAGCAACATCGCCAGCCTTCCGCTGTCCCAACCCACTACCGCACGGCGCGGTGTGGCACCGGACTGGAGCCGTACGATCAGCGCCTGGATTTCAACCAGAACGGGCCGGGTGCCCTCGATCGCCGGAAACACCGCGCTGCCCGCCATGGGTTCGGACCGACCGGAGAGGAATAGCATGGAGGGGTTGGCTACCTCTTCCAGCCCTTCACCTGCCATCGAAAACACGCCGATCTCGTCAACGGCACCGAAGCGGTTCTTGAGTGCGCGCAGGATGCGATACTGATGACTGCGCTCTCCTTCGAAGCTCATCACCACATCGACCATGTGTTCGAGCACCCGTGGCCCTGCGATGGTTCCGTCCTTGGTCACATGGCCGACGAGAACCAGCGCAACGCCGTTCTCCTTGGCATAGCGGATCAGCTCGAAGGCGCAGCCGCGCACCTGACTTACGGTGCCTGGTGCGCCCTCGATCGTGTCGGAATGCATTGTTTGGATCGAATCGATCACGAGGAACGCAGGCGTCTCCATCTGACCCAGCGTCGTAAGGATGTCGCGCACGCCGGTGGCCGAGGCCAGTTTCACCGGCGCGTCGGACAACCCCAATCGCGCGGCGCGCATCCGCACTTGGCCCGCAGCCTCCTCGCCGCTGACGTAGATCACACCGCGCCCTTGCCGCGCGATCTGCGCCGCCGCCTGCAGCAGCAAGGTCGACTTGCCGATGCCCGGGTCGCCGCCCATCAGGATGGCCGAACCCGGTACGAGTCCCCCGCCCAAGGCGCGATCGAATTCGGCCAGCCCCGTAGGTTGCCGGATCGGGAGGGCACCGGGTTTGTCGAGATCGACAAACTCGACCGCCCGGCCCCCGCTCGACAGATCATGCTTCAGCGAGAAGACCGTGGCGGGTGCGTCCTCGACCAGCGTGTTCCATTCTGAACAATCGGGGCATTGTCCCTGCCAGCGGTGGGTGACGCTGCCACAGGCTTGGCAGGCATAGCGTTTCTTGGGCTTGGCCATACTGCTTGCTAACCGGAACAATTCGGGAACGCAATTGCCAAGGATCGGAAATCCATGCAAAGCTTGGGCGATGCGGCAAAAAGAACTTCGAATTGCGCTGGTCTGCTACGGCGGGGTCAGCCTCGCAATTTACATGCATGGCGTTACCCGCGAGCTGTGGCAGCTGTCCCGTGCAAGCCGCGACTTCCATCAGGAGGATGCGCCGCGCAGCGGCGTCGATGCAGTCTATCGCTCATTGCTGGAACATGTCGCCGAAGCGCACGGACTGCGCCTCCGCGTGCTTCCCGATATCATGAGCGGTGCAAGTGCAGGCGGGATCAACGCCATCTTCCTCGCCCAGGCGATCTACTCGGGGCAATCGCTAGAGCCGCTCACGGATCTTTGGCTCGAGATTGCGGACGTCGACCAGCTCGTCGATCCGGAGGCCAAGCCGACTTGGCGTATGTCGAAGCTCTACGCCCAGCCCTTCGCCGATTGGCTGCTGAGCCGCCCAGGTAGCGACATTGCGCACACAGTCGCTCCCGAAACCCGCAAGGAAGTTCGGCGCAAGATGTCGCATCTCATTCGCGGGCGCTGGTTCGAACCGCCGTTCTCCGGCATCGGCTTCTCCTGCATGCTCGAAAGAGCTTTCTCGGCGATGGAAGCGACGGCCGCGGAGGCTCCGCTGCTACCGCCAGGTCATCCGCTCGATCTCTACGTTACGGCGACTGACTTTCACGGCTATCTCGAGCTCCTGCGGCTCCACAGCCCTCCCGTGGTCGAAGACACCGAGCATCGTACCCCGATCACTTTCCGTGTGCGCACACCAGCAACCGGTGGCGAGAGCTTGACCAACCCGATCGAGCTGGTTTTCGCCGCGCGGGCTACGGCAAGCTTCCCTGGTGCATTCCCGCCGCTGCGACTGGACGAGATGGACCAGCTGATACGGCGCTCTGGCCGCGCGTGGCCGGGGCGTGACGCCTTCCTTGAACGGATCATCCCGGTGCATGTCGATCGGGGTACCGTGGAAGGTGTTTCGCTGATTGACGGATCGGTGCTGGTCAACAAGCCCTTCGCTGGTGCGATCTCGGCTTTGCCGGGCCGTCCGGCGCAGCGCGAAGTCGACAGGCGATTCGTCTACATTGACCCGCGGCCCGACCGCTCCAGCAATCGCGGTGGTGGACCCAACGAGCCCGTGGGCTTCTTCTCCGCTATCTTCGGTTCGCTATCGACCATCCCGCGCGAACAGCCAATCCGAGACAACCTCGAGCAACTCGACCAACAGAGCCGCGAAGCCGAGAGGACGAGCCGCATTGTTGCCACCCTGCGCCCGCAAGTCGACGCGGCTGTCGAGAAGCTCTTCGGCCTGACGCTGTTCCTCGACAGCCCCACTCCCGCCAGGCTGGGCGCCTGGCGCCGGAAAGCGCAGCAAGCAGCGGCCGAGCAGGCGGGCTATGCTTTTCACTCTTACGCCCAAGCGAAATTCTCAGGCATCGTCATGCGGTTGGCGAGGCTCATTCTCGATGCCGCCCCGAAGTTGATGCTCGACGATCCTGCGCCGATCGAAGCGGTCCTGCGCGAAGAATTGGCCCGGCGTGGGCTGGACATGCTGGCAGACCCATCGGGTGGCGCTACTGATCAGGCGATCGCCTTCTTCCGCGAGCACGATGTAGGCTTTCGAATTCGGCGCCTGCGCCTGCTTGCTCGCCGCCTTGCGCGTGACTGGGAGGCCGATCCCGAAATCGACGACGAAGCACTGGGGGACGCTCGTGACGCGGTCTATCGAATCCTCGCCCTCTATTTCGAGAAGGAGGGTCTTTCGGCGATGGGGCCTGCGTTCGAGCCTATCGCAGAGAATGTCTTGCGCGACCCGGGCACCCTCCTCGACATGCTCGAAGCGAAGCGGCTCTTGCCGGAAGTCGATGATCGGGCCGAGGTCATGCTTTCCTCGTTACTGGAAACGATGCCGAAGAATCTCCGGCGGCGGATGCTGTTCGGCTATCTCGGCTTCCCCTTCTACGACGTCGCCACACTACCTTTGTTGCGCAACGACTCCCTCACCGAGTTCGACGCGGTGAAGGTCGATCGTATCAGCCCCGATGATGCCCGCAGCATTCGCGAAGGTGGGACGCAAGCGACGCTGCGCGGGATCGAGTTCTATAATTTCGGCGCCTTCTTCAGCCGCGCCTATCGTGAGAACGATTATCTGTGGGGCCGCCTCCACGGCTGCGAGCGGATGATCGATTTAGTCTGCTCCACCACACCCGATCGGATGGATGACAGCACCTGCCGCCGTTTCAAGCATGATGCGTTTCACGCCATTCTCGACGAAGAACAGTCGATGCGCCGATGCTCGCAGAAGCTGATCGATACTCTGAGGCGGGAAGTGAACGAGCGCTTGGGCGGTCCCGGGGAGCCTAGCCCCCGAAAGCGTCCTTGAGCTTGTCGAAGAAACCGCGGCTTTCGGGGCATTCATCGCCCGTCTCGGTCTCGCGGAACTGCTCGAGCAAGGCACGCTGTTCCTTGGTCAGTTTAGTCGGGGTTTCGACGGCGATCTCGACGACCAGGTCGCCACGACCACGGCCCTGCAAGACGGGCATGCCCGCACCGCGCTGACGCAATTGCTTGCCCGACTGAATGCCCGCCGGAATCTCGATTGTCACTTCCTCGCCATCGAGGCTGGGAATGTCGATCGATCCGCCAAGCGCGGCCTTGGTGAAGCTTATCGGCACCCGCGTCGCCAGGTTCGTGCCTTCACGCTGGAAAATCGCGTGCGGTTTGACGTGGACGAAAATGTAGAGGTCGCCGGGAGGCGCACCACGCGGTCCTGCCTCGCCCTTGCCCGATAAGCGGATACGAGTTCCGGTATCCACGCCGGGGGGGATTTCGACCGCGAGTTTTTGAGGCCGGTCCACCCGCCCTTCGCCGCCGCAATCGCGACAGGGCGAGGTGATGACCTCGCCGCTGCCGTGGCAGTTGGGACAGGGTCGCTCGACCACGAAGAAACCCTGCTTCGCCCGCACCTGGCCGCGTCCACTGCACAGGTTGCAGGTTCGCGCGTGGGTACCCGGAGTGGCCCCGGTGCCGTGGCAGGTGTCGCAGTTCTGGGAAACTTCGATCTCTATCTCGGTCGACTTCCCGTGGAAGGCGTCTTCGAGATCGATCTGCATGTCATAGCGCAGATCGGCACCGCGCCGCGGCTGCGCCCGGCCGCCGCCAAAGGCGCTGCCGAAAATGGTCTCGAAAATATCTCCGATGTCGCCGAAATCGGCACCGCCGTGCGCGCCGGCACCGGGCCCACCATTTTGGAAGGCGGCGTGGCCGAAGCGATCGTAAGCAGCGCGCTTCTGGGGATCCTTGAGGCATTCATAGGCGGCGCTGACCGACTTGAACTTGGCCTCGTTCTCCTTGCACCCCTGGTTACGGTCAGGGTGGAACTGCATCGCAAGCTTGCGATAGGCGCTCTTGATGGTCGCGCCATCGGCATCGCGCGCCACTCCAAGCACTTCATAAAAATCGGCTTCTGTCGCTGACATGGTCTTTCCTGCCCCAAACCTAGCCGCCACCGGCGCTGATTTGCACCGGTGGCGGTTGGGTTATCATCAGGCGATCAGTTCTTCGCGTCTTCATCGACTTCGGAGAATTCGGCGTCGACCACCTCTTCCTCCGAACCGGCGTCACCACCGGCGGCTTCGCCTTCCGTCGCTGCGGAGGCACTTGCCTGTTCCTGCTCGTAAATGGCCTGGCCCATCTTCATCGCGACTTCGGTCAGGGCCTGTGCCGCGCTGTTGATGGCTGCCGCATCGTCGCCTTCGAGCGCGGTCTTCACGGCCGCAATCTTGGTCTCGATGTCCGACTTGAGCGAGGCTTCGATCTTGTCGCCGTGCTCGGAAAGCTGCTTTTCGGTGGTGTGCACCAAGCTGTCGGCCTGGTTGCGTGCCTCCGCACCTTCGCGCCGCTTCTTGTCTTCCTCTGCGAACTTTTCGGCATCCTTGACCATCTGGTCGATGTCGGCGTCCGAAAGACCACCCGAAGCCTGGATGCGGATCTGCTGTTCCTTGCCGGTACCCTTGTCTTTGGCACTGACGTTGACGATGCCGTTGGCATCGATGTCGAAGATCACTTCGATCTGCGGAACGCCACGCGGAGCCGGCGGGATGCCGACGAGGTCGAACTGACCAAGCAGCTTGTTGTCCGCCGCCATTTCGCGTTCACCCTGGAATACCCGGATCGTCACCGCCTGCTGGTTGTCTTCGGCGGTCGAATAGGTCTGCGACTTCTTGGTCGGGATCGTGGTGTTGCGATCGATCATGCGGGTGAACACGCCACCCAGGGTCTCGATCCCCAGCGACAGCGGGGTCACGTCGAGCAGCAGCACGTCCTTGACATCGCCCTGCAGCACGCCGGCCTGGATCGCCGCGCCCATGGCAACGACTTCGTCGGGGTTCACGCCGGTGTGCGGCTTCTTGCCGAAGAATTCCTCCACGACTTCACGCACCTTGGGCATACGGGTCATGCCACCGACGAGGACCACCTCGTCAACGCCGCCCTTGTCGATCCCGGCGTCAGCCAGTGCCTTCTTGCAGGGTTCGAGAGTGCGCTTGATCAGATCGCCGACCAGCTGCTCGAGCTTGGCGCGACTGATCGTTTCCACGAGGTGAAGCGGCGTGGTGTTGCCGCCTTCCATACGTGCGGTGATGAAGGGCTGGTTGACCTCGGTCGTCTGTGCGCTGGACAGCTCGATCTTGGCTTTTTCAGCCGATTCCTTGAGCCGCTGCAAAGCGAGCTTGTCGCTCCGCAGGTCGATGCCTTCCTTCTGCTTGAACTGGTCGGCAAGGTACTCGACGATCGCGCCGTCGAAATCTTCACCGCCCAGGAAGGTGTCACCATTGGTCGACTTCACCTCGAACACGCCATCGCCGATCTCAAGGATCGAGACGTCGAAGGTGCCGCCACCAAGGTCGTAGACGGCGATGGTCTTGCCGTCGTCCTTATCGAGGCCATAGGCCAGGGCGGCGGCGGTCGGTTCGTTGATTATGCGCAGGACTTCGAGACCGGCGATCTGGCCAGCGTCCTTGGTCGCCTGGCGTTGCGCGTCGTTGAAGTATGCGGGAACGGTGATGACCGCCTGCGTGACGGCTTCGCCGAGATAGCTTTCGGCAGTTTCCTTCATCTTCTGCAGGATGAAGGCGGAAATCTGCGAAGGGCTGTAGTCTTCGCCGCCGGCCTGGACCCAGGCGTCGCCGTTCTTGCCCTTGACGATGGTATAGGGAACCAGTTCGGTGTCCTTCTTGGTCACCGGGTCGTCAAAGCGGCGGCCGATCAGGCGCTTGACCGCGAAAACGGTGTTGTCGGGATTGGTGACGGCCTGGCGCTTCGCCGGCTGCCCGATCAGGCGCTCACCATCCTTGGTGAAGGCGACGATCGAAGGCGTCGTGCGCGCACCTTCCGAATTCTCGATGACCTTGGGTTTGCCCCCATCCATCACGGCGACACAGCTGTTGGTGGTGCCGAGGTCGATACCGATTACTTTAGCCATGGTTTCCCCATCAATTGGTTCGTTGGACGCCGCTCTGTCGGTCTCCCCAATGGGCAAGACCACTCGGCGGCTCGTTCGAGTGGTGTATTAGGTAGTTGTTACTCGGGCGATATAGGTGCGGTTTTGCTTGGCACAAGGGAGGTGCCTCGCTAGTTTTTGCTCATTCGAGAGACAGGGGAAAATCCATGAAATTTTCGTATTTTGCCTGCATCGCCCTAGCGTCGACGGCAATTTCGCTAAGCGGGTGCGGTGGCAAGGAGGCAGCGACCGAAGCAGTCGCCGATACCAATGCGGCGGGCCTCGAGGTGACCAATGCACGCTTGGTCCTGCCCGCCGTGTCGGGCAATCCGGGCGCCGTCTATTTCGACGTCAAGAACATCGGCGAAGCGAACGTCGCTATCCGCAAGGCTGCAATCAAGGGCGCTGCCAGTGCGCAAATTCATGACACTACCGAATGGAGCGGTCAGAAGGTCATGGGCGAAATGGGCCCGGTGATGATACCGGCAGGCAGGACCGATACCTTCAAGTCGGGCGCCAAGCACATCATGGCCTTCGACCTCGATCCGTCGCTCACTGCGGGAAGCACGACCGAGATGACGCTGACCATTGCCGGCGGGAAGACATCGACGGTTGAAATCGCAGTAGTCGGCGCAGGGGACGATCGCTGAGCGACTCGTCGGGGGTCGTCAGGGAGGGTGCGGCCGTTGCACCGTGCCCGGTGGGCGGAGAGCGCCCACTGACCCCCGGCGAAGTCACGCTGGCGAAATCGGTTTTTGGTACTGCGATTGACTATGCCCGGGTGACCATCCGGCGCCGCAAGTGGTTTCCGTTCCAACCAAGACGGATCACCATGGCCCCTCGGGGCCATGTGCACTTCCACCCGCTTAGCGAGAACTATTGCGAGGATTTCTCGACCGCGGACATCTTCAGGCAGGGCCTGCTGATCCACGAGCTGACCCATGTGTGGCAGGTCCAGACCAAGGGAGCTTGGTACCTGGTTACGCATCGAATGCCCTGGGCTCGCTATGACTATTGCCTCAAGCCGGGTTGGCATCTCGAGAGATACGGCATCGAGCAACAGGCTGAGATCGTCCGCCACGCCTTCCTGCTACGCAATGGCATAAAGCTTGTCGGTGTCCGTGATCCAGGTGTTTACGACCTGCTGGTGCGCTTTCCTGGTGCAACTGGCTGACTATTCCTCTGTTTCGCCAGGGTCGGTATCGGGATCGGCGCTGATCTTGTAGTTGTAGGAAACGATCTTCCACGCGCCATCGAACTTCATGTATTCGAGCCGCATGATCGCAAGGTCGCCGGCCACGCGATAGGTCCCTTCGAGCAACAAGACCCCATCCTTGCCCATCGCTGCCGCAGATATCTTCGGTTCCTGTTGTGCCAGTGCCACCATGCGATCGGCGAAAGGTCGGAGTGTGGAGAAGCCTTCCCCGAGGTTCTCGACGGTTGCCTCCTCAGGCCATCCCTTAAGGAAATGCTCGGGATTGTTGTCAATCAAGGCTTCGATCAAACGCCGCGTATCCTGCAAGACCATGCGTCGCTGTTCGTCGGGCAATGGCGGCAAGGACACCGCGCTGTTTGAATCCTCGATCCCGGCAACGGTCTTCTTGAGTAGGATGATGCGCCATTCGCCCCCTTCCTTGACGAATTCCAGCCTGAGTGGAATTTTTGCCCCGGTGCCGGTGGTTGCCGTGCCTTCAAGCGTACCCGTGTCGGCCTGGATGGAGCGCGATGACCAGCTGGTTTCAATCACTTGGTCGAGTTTGCTGGCATGCAGGAATCTGCCGAGTTCTTCTTGGGAGGTACCCTCCTGAAGCTGCTGCGACGTAAGCGCATAGGCGGAATCCATGTCTCCCGCCTTGGCCGCCGAAAAGAAATCGTCTGCCGTCCTGGCGATGCCGCCCGTCGCCCAGAAGATGAGAGCGACTATCGCGATCGCCGCAACGACCGCTCCGATCAGGACCTTTTGCCAGGTTTTCATTCGCGCCTCCCTCTTGCGAGGCGACCCTCCGGCGCGATCTTTAGCGCCCTGGTCGATGGCTAGCACAGCAGTGACGACTGGCCAAACTGCTTGGGCCTGCTGTTGATGTCAGTCGTACTTGACCCCGGGCAGGCCCTGGCCGCCATCGGCGATGAACGCATCGATCCGCTCTTCCAGCACGGGTAGTGGTACTGAGCCGAGCGAAAGCACCACATCGTGGAACTTGCGGATGTCGAACTTCGACCCGAGTTCCTTCTCCGCCTTGGCGCGGACGCGGCGGATGGTCATTTCGCCCAGCTTGTAGGCAAGCGCTTGCCCCGGCCAGCTAATGTAGCGATCGACTTCGGTATTGACCTCGTGCTCCGACAAGGCAGTGCGGTTGGCCAGGTATTCGACCGCTTTCTCGCGGCTCCACCCGTAGTGATGAATACCGGTGTCGATGACCAGGCGGACGGCGCGCCACATCTCGTAGCTCAGTTGACCAAACCGTTCGTATGGCGTGCGGTAGATCCCCATCTCGTTGCCGAAATACTCGGTGTAGAGGCCCCACCCTTCGCCGAAGCCGGAGAAATAGGTTTCCCGGCGAAAGCGCGGCGCCTCTTCTTGCTCAAGCGCCACTCCGGCCTGGAAGCTGTGCCCGGGAATGCACTCGTGCATCGTTAGCGCGGGAATGTTGTAGAGCGGACGCGAAGGCAGGTCGTAGGTATTCATCTGGCACGCATCGCGTCCACCCCGGCCAGCGGTGTAGAATGGCGCGATGGCCGGATCGACCGGGCGGATGGTGAAACGATGGCGCGGCAGAAAGCCGAAATAGTCGGCTATCTTTCCATCGACTCGCTTGGCCACATAGGCCGATACGCCCATCAGTTCGTCGGGCGTCTTGGCGACGAACTGCGGATCGTTGCGCAGGAAGCCAATGAATTCGGTCAGCGCCCCTGCGAACCCGGCCTCGGCTTTCACTTGCTCCATCTCGGCGGTGATCCGGGCAACTTCGTCGAGGCCGATCCGGTGGATTTGTTCCGCGGTGAGGTCGAGCGTCGTGTATTCGCGGATCTGCTGTTGGTAGTAGGCCGCCCCGTCGGGCATCTGTTCGGCACCAAGCGTAGTGCGCGTCTGAGGCAGGTACTCCTCGCGGAAGAAGCGCAGAAATTTCGCATAGGCCGGCGTTACCGCCGCCTCGATCGCGGCCCTGCCCTCGCGCAGCAATCGCTCGCGATCCTCGGGGCTGAACCTTTCAGGGATTTGTTCGAAAGCACCCCAGAAGGGACTCATCTCGGGATCGTCGACCACATAGGCAGCCAGTGAAGCGTCGCGCCCTTCAAGGGTCACTCGCGGCACACTGAAACCGCGGGCCAGCCCGGCCCTCGCGTTGCTTTCCTGCTCGGCGAAATAGCGCGGCAGGTCGCGCATCCGGCCAATGTAGCGTTCGTAACCCCCGACCGTGGTGAAGCCGTGGCGTGCGGCCAGATAGCTCCAGAAGTTGTTGTCGCTATCGAACGGCATTTCCCATTCGCGAAAGCGCGCATCGCCGATCTCGGTCTGCAGAAGCGTCCGGAAGACCTCGGCATCGATCTTGGCACCGGCAGAGAGCTGTGCGGCATCGATCGCACGCAGCTTGTCGAGCATTACCTGCGCGAACTGGGCACGTTGGCGGTTTGCCTCGGGCGTCGCCGACGGCAGGCGGTCGCCTTGCGAAGTGCTGCCGTCGGCCTCTACCACCTGCCCATAATCGACCAGTCGCTGCTCATACCATTGCTCGGTCAGTGCAGAGAGAGCCGTATCGGCGCTCACTTGCGCAGCGGCAGGTGCGGTGAGGGTGGCGACGAGGACCGCCGCCGGGATGAAAGCGCTCCTCATCGTATTCCCCACGCGGTGCAGATTCAGTCGGGCTTCTTGGCCACGCCGACCATGGCCGGTCGTAGCAAGCGGTCCTTCAGCATGTAGCCCGCCTGCATTTCCTGCACGATGGTACCGGGTTCGTGATCCGCGGTCGGTATTTCCATCATCGCCTGGTGCTGGTTCGGATCGAGCGGCATGCCGGTCGATGCGATGCGGGTGATGCCATTCTGGGTGAACACCTTCTCCAGCTCGCGCTGGGTGGCTTCGATACCGGCGATGAAGTTCTTTGACTTCTCGCTTTCGCGCAGTTCCTCGGGAATATGGTCGAGCGCCCGGGAGAGGTTATCCGCAATGCTCAGGATATCGCGCGCAAAGCCGGTCGCGGCGTAGTTGCGCGCGTCCTGGATTTCCTTCTCGAGTCGCCGACGCACATTCTGTGTTTCAGCACGAGCGTAGAGCACGTCCTGCATCGCCGCTTCGAGGTCGTCCTTCAGCTTGCCGAGCGCATCTGCGAGCGACTCGCCTGCACCGTCGTCGTCTTCGCCGCGCAGGTGCTCGGGAACGCCCTCCATTTCGCGTGCCACTTCCTCGTCGACCGCCTTGGTCCGCGGTTCGTCCTTGTTCTCGTCGATCACGTGAAAAACCCTGTCAGCCTATTCTCTTGCCCAGCGAGCGGGCGGTGAAATCCACCATGGGGACGACGCGCGCGTAATTCAACCGCGTGGGGCCGATCACACCCAGTACACCAACTACCCTTCCCTCGCGGTCGCGATAGGGCGAAGCGATGACAGAGGAGCCTGAAAGCGAGAACAAGCGGTTCTCGCTGCCGATGAATATCCGCATGGAATCGGCGCGGCGCGCGCGCTCCAGCAGTTCGGCGACGGACTGCTTGCTTTCAAGGTCGTCGAGGAGACTGCGAACCCGTTCAATATCGGACAGAGCTGCCTCGTCGAGCAGATTCGCCTGCCCCCGTACGATCAAAACGGGACGGCTCGCGGCATCCTCGGTCCACACGGCAATACCTCGCTGGACGAGGTCGCGACTGGCCTCGTCAAGCGCTGTACGGCCACCCGCGATCTCCGTTGCGATGGCCTGCGCCGCTTCCGCCAGTGTGCGACCGGCTGTGCGCGCGGTCAGGTAATTGCTGGCCTGTTCGAGCGAGGCACCGAACGCGCCCGGTGACAGCGCTAGCACGCGGTTCTCGATATGCCCGTCTTCGCCCACCAGGACTGCGAGCACGCGATTGGCGTCAAGCGCGGCAAGTGAGACTTGCGCCAGCCGCGGTTCACGCCGTGGAACCATGACCATGCCAGCCGCGCCGG
Organism: Erythrobacter mangrovi; assembly: GCF_013260645.1. Lineage (NCBI taxonomy): Bacteria > Pseudomonadati > Pseudomonadota > Alphaproteobacteria > Sphingomonadales > Erythrobacteraceae > Erythrobacter > Erythrobacter mangrovi. The sequence continues at coordinate 1,842,637 of NZ_CP053921.1, read as the reverse complement.
ACAGATCGGACAGCAGGGCGCTGGTTTCTTCCAAGGCGCGTTCGATCGGGCCGGGTTCGGACAGACGCTGCTCGATCGCCGCGCGTTCCTCGCGGGTTGGCTCGGCGACCTGCATCATCGCGTCGACGAACAGGCGCAGTCCGGTTTCGGTCGGCATGCGTCCGGCGCTCGTGTGCGGCGCTGCCAGCAGTCCGCGCGCCTCGAGGTCGGCCAGCACGTTGCGTATCGATGCCGGTGACAGGTTGAGCGCACCCTCCCCCGCCAGCGTTTTCGAGCCGACCGGAACGCCGCTTTCGAGATAGCCCTCCACCACGAGACGGAAAATCTCGCGGGCACGGTCGCTGAGGTCGGTGAGCGGCGGCGAATTCATGGGGTCTATCTAGCGCACATGCTTGCGGCCTCAAGGGTCATGCGCCAAACGCCTCCGCGAGATTCGACTGCACTGGAGATAACCATGCGACCTTCCGGACGCCCGCCCGACGAAATGCGCGCCATCACCATCGAGACCGGCTACACCAAGCATGCAGAGGGTTCCTGCCTGATCAGCTTCGGGGAAACGCGCGTGTTGTGCACTGCGTCGGTCGAGGATCGACTGCCGCCCTGGCTGCGCGGCAAGGGTGAAGGCTGGGTCACCGGTGAATACTCCATGCTCCCGAGAGCTACCCACACGCGCGGCCAGCGCGAAGCTGCCAAGGGTAAGCAAAGCGGCAGAACGCAGGAAATCCAGCGCCTTATCGGCCGCAGCTTGCGTGCGGTGGTAGATCTCAAGCGCCTTGGCGAGCATCAGATCACGCTCGATTGCGACGTGCTGCAGGCCGACGGCGGAACGCGCACGGCATCGATCTCGGGCGCTTGGGTGGCATTGCGCCTGGCAGTAGACGGGCTGCTCAAGTCCGGTGCGATCAAGGATGACCCGATCACCGCCAAGGTCGCCGCGATTTCCTGCGGCATTTACCAGGGTACCCCGGTGCTCGACCTCGACTATCCCGAGGATAGCAGCGCCGATGCCGATGCGAACTTCGTCCTCATCGAAGGCGGCAAGATCGCCGAAGCGCAAGCCACGGCCGAAGGCGCTCCCTACGACGAAGAAGGCTTCCTGCGTCTCTTGCGCCTGGCGCAGATCGGCTGCGCACAGATCTTCAAGGCACAGGACGAGGCGACGCGAAAATGACCCGGCGTCTCGGTTCGGGCTCGCTGGTGATCGCCACGCACAATGCGGGAAAGCTCAAGGAAATCGGCGCATTGCTGGAGCCTTACGGGGTCAAATGCCTGTCTGCCGGATCGCTTGGCCTGCCCGAACCGGCCGAGATTGGGACGACCTTCGCCCAGAACGCGCTGATCAAGGCGCGCGCTGCGGCAGAGGCATCGGGCCTCGTGGCACTCGCGGATGACAGCGGGCTGTCCGTCGCCGCGCTGGACGGGCGGCCGGGGGTCTACACCGCCGACTGGGCCGAGCGGCAATGGTTCGAAGGCGAACCCGGGCGTGACTGGTACATGGCGATGGGCAAGGTCGAAGGAATGCTCCAGCAGCAGGGAGCCGACGTCGATCGATCCTGCGCATTCCATTGCGTGCTCGCGCTAGCTTGGCCTGATGGCGAATATGCGATCTACGAAGGCAGCGTGGCGGGCACTCTGGCCTGGCCCCCGCGCGGCACGATGGGTTTCGGCTATGATCCGGTGTTCGTGCCCATTGGCCGCGATGTGACGATGGCAGAGCTGGACCCGGCGGAGAAGCACGCGATCAGCCACCGTGCCGATGCTTTCGCCAAGCTGGTGGCGGAGCAATTCGGCTGAGGGGCTAGAAGGCTTTCTAGCCCCACACATTGCCCGCAGGCCAGTAGCGGCAAACCAGCACGTCATTGCCGCGGCCGGTCACGAGCGCGCAGCCAACCTCCCGCGTATCGCGCCATACCACTTGCGAATAGTGGCCGACATCGGCCCAATTGCCGGTTCTCGAAATGTGCGGGAACGTGCCGGAATGGAAGTTCGCTTTTTCCGCGATGAACATCTCGACGATGTCCTCGACCATCCAATACCCTGCGGTACCCATCCACAGGTTCTCTCCGGTGCCATTGCGCGCGCCGTCAGAATCGTGCTGCACCACGCCCCGTTGCGAGAGGGATTGGGCCCATTGTGCGGCCTCGCGTTCAAGCTTGCCGTTCCAGCGCAGTGCGGGCAAATGCAGCCGCTCGCGCTCAGCATTGTGAGTGGCGAGGATCCGTCTGGCGAGCTGCGGGTTAGCAGGGGCCAGTGGTGCAGAGCCGCTTGCAGCCATGGCTACGCTCGTGGCACAAGCCATGCCCACCGCGCTCAGAAATGGCGCAACCCACTTCTTCATCCTGCTCATCGGTCGCGAGTTTCTTTCGGCCGAGTAAAAAATCTCTGAAGGCATCCTTGGCTCGCGCACTTTATATTCATTGGCCTTTCTGTCTCGCAAAGTGCCCCTATTGCGACTTCAACAGCCATGTGCGCGCCAACGCCGACATAACCGCATGGGAAGCCGCGCTACTCGCCGACATGCGGCATGAAGCAGCTGCGGACAAATCTGAAGAATCACTAGCAAGTATCTTTTTTGGTGGCGGAACTCCATCGCTTATGCCGCCTGCGTTGGTCTCGCGGCTGCTGACCGAAGCGGAGGCCCTGTGGGGTTTCGAAGCGGACATCGAAATAACCCTCGAGGCCAACCCATCGTCGGTCGAAGCAGCGAATTTCGCCATGCTTGCAACGTCCGGGGTGAATAGAGTTTCCCTCGGGGTGCAGTCACTTCGCGATGAGGTGCTGCAATTTCTCGGCAGGCTTCACGGGGTCGATGAAGCGCTCCGCGCCGTCGAAGCCGCGCAGCGCCATTTCGATCGTGTATCGATCGATCTCATCTATGCACGACCTGGCCAGACCGAAGCGGAGTGGAGCCAGGAACTCGGTGATGCCCTTGCGTTGGGGACCGACCACCTGTCGCTCTACCAGTTGACGATCGAGCCCGCGACGCGGTTCGCGACCGACGTTCGGCGCGGCGTATTCACTCCGCTGGACGATGATCATGCGGCAGACCTCTTCGCCGTCACGCGCGACATGACGTCGGCTCATGGCTTGCCGGCTTACGAAGTGAGCAATCACGCCAGGCTGGGGCAGGAGAGTCGTCACAACCTCACTTACTGGCGTTACCAGGGTTATGTCGGCATCGGTCCCGGGGCACATGGGCGACGCGGCAACGTCGCGACGGTTCGTCACAAGAAGCCGGAGAACTTCCTCGCTGCCGTGACGTCGGAAGGTCACGGCATCGCGGAGGCGCGAGATCTCGATCGGCGTGAGCAGGCTTCGGAAGCCTTGCTGATGGGCCTACGGCTCGCCGAAGGGATTGATCTAGACGCTTTGGCCCGGAGCTTCGGCGTCACGCAGCCGGACTTGATCGATGATGCAAAGCTTGCGCTTTATCGCGACCTTGGACTGGTTTGGGAGACATCGGGACGAATTGGCGTCACGTCGCAAGGCATGCCCTTGCTCGATGCGCTGCTCGGCGAACTGGTCCGCGCGGAACTGGTGACGCCATGAGCCGCACCGACCTGCTCGAGGCATGGCACCACCATCTGGCCCTCGCCCGCCGACGCTCACCGCATACCGTGCGCGCCTATGCCAAAGCAGCGGAACGTCTTTTGGTTGGACTTGGCTTCGACAACTGGGATGACGTCGCGGACGTCACGGCGACACGGCTGCGCTCGCATATCGCTGCTCGGCGAGCTGATGGCTTGTCGAATGCCTCTGCGGCACGGGAGCTATCGGCGATCAAGGGCTTCATCGCTTTCGCCAGAGTACAGGCGGGGCGCGAAAGCACTGAACCGCCCCGCCTCCGTGGGCCACGGGTCAAGAAGGGCCTGCCCCGCCCCGTCACGCCGGACGATGCACTGGCCTTGGCAGAAACGGTCGAGGCGATTGCCTTGGAAGACTGGACCGGTGCGCGCGACCGTGCCGTGCTGCTCTTGCTGTACGGTGCCGGAATGCGGATCGCCGAGGCACTTTCGCTGACGGGTGCCGATTATCCACTGGGTGAGCGTCTCACGGTAACCGGTAAGGGTGGCAAGCAGAGGGTCGTCCCGATCCTGCCGATCGTCCGGGATGCCGTGGCTGAGTATGTTCGGCGCTGTCCCTGGACTCTCGGCAAGGAGGGGCCCCTGTTTCGCGGAGCGCGCGGTGGCCCGCTTGGTCAAGGGATGGTGCAGAAGGCGACCGCAAGAGCGCGCAAGGCACTTGGTCTGCCCGACACCGCGACGCCCCATGCCTTGCGCCACAGCTTTGCGACCCACCTGCTCGGTGCCGGGGCGGACCTGCGGAGCCTCCAGGAATTGCTTGGCCATGCAAGCCTCGGCTCGACACAGATCTACACCAAGGTCGATGCGGCGACCCTGCTCGACACCTATCGCAACGCGCATCCGCGTGAGCGTGACTAACCGGCGTCGACGCGGGGTTTCCAGGTAATTACCCGGTAGAGATACCAGAGCACACCAGCACCCAGGAACCCGCCCACGACCCATCCTGCGGCGGTTTCGTACGGCGTCATCAGATGCGCCAAGGAACTGCCCCCCGCGATGAGCGCTCCGTTCCAGACCAGCGAGCCCAGGAAGGTAAACAGCAGGAACCGGCCGATATGCATATGCGCGAGACCCGCCGGGAGCGAGATGATCGTCCGCAGGAACGGTGAAAATCGAAGAAGGAACACGATCCATTCGCCATTGCGCCGGAAACGTCGGCGCGCTTTTTCAAAGTCTGCCCATTCGAAGGTCAGCCACCGGCCATAAGCATCGATGAACCGGCGCAGATCGCTCTCGTTCCAACGACGACCGATCCAGTACCAGAAGTAATTTCCGACCGTGGTGCCGACGGTTCCGATGATCAGCAGGGGCAGAAATGCCATCTGGCCACGCGCGACGAGCACACCCCCGAAGCCCATGATGATTTCCGAGGGCAAGGGCGGGAAGATGTTCTCCAGCGCCATCAGCACGAAAATGCCGACGTAACCGCCCGCGGCGATGGTCTCGAGAATGAAAGTGTTCACTGGTGGACCAACGCGCCCCGCGGCTACAGGTTCGCGTGCCTGCGCTCGATCGCGTCCCAGATGCGACCGGGCGTGTCGGTGCCGTTGAACTTGTCGATCGCGACGATGCCGGTTGGCGAGGTGACGTTGATTTCGGTCAGCCATTGGCCGCCGATTACGTCGATGCCTACGAATACCAGCCCCCGCCGCTTGAGCTCAGGCCCCATTGTTGCGCAGATCTCTTCCTCGCGAGCCGTCAACGTCGTCGCTTCGGCATGTCCGCCTTGGGCCAGGTTCGACCGGAATTCACCTTCACCAGGGAACCTGTTGATTGCCCCGGCAAATTCGCCGTCGATCAGTACGATGCGCTTGTCGCCTTCGGCCACTTCGGGAAGGAAGGGCTGGACCATGTGCGGTTCCGGCCAGGTCTGATTGAAGACTTCGGACAGCGCAGACAGGTTGGTGCCCTCCGCATCGATGCGGAAGATCGCCTTGCCGCCGTTGCCGTGGAGCGGCTTGACCACTACGGCGCCATGCTTCTGCTGGAACTCGCGAATATCCTCGAGCCTGCGTGCGACCAGCGTCGGCGGCATGAACCGCGCATAGTCGAGCACGAACATCTTCTCGGGCGCGTTGACGACCTCGCGCGGATCGTTCGCTACCAGCGTGGTGCCTTTGAGCCGATCGAGCAGGAATGCTGCGCTGATGTAGCCCAGGTGGAACGGTGGGTCCTGACGCATCAGGATCACGTCGATATCGCGGGCTAGGTCGATTCCGCGGCGCTCGCCTGCCGTGTAGTGAGCGCCTGTCACGCGCTGAACCGTCACTGGGGCGGCGTGGGCCGTGATCCGGCCTTGGGGCGTGCCATCGCTTTCATAGGCGAGCGATGCCACGTCGTAGTGCCAGATTTCATGTCCGCGGGTCTGCGCCGAGAGCATAAGGGCAAACGAGCTATCGCCCGCGATATTGATGGTCTCCAGCGGGTCCATCTGGACGGCGACGCGTAACGGCATGCGAACTCCTCAAGGCTGCCAAGCGTTGGCGATGTGGCGAGGGAAGGCGCCCGGCGCAAGGAGGATAACGTCGATCCTTAGGTCCTCGCCGTTCTGCGCATAGCGATGCGCCACCGCTTCGACCGCTGCGGCCACTCGTGCCAGGCGGTATTCGTCAATCGCATGGTCGAGCTCCCCCCGCCGCTTGCGCCACTTGACCTCAACGAATGCGACGAGCTTGCCACGCCGTGCTACCAAATCGATCTCGCCAACGGGGGTCTTCACCCTCCGATCGAGAATCTGCCAGCCTTTCGCGCGGAGCCAGAATGCGGCACGCGTCTCACCATCCCGCCCGCTTTTCTCGGCAATCTGGCGCTTCATTCGTGGCGCAATTCCAGCGCCCGGGCGTAGAGAGCCTTGCGGTCGAGACCGGTAGACTTGGCCACATGGGCGGCTGCCTGCGAAGGCTTCATCGTCTCAAGAGCCTCGGCCAACAGCGTATCCCCGTCCGCTTTCGACATCACACGCACTGGCGGCGGGCCAACCAGCAGGACGATTTCCCCCCTGGGTGGATTGGCCTCATAATAGGCCATCAACCCGTCAGGCAGGCCACGGCGCATTTCCTCGTGCAGCTTTGTCAGTTCCCGGCCCACAGCAACCTCGCGATCGGGCAGGATCGCACGGATCGATTCCAGCGATTTGAGCAGGCGCGGTGCCGTTTCGTAGAAAACCAGCGTGGTATCGACGACGGACAATTCCTCCAACATTTCGCGGCGCGCCTTGTCCTTGGCGGGCAGGAAACCCGCGAACAGGAACCGGTCGTTGGGAAGGCCGGACAGCGAAAGACCCATCACTGCGGCACAGGCTCCAGGAGCCGCGGTGATCGGTATGCCCTCTGCCCGGCAGTCGTTGACCAGGCGATACCCGGGGTCGCTGACGAGGGGAGTACCCGCATCGCTGACCAATGCGACTGCGCGTGTTCGCATCGACTCAACCAGGCGATTGCGGTCACGATGCTCGCTATGATCGTCATAGCGCCACAGTGGCTTGGAGATGCCGAGATGCCTCAGCAGCTTGCCGGTGACGCGCGTATCTTCGCAGGCTACAGCGTCGCAGCCGCGCAGCACCTCGATCGCGCGCAAGGTTATGTCGCCAAGGTTGCCGATCGGGGTCGCAACGATATAGAGCCCCGGATCGAGGCTATCTTCGGGGAGGTGGGGATCGCTCACCTGACCCCCATGAACCATTGCAGAGGGACGCCGCAAGATGAAGCGCTGGACAATCGACCGTCGGACAATCGTGACCGCGGGACTAGCCGCCCTGTTGGCGGGCTGTTCGATCATCCCCAAAGGTGCCGAGCGCCCGGCTCCGGCACCAACACCGACTGCCGAACCAAGCGACACAGTGCTGCCCGAAGACCTGACCCGTCATCGTATCGCGCTGCTCGTCCCGATGTCAGGCGACAACGGCAATGTGGGACTGGCCATCGCCAATGCGACGACCATGGCTTTGCTGGACACCAATGCCAGCAACCTACGCATAACGACCTATGATACTGCGGCCGGGGTCGATGCGGCGGCCAAGCAGGCGGTCAGCGAAGGCAACAAGCTGATTCTTGGACCGCTGCTGGGGAGCAACATCCCTTCGGTCCTATCGGTTGCGCGCCCCGCCAATGTGCCTGTGATCTCGTTCTCCAATGACACCAACGCTGCGGGCCCGGACGTCTTCGTGATGGGGCATGTGCCCGAACAGTCGATCATGCGGACTATGCAGTATGTCAGGAATCGCGGCGCCCAGAACTTCGCCATCCTTGCGCCCGATGGCGATTATGGCGTCCGGGCAGAAGAGGCCATGCGCCGATCGGTGGCTGCCTACGGTGGTAACGTGGTCTGGACCGAGCGCTATTCGCGAGGGAACACGTCGATCGTGAGTGCCGCTGAACGGCTCAAGGTACATGGTGGTTACGATACCGTCCTGATCGCCGACGGCGCTCGACTGGCAGAGCAGGCAGCCGCTGTGCTCAAGCCCGGCGGTGCAGGCAATACCCTGTTGCTCGGCACCGAATTGTGGAGCGGTGAAAGCTCGGTGGCCCGCGCCACATCGATGCGCGGCGCTTTGTTCTCCGCCGTTTCGGACGCGCGGTACAAGCGCTTTGTTGATAGCTATGAGGCTCGTTTCGGCAGCCAGCCCTACCGTATCGCGACGCTCGGTTACGACGCGGTGCTATTAACCCTCCGCGTCGCCCGCGATTGGAAGGTGGGCACCAACTTCCCGCTTGCCGCCCTGCGCAGCGAAGACGGCTTCCTGGGCCTTGATGGCGCATTCCGGTTCGCCCGGACCGGCGTGGTCGAGCGGGCAATGGAAGTGCGCGAAGCACGTGCCGGAAGTGTCGTGGTAGTGGACAACGCCCCCGCCAAGTTCTGAGCGGGGCGGATAACCGCCCGCGCCCGCTTGTTCGGGCGCAAGACCGCACGATATAGCAAGCACATGTCCGACGATCTTTTCGACAATACCCCCGCATCGAGCGGCGACTACGACGCGTCATCGATCGAGGTCCTCGAGGGCCTCGAACCGGTCCGCCGCCGCCCTGGCATGTACATCGGCGGTACGGATGACCGCGCGTTACACCACCTCGTCGCCGAAGTGCTCGACAACGCGATGGACGAGGCGGTCGCGGGACATGCGAGCCGCATCGAAGTGCGACTTGACGAAGGCAACCACGTAACGATCACCGACAACGGTCGCGGGATGCCGGTGGCCGAGCACCCCAAGTATCCTGGGAAGTCGACGCTCGAGGTGATCCTCACCATGCTTCATTCGGGCGGCAAGTTCTCGGGCAAGGCCTATGCCACCAGCGGCGGCCTCCACGGCGTTGGCGTCAGCGTAGTCAATGCACTGTCAAGCCACACGCGGGTCGAAGTGGCGCGCGATCGACAGCTATACGCGCAGGAGTTCTCCAAGGGGCATCCCACCGGCAAGTTGCAGGACCTTGGCCCTACTCCCAATCGGCGCGGCACGACCGTCAGCTTCGTGCCCGATACCGAGATTTTCGGAGATCGCGCGTTCAGCCCAAAGCGGTTGTTCAAGCTTGCCCGTTCGAAGGCATACCTTTTTGCCGGAGTTGAGATTCGCTGGAAATGCGCGCCTGCCCTGGCCAGCGAGGACGTACCGCAGGATGCAGTGTTCAAGTTCCCCGGCGGGCTAGCAGACCATCTTTCGGAGATTATCGGTGGGCGCGAATGTGTCACCGCCCAGCCCTTCACCGGCTCGCAGGACTTCCCCGATCTCAACGACATGCCGCAGGGGCGCGTCGAGTGGGCGATCGCCTGGCCACTCTACTCGGACGGTTCGACGAGTTGGTACTGCAACACCGTCCCGACACCCGATGGCGGCACCCACGAACAGGGTTTGCGCGCTGCCTTGACCAAGAGCCTGCGCGCCTTTGGTGAGCTGACAGGTACGAAGAAGGCCAAAGACATCAGTGCCGACGATGTGATGACCGGCGCCGACGTCATGCTCAGCGTCTTCATCCGCGATCCGCAATTCCAGAGCCAGACCAAGGATCGCCTGACATCGCCCGAAGCCGCACGCCTGGTCGAGAACGCGGTGCGCGATCACTTCGACCACTTCCTCACCGACAACATGGATCGCGGCAAGGCGCTGCTCGGCCAGGTGATGGAGCGGATGGACGAGCGGTTGCGCCGCAAGGCCGAACGAGAGGTCAAGCGCAAGACCGCGACCAACGCCAAGAAGCTGCGCCTGCCCGGCAAGCTCACCGATTGTTCGGGTGAAGGCGAAGGAGAGACCGAACTCTTCATCGTCGAGGGCGATTCAGCAGGCGGCAGCGCCAAGCTGGCGCGCAACCGTAAGACGCAGGCGATCCTGCCGATCCGAGGCAAGATCCTCAATGTCGCCAGCGCCACGGCTGATAAGATCCGCGCCAACTCGGAGATCGCCGACCTGACGCTCGCGATGGGCTGCGGTACGCGCAAGGACTGCGATCCGGAGAACCTGCGCTACGATCGCATCATCATCATGACCGACGCGGACGTCGACGGCGCGCATATCGCGACGCTCTTGATGACGTTCTTCTTCCAGGAGATGCCCGAGATCGTGCGCAATGGGCACCTCTACCTCGCCCAACCGCCGCTCTATCGCCTCACCGCTGGTAAGGAGAGTCGCTACGCTCGAGACGACATCCACCGCAAGGAGTTGGAAGAAACGGTGTTCAAGGGCAAGAAGGTCGAGGTTGCCCGATTCAAGGGACTCGGGGAAATGAACCCGTCGCAGCTGCGCGAGACGACCATGAACCCGGCGACCCGCAGCCTTATTCGCATTACCCTGCCACAGGAATTCGAGCAGCGAGCGGGAGTGGCCCGCCTGGTCGACGAGCTGATGGGCCGCAATCCCGAACACCGTTTCAACTTCATCCAGAACAACGCGGGTGACATCGATCGGGAAATGATCGACGCCTAACCCGTGGCCAGGCCGGTATGGATGTGCAATTCGCCTTCTAGCGTCCTGTGTACCGGGCACTTGTCGGCGATTTCTATCAGCTTTGCGCGTTGCTCATCGTCGAGGGTGCCGCCCCGGATGGTAATCGTGCGGTAGAGTGCCTGGAGACGTTCACCTGCGGCCATGGCCATGGCATGGTCGTCGTGGCTTTCGTGTTCGCGCTCGTGGCGGACTTCGACGGTCACGCCCTCTAGCGCCCAGCCCTTGCGGTCAGCGTACATCTTCATGGTCATGGCAGTGCAGGTACCAAGCGCGGCATTGAGCAGGTCGTAGGGTGTCGGCCCGCTATCGTCGCCGCCTACGCTGAGCGGCTCGTCGGCAACGAAGCGGTGAGTTGAGGTGTGAACCTCGGTTCCGAACTTTCCGTGACCGGTACGGATTACAACGCCATCTTCGGGCATTGGCCAGTCGGCCTTCAGCGGCATATACCGTTCTGCCCAAACTTCGATTATACGCGCCGCAAAGCGTGCATCGGAATCGTCGAGTAACAGGTGATCGGCGCCGACAAGACTCAAGAAGCTCTTGGGATGGCGCGCTGCGCCGTAGAGTTTCGAGGCATGTTCGATGCCGACGATCTGATCGGTTGGAGAATGGCAGATAAGCAAGGGCAGCCGGAGGGCGGCAACCTGATCGACCAGGTCAACGTCGCGGGTTTGTTGCAGGAAATCCCGGCCGATCTTGAACGGGCGACCGCCGATCGTCACTTCGCCTTCACCATCGCGTTCGATTGCCGCGAGGTCCCCCTTAATGTTCAGCAGGACATGCGGAACATCGGCAGGGGCGCCGATAGTGGCAACCGCGGCAATCCGGCCCTTCGGGAGTATCCCTGCCGCCGAGAGTACGGCCGCACCACCGAGACTGTGACCGACCAGCAGAATTCCGTCTCCAAAGCGATCGCATAGCGCGTTTGCGGCATCGATGAGATCGGACACATCGACCGCGAAGCCCGCCCGTCCGAACTCACCCTCGCTCGCGCCGAGACCGGTGAAGTCGAACCGCAAGGCCGCAATCCCAGCTCGCGCCAGCGCGCGCGAAACTTCAATCGCTGCACGGGATTGCTTGGTGCAGGTAAAACAATGCGCAAACAGCGCCGCACCACGAACCAGACCCGTCGGCATTTCCAGCGAACCTGCAAGCACGTGGCCCCGACCGGTGGGGATCGAAAGTGTCTCGGTGGGCATGGTATTTCCTTGTTGCGCGGTTTGTCATCGCGGTTGCGGCGCCCTCTTGCCCTTCGCGCGCGGTGCCCCTAACGCTTACGTAAAGTTGCAAGGGAAAACCGATGAGCGAACCGACTCGTTTCGAAGGCACGAAATCTTATATCGCCACAGACGATCTCAAAGTCGCGGTCAACGCCGCTGTCACGCTCCGTCGACCGCTATTGGTCAAAGGCGAGCCGGGTACCGGCAAGACAGTACTCGCGCACGAAATTTCGAAGGCAATTGGCGCTCCGCTGATCGAGTGGAACGTCAAGTCGACCACCAAGGCGCAGCAGGGCCTCTACGAATACGACGCCGTTGCTCGTCTTCGCGACGGCCAGCTTGGCGACGAGCGCGTTCACGACATCTCGAACTACATCAAGAAGGGCAAGCTGTGGGAAGCCTTCACTTCCCCCGAGCTCCCCGTCCTGCTGATCGACGAGATCGACAAGGCTGACATCGAGTTCCCGAACGACCTCTTGCAGGAACTCGATCGCATGAGCTTCGACGTCTACGAAACGCATACGCGGATCGAGGCCAAGGAGCGGCCGATCGTCGTGATCACCTCGAACAACGAGAAGGAACTGCCCGACGCGTTCCTGCGCCGCTGCTTCTTCCACTACATCAAGTTCCCCGACCGCGACACGATGCGCGACATCGTCGAGGTTCACTTCCCCGGCATCCAGAAGAACCTGGTCACCAAGGCAATGGAAATTTTCTACGAGATTCGCGACGTGCCGGGCCTCAAGAAAAAGCCTTCGACCAGCGAGCTGCTCGACTGGCTGAAGCTATTGCTCAATGAGGACATGCCGCTCGACGTGCTGCAGTCGCAGAACCCGACCGCGGCGATCCCGCCGCTGCACGGTGCGCTGCTCAAGAACGAACAGGACGTGATGATGTTCGAACGTCTGGCCTTCATGGCACGCCGCCAGAACTGAGCCCCAAATCCTGACGAAAAAAAGGGCGCGTTCCGATCATGGAGCGCGCCCCTTTTTGTGTTCGGTGTCTGGCTCAGTCGAACGAGTAAGCCAGCTCGGAATCACCCCAGCGGCGACCGTTGATGAACAGCGGCACATAGACGTTGCGGACTACGATGTAGTTCTTGCCGTCGCCTTCCTGGCGATAGACCGCCATGGTGTAGGCGTCCTTGCTGTTCTTCGAGACAAGATCCACGCCTTCGAGGATGATCCGGCCGTTGCGGCAGTACTTCGTATCGTGCGCGAGATCTCCCGTCGGTTTGCGCGAATGCGCGCTGACATGCGTCGGCAGGAAGCCGTTCATGTCGGCCGGCGAGCACATCTTGATCGGCGCACCCTCCGCAACGACGGAGTCGATAACCGGACGCCAGCGTCGGTCGGCCCAGTCGCTCAGCGTAGTGCGGTAGAGCGGCGGGTTGGTGCCCGGGACCTGTCGATAGTTCTGGTCGAACAGCTGCTCCATGGTGAGCTCGCCCGCGGCAATTGCTTCTTCCGCGATGCGCGCGAGGTTGTTGCAGTGCTCGATCGCGCGTTCGACCATCATGCTGTCCTGCGGTGATAGGCCGGCCTTGACGAGCTTGTCGAACATGTCGCTCGCGGTCAGCTCGAGGTCTTCCATACGATCATGGGCCGTCGCCAGCTTGTTCTCATTCTCGCTGACCGCACCGTCGAAGTCGCGCAGCACGTCCTGAACCCGATGAACATGATCGGATATGGTCGCCGTGTTGCGCGCGATCTGGTCCTGCTGCTGATCGACTTCGTTGATCAGTTCGGTGACGCCCTGGAGCGTGTGCTCGATCGCAGAGACCGAGCTCTTGGCCTCGGCGCTGGCGGTGGCACCAACCTGGATCTTCTCGATGACCTGTTCTGCTTCGGACCCGAGCATATCGATGGTCCGCCCGATTTCTTCCGTCGCCTTGCGCGTCTCGCTGGCGAGGGTCTTCACCTCATTGGCGACGACCGCGAAGGTACGCCCCTGCTCCCCTGCCCGCATCGCTTCGATCGTGGCGTTGAGTGCGAGGATATTGGTGGTCTCGGCGAGCTGCTCGATTTCCTGCGAGCTGCGGCGGACTTGGTCCATCGCAGCGGCAAAGCCGGTCACATGCTGGGTCAGCGTTTCGACCAGTCCGAGCAAGTTGCCGATCTGGCCGAGCGAGTTGCCGATTAGTTCGGAACCCTGCGCCAAGCGGTCGATGGCACGTTCCGAAAGGAGCCGCGCTTCGTCGCTGGCTTCCAGCACCTTGCGCTGGTCGTCATCGAGCGCATGGACCGTGCCCTGCAGTTCGACATATTCCGAGCGCAGGTGACCGAACGAATCGATCACACCTTGGACGATGCCCGCAACATCGGTGCAGCCTACGGTCACCTTGCCGCAGCTTTCCGGAATGAGGCTGATGTTCGCCGCGCCGTTCGCGTCGATAGTTTTGAGTTCCATTGGTGGAATGACCCCCGTCGTTCTTTCACTTGCCAGATAAACGGGAATGGTTAGCGCCGAGTTAAGGGAATGCCCCGTTTTTCGCTTCGCCTGCGCCGCCAATCGCGCTAGACCAGCAGGATGTTTTTCAACTTCGTAGACGAGCTGCGCGCAGCAGGAATCCCCGCAAGCTTCAAAGAGCATCTCACCTTGCTCGAAGCCCTGGACAAAGACGTCATCGAGCAGACGCCCGAGGCGTTTTATTACCTGTCGCGCGCCACATTCGTTAAGGACGAAGGGCTGATCGATCGGTTCGACCAGGTCTTTTCCAAGGTCTTCAAAGGGATAATGTCCGATTACGGGCAGAACCCGGTCGACATTCCCGAAGACTGGCTCAAGGCCGTGGCCGAGAAATTCCTCACCGAAGAGGAGATGGAGGCAATCAAGTCGCTCGGCTCGTGGGACGAGATCATGGAGACGCTCAAGCAGCGGCTCGAAGAGCAGGAAAAGCGTCACCAGGGCGGCAACAAGTGGATCGGAACAGGCGGCACCTCGCCCTTTGGCAATTCGGGTTATAACCCCGAAGGCGTGCGCATTGGCGGCGAGAGCAAGCACAAGCGCGCGCTGAAGGTGTGGGACAAACGCGAGTTCAAGAACCTCGACAACACCAAGGAGCTTGGCACTCGCAACATCAAGATGGCGTTGCGCCGTCTGCGCCGCTTCGCTCGCGAAGGTGCGGCTGACGAACTCGATCTGGACGCAACGATCGAGGGTACGGCCAAGCAGGGCTGGCTGGATATCCACATGCGCCCCGAACGGCACAATGCGGTGAAGCTGCTGCTGTTCCTCGATGTCGGTGGCTCGATGGATCCCTTCATCAAGCTGTGCGAAGAGCTGTTCAGCGCCGCCACCACCGAGTTCAAGAACCTCGAGTTCTTCTACTTCCACAACTGCCTCTACGAGGGCGTGTGGAAGGACAACCGGCGCCGCTGGCAGGAACGCACCAAGACCTGGGACGTGCTCCACAAATACGGCCACGACTACAAAGTCATCTTCGTGGGCGATGCGGCCATGAGCCCCTATGAAATCACCCATCCGGGCGGCAGCGTGGAGCACATGAACGAAGAAGCGGGCGCTGTGTGGATGCAACGCGTGGTCAACACCTACCCAGCGACCGTTTGGCTCAACCCGGTGCCCGAAAAGCAGTGGAGCTATTCGCAGTCGACCAAGGTGATGAAGCAGATCGTCAACGACCGGATGTACCCGCTCACACTGGATGGGCTCGACGACGCAATGCGTGAATTGAGCCGCAAGCAGGGGTGACGGGCAACTACCTATCCGATCCTTGAGAAGGTACGGTTTTCGAAGTAGAAACCGCGCGAAGGAGAGTCTCTATGCGTGTCCCGTTTCTGCTGTGCATCGCTGCCATGACTATCGCTGCGGATACTCCCGAAGACATTCGGGCAGGCGGACAGGCGGAACATGCGATGATGCTGCTGGGTCTGCCCGACGCATCGACGACAGACTGTCACGACCGCATTTCCAAGGCTCGGCAGGGAGAGGCCAAGCCGGAACTGGATCGCCAACCGGCAAGCGCTGACCAGCCCTATCTAATTGCCGCGGTCGACCAGCGGGTCAACGGCTGCAGCGTGATGGTGATGCATCACGACAAGACCGATTTCCGTTCCCTGCCCTTGCCTTCCGAAGGTCCGCTTCGTCTCGAACCGGCAAACTGATCCCTTCCCCGACGATGCCGCGCCGGTTGGGTGCTTACGGCCATAGCCGCTTCGAAGCGGTCCGCCTCCGGCTTGAACAGTTCGATCCCGGCATGGGCTGGCGGCTGTGGCTCTACGAATTCCTGCTGTTCGGTTTCAAGCAAGGATGGGCCTGCCTGTTCGGGGCATTGATGCTCGCGCTGCTCCTGGCCACGCATTTCCTGTACCCGGACGATGCACCGCTTCATCGATACGACTTCCTGACCCTTTCCGCTGTCGCAATACAGGGTGGAATGCTGCTGTTCCGACTGGAGACCTGGGCAGAGGCGAAGGTCATCCTGATCTTCCATGTCGTCGGCACGGTGATGGAACTGTTCAAGACCAGCGCCGGCTCGTGGATCTATCCCGAGGCGAGCGTGCTGCATATCGGTGCGGTCCCGCTATTCTCGGGCTTCATGTATGCCAGCGTCGGCAGCTACATCGCACGAGTGTGGCGGATATTCGACTTCCGGTACTCTGGATACCCGCCACGTTGGGCTACATTCATCCTGGCGGCGGCGATCTACGTCAACTTCTTCGCACACCACTGGTTGCCCGATTTCCGCTTGCTGCTGTTCGCCGCGACCGGCCTGCTGTTCTGGAAGACCCGGATCCATTTTCGCAACTGGCGCGCCCATCGCTGGATGCCGCTGCTTCTGGGTTTCCTCCTGGTGGCGGTGTTCATCTGGTTCGCCGAGAACATCGGCACCTTCGCCCGTGCCTGGAGTTATCCCGGGCAGGAGGACGGATGGGAACCGGTCGGGCTTGCCAAACTCGGCAGCTGGTACCTGTTGATGCTGATCAGCTTCGTGCTGGTCAACTTGGTCAATCCTGTGCGCGAACCCGACTAACCCTTTCGGTCGAGCTCCTCATCGAGCCTCAGGCTGCAGCGCCAGAAGAAATAGGCGGGCAGCAGTCCCAGGAATGCCGCGCCGTAAAGGACGTAGCGTACACTGTCTTCGCCGTACTCGGGACGCAGGACGTCCGACAGCATGCCGAAGAACAACGGCCCCAGTCCAAGCCCGATGAGGTTCTGAAAGAACAGCAGAACCGCCGCTGCGATGGCCCTCGTCCGGATGGGAACCAGCCCCTGCGCCGCGGAATAGGTTGGCCCGTAGTAGAGCGAGTTGAGCAGCGTTGGCAGAAACAACAAGGCAAGACCCACGGGCCAGCTCTGCGCCTGGTATGCGAATATCGCGATCGGAACTGCGATCGCCATCCCGATAGCCGGTGCTGTCATCATATGGCGCCGGTTGGCTGCGCCGAAACGATCTGCAAGATAGCCGCCGAACCAGGTCCCGAATATGCCCGCAACGCCGTTGACTACGCCGAACCAGAAACCGACTTCGCCCGGCGACATGCCGTGCGTCCGCTGGAAGAAAATCGTGGTCCACGTCGTCTTGCCATAGGACAGGAAGGCTGCGGCGGACCCGGCAGCCAGCAAAAGGACGAATGCGCGCGACCCCATCACGGCCTTGATCGCATCCATGAAGGGCATGGTCTCCGTTTGTACGTTCCGCGCCGCAATCATGCCTGTACGGCGGGGATCCTTGAGCAACCAGACAACTACTAGGGCCAGGGCAACGCCGGGCAATCCCACGACGAGGAACGCCTTGCGCCACCCCACCCAGTCGGCAAGAGTTCCACCAATGAACATGCCCAGCACAGTCCCAATGGGGATGCCGAGCGCATAGAAGGCCAACGCCGAGCTGCGCTTCTCGGCAGGCACCATATCCGCGATCAATGAGTGCGCCGGTGGCGTGCACCCAGCCTCACCAACCCCCACACCGATCCGGGCCAGCAAGAGTTGGACGAAATTCTGCGCTAACCCGCACAATGCGGTCATAGCCGACCAGATCGCCAATGCCCCCGCGATCAGGAAGGGACGGTTCGTCCCCGGCCGATCCGAGAAACGAGCAATCGGCAGGCCCAGCACGGTATAGAACAACGCAAACGCCAGCCCGGTCATCAGCCCGATTTGCGTGTCGGAGAGCCCGAGATCCTGCGCGATCGGCTCGGCCAGGATATTAACGATCTGCCGGTCGATGAAATTGAAGATGTAGACGATCAGCAGGATCCAGAGCGTCGCTCGCACAGCAGCCTGTGATCCGTCTGCTGGCGCAGCGGTTGCCATTAATCCCTCTCCCGAAGCGCGGGTATGCTCACCGCGCCTTAGGACGGTTTACGAATTCGTAGACTTGGTCAAGTTCCGATGCGACGGATCGTCGGCATGTTTGCGACCTGGCAAGGGATTCAGGTGCAGACGCTAGCCTTCATCGACGACTTCAAAGAGCGCCTGGATCTGTTGACGCTCGTCGAGATCGAGTTCGGGGCGCCAGACGTCGAAGATCAAGACCAACCTGTCCTGCCCAGCATTGTTGCGCGCATCATGTTCCACCGTGTCGTCGAAGAGAAGCAGCTTCCCGACTTCCCATTCACGTACCTGTTCACCAACGCGCAGCCGCCCGGGCCCGGGAATGATCAAGGGTAGGTGGCAAATCAAACGCGTATTGATCATGCCCGTATGCGGTGGGATCGACGATCCGGCGCGCAGCAGCGAATACATGATCGAAGGCGCGCGACTTGGAATCTGGCACAAGGGCGCCGAAGAAGAGATGGTGGCGAACGCATGTGGGCTCAACGCTGTTCGTTCGGGATCCGCTCGTCCCGCGATCGTGAGGTCCAGCGTGCTCCACGACGGATCGTCGAGCAGTCCGTGAACATCCCCCTGGGGGCGCTCGTGATCCGTGCTGACATAGGGGGCGAAGTTTCCCGAAGATTCCAGAAGACCGAGCGCTTCCCGGAGTATTATCTCTGTCTCGCCCTCAACAGTGCTAGTCCACGGGTGGCGCGCTGGATCGTCGAACTGCAAATAGGGAAGATCGGGATAGAAATACATCTGCGGCAGTTGCGGGAAGCGTTCGAACACAGGGTCGCGCTGGCGTTCCCCAAACATGATCGCGAGTGACTTCGCGAACCGGGGGTGCATCGCGGATCCGGCAATTCCCTTTGCTGCTAGTCCTTCCACGATGTTGAGTCTGAAGCGTTCCGCCAGCCAGACGCAGGCATCGCGCGCCCGCAAGAGCTCGCTCCGTTCGAGTGGGACGCCTTCTCCCGCCAGTCGTCCGACTTGTCCGTAGAAAGCGTTCGCAGCACGATAATCCCGGTGACGCATGCGGTTGTCGGCTTTGGCAAGGGTTGCGACGATGTCCCGCCGGTCGGCACTCAAGCGCCTATCAGCCTCAGCCTCCTCAAGCGACGGATCAGGACTATCGATCTTGCTCATGTATAGATCAGGTGCGGGGCAATGGTCTCACGCCAGTCCATTTCGTCAGCCTCTGCAAGTTCGTCTAGGTCGCCCGGTTCCGCCTCGCTGTCATCCACCCAATCGCGCAGCGATGGTCCGCCGTTGATCACATCGATCGCAAGTCGATCAAGTTCATATTCGTAGGGGAAATCGCGCCACAACGGATAATCAGGATAAAGTCTGCGGATCGCCTTGAAGGTCAGCGCCTGCAACCTCCAGGGCCGGAAGTCATGATGACTGTAAAACCGACCTTCTGCATGTATCATCAACGCATTACATAGCATTCCTACGTGCTTGTGAAAGGTTGGTTCGAACCAGCATTCGCGCAGTGCGCAACCACGGAGCCACTTGGGCGCTAGCTGTTCCATTTCCGCCCGGATCGCGGCTGCATCGATATCGGGCGCCCCGAACAGCACCTCCAACGGGCGTGTCGTACCCCTGCCCTCGCTCAAGGTCGTCCCTTCAAGCATGACGGTCCCGGCATAGGCACGGGCCATGTTGAGGTTCGCAGCATTGGGACTGGGATTGATCCATACGCGATCGGCAGGCCAGCCATAACCGGGCGCATGACCCGGCTGCCAACCGGTCATCTCAATCACGCGATAATCGAGATCGAGACCAAAGTGGGCTTTGAACCAGCACCCCATCTCGCCCATCGTCAGTCCATGACGCATCGGCATGGGGGCAGCGCCAACGAAGCTTTCCTGGCCCGATACAAGCAAGGTTCCTTCGACCGGTCCGCCTGCGGGGTTCGGCCGGTCGAGGACCCATACCGATTTGCCTGCTTTGGCAGCCTCCTCCATCAGGTAGAGCAGTGTCGTCACGAAGGTATAGATGCGGCAACCAAGGTCCTGCAGGTCGAACAGGAAGATGTCCGCACACTCCATCATCCTGGCCGTCGGTCGGCGCACTTCACCGTAAAGGCTGTAGATCGGGATGCCGTAGCGCGGATCGATTTCATCTGCGGTTTCGACCATATTGTCCTGCTTGTCGCCCTTCAGCCCATGCTGCGGACCGAAGGCACCAGTGACGTTCACCCCAATGTCGATCAGCGCATCAAGCGAGTGCTGGAGCCGTGATGTCACCGATGCGGGATGCGCCACCAAGGCAACTCGCCTGCCTTCCAGTTCGGTGCGAAGTTCTGGCTCATTCAGTAGGCGGTCGATACCAAATCTCATGCGAGCGTGGGTGCCTCAAGCCTCGCGGTGAAGCAAGCCGCCCGATGGAAATCTGGAGCATTCTCCGCCGAATGGGCGAGTGCCCAGTAACTCAAGATCTGCCCTTCTTCCTCGATCACTGCTGTCAGGCCCATCGCGCAGGGTTGCGGCGGCAGCATTTCGCGCGGAATCGCGGCATCGAAGATCGCCATGCTCGAACCCGGGCGCATGGTGAGGACGGGGTGCCGCTCTCCCGCCCGTTCACGCATTCCCTGCCGGTAGTCGTCGAAATCATAGGCGTTCCACGCTTCGGACGGCGATAGGTTGAATTCGGTGTAAGACTGCCCCTCGCCCGACTGCAGGAACACCTCGAAGCAGGTGGTACGCCACAGCTCGTCACGTCGCTGCCGGCCTACCAGCTTGGGCAGCACGAGCCCGGAACTTCCGTCGATGCGCCAGCGGATCGTTAGCCAGTGAGGATCGTCATTCCTGACGCGCGCTTCCACTAACCGAACGCTGCTCGGCAATTTGGCGGGATGCGGGACAAGGGGATACGCTTGCATTGTCTTGCCCCCATGCTAACCGCCGCGCTCCAACGCAAGTGAACATCATGACCCAATACTCGTCCGACCTCCTGCGCCTGCTCGAAGAGCGTGGTTACATCCACCAGATTACCGATCCGGCGGGGCTCGACGCCCTGGCGATGAAGCAGGTCGTCCCGGGCTATATCGGCTTCGACGCAACCGCGCCCTCGCTGCATATCGGCAGCCTGGTGCAGATCATGATGCTGCGCCGCCTCCAACAGACCGGGCACAAGCCGGTCGTGGTCATGGGTGGTGGCACCACCAAGGTCGGCGATCCGAGCGGCAAGGATGAAAGCCGCAAGATGCTGACCGACGAGGATATCAACGCGAATATCGACGGAATCCGCACGGTGTTCGAGCGACTGCTGACCTTCGGCGAAGGCCCGACCGATGCAGTCATGGTCAACAACGACGAATGGCTGGGCAAGCTCGGCTACATCGAGCTGCTGCGCGATGTCGGCCCCCACTTCACGATCAACCGCATGCTGACCTTCGATTCGGTGAAGCTGCGGCTAGAGCGTGAGCAGCCGCTGACATTCCTCGAATTCAATTACATGATCCTACAAGCCTATGACTTCCGCGAGCTGGCACAACGCTATGCTTGCCGCCTGCAGATGGGCGGCAGCGACCAGTGGGGCAACATCGTCAACGGCATGGAACTCGGTCGCCGCATGGACGGGACAGAACTGTTTGGGCTTACAACCCCGCTGCTGACTACTGCCGACGGTTCGAAGATGGGCAAGACCGCCGCTGGCGCGGTGTGGCTCAACGAGGCACAGTTGCCGAGCTACGATTTCTGGCAGTACTGGCGCAACGTCGACGACCGCGACGTCGGCCGGTTCCTGCGCCTGTTCACCGACCTGCCGCTTGACGAAATCGCTCGACTCGAATCGCTCGAGGGTGCCGAAATCAACGCCGCGAAGGCGGTTCTTGCCAACGAGGTAACCAAGCTCGTTCGCGGTGATGCCGCTGCGGATCTTGCAGCGCGTACGGCGGCCGAAACCTTTGCCGGCGGCGGTGCTGGCGAAGACCTGCCTTCCTTGTCGACGGGTGCCGAAGGCGTCCGTATCGGCGCGGCGCTGACCGCCCTCGGCTTCACCGCATCAAACGGAGAAGCAAAGCGGAAGTTGGCGGAAGGTGCCGTGAAGCTTGACGGTGAGACGATTACCGATCCGGGGCATCTGGTCATCGCCCTCCACGGGACTGAGCTTCGCCTCAGCCTGGGCAAGAAGAAGCATGCCATCCTGCGTCCATAAGACTGTGGATAAGGGCAGATTCCGACCACAAGGTTTACCAAATATCAGCCTTTGCCGTTCATTACTGCCCTGATTGAAATTCGGGAGGATACCCTGTCCATGAGCGGCGGAGCACAACTGAGCGTAACCGACCAGCGGCGCATGGCGCGCCACCCGGTCGATCACCCGGTGATTGCCGAGCATTTCGGCAAGGGAGACATGCGCCTCCACATCGCGAACATTTCCGCCAACGGCTTCATGGTCGACAACGCGGAAGGCCTGACGCGCGGCGATCGCGTGATCATTCGCCTGCCCGTTGTTGGGCGGATCGAGTCTTACGTGATCTGGACCCGCGACAACCGCGCCGGCTTCCAGTTCGAACGCATCATCCGCGTCGATGACTTCCTGGCGATGATCGATACGATCCAGCCAAATCCGCGCCTGCGTAAGCTGCGCTAAGCCGAACAACATCTGATTCCAGAATGCAAAGCAGGCGCGTCTTCACAACCGAAGGCGCGCCTGCCATGCGCCCGGCATGAGCTCTGCATCAACAACTCCCCCACTAGAGCCAGCAACGCCGCTCGCTATTGCCGACTTCCGCCGCTTCTGGACGGCCCGCTTCCTCGCAGTCTTCGCGACGATGTCGATGGTCGTGCTGATCGGCTACCAGGCTTACGATATCGCCCGTAGCGACTACGGCTACTCCACGTCGGAAGGCGCATTCCTGCTCGGGCTGCTGGGTCTCGCCCAGTTCATCCCCTTGCTCGTGCTTACCCCGGTTGCTGGCTGGGCCGCCGACCGGTTCGATCGCCGCGTCGTCGCCGCATGTGCCAATCTCACCGACTGCAGCATCGCCATTGCCCTTGCCTTCCTTACCTGGAGCGGCGCGCTGAACCTGCCCATAGTTTTCGGCCTTGCCGCGCTCCATGGGACCGCCCGGGTCTTCGTGAACCCGGCGATGAGCGCAGTCGCCCCGAACATCGTTCCGCCCAGGCTGCTGCCCCGCGCGATCGCCATGTCGAGCATCGCCTGGCAGGTCGCCAGCGTAATCGGCCCTGCGGCGGGCGGGTTCATGTTCGCCGAAAGCCAGTGGCTGCCCCATGCGATTTCGGCCGGGATGCTGGTTTGTTCTGCCGCGCTCATCCGGTCGATTCGCCCGATCCGCGCCGAACAGGATGCCACACCGCGGCACCCCGTTCGCCAGATGATCGAAGGCGCACAATTCACGTGGCGGCAGAAGTTCCTCCTCGGCTGTATCACGCTCGACCTGTTTGCCGTCCTGCTCGGTGGGGCGACCGCCATGCTGCCAGTCTTCGCGCGCGATATCCTGGCGGTCGGCCCCGAAGGCCTGGGAATCATGCGTGGTGCTCCAGCAATCGGCGCCTCGCTCGTCGCCCTGTGGATGGCGTGGCGACCGCTTGAGCATAATGTCGGTCCCAAGATGCTGTGGGCCGTCGTGGTGTTCGGCGCCGCTACCATCGTTTTCGGCCTCAGTCGCAACTTCGCCCTGTCGATCGGCGCCCTGACCCTGCTCGGCGCTGCCGACATGGTCTCGGTGTTCATTCGCTCCAGCCTCGTCCAGCTCAACACGCCTGACCGGATGCGCGGCCGCGTCTCGTCGATCTCAGGGTTGGCGATTTCCGCATCGAACGAACTCGGCGAGATGCAATCGGGCCTCGCCGCTGCGGTGCTCGGCGCAGCTGGCGCAGTTGTTTTCGGCGGCGTGGGTGCCATAGTGGTGACAGCAATCTGGGCGGTGATCTTCCCCCAACTTCGCCAGGCCAAGACATTCGCCCCCGAATTCCTGCCGGATAATCCCGGCCCAGAAACAACTCGCAAGGAGGCCCTGACATGAAAGCCGACTCCGTCCTCGCCACTATCGGCGGCACGCCCCACATCCGCCTTTCGCGCCTGTTCCCCGATCACGAAGTCTGGGTGAAGAGCGAGCGCGCCAATCCGGGCGGATCAATCAAGGACCGCATCGGCCTCGCCATGGTCGAAGATGCAGAGAAGGCCGGCAAGCTCAAGCCCGGCGGCACGATCATCGAACCGACCAGCGGTAACACCGGCATCGGCCTGGCGATGACCGCGGCGGTAAAGGGTTACAAGCTGATCCTCGTCATGCCCGAAAGCATGAGCCTTGAGCGGCGGCGGCTGATGCTGGCCTATGGCGCCAGCTTCGACCTTACGCCGAAGGAAAAGGGCATGAAGGGAGCGATCGAGCGTGCGCTTGAACTGGTTTCCCAGACCGAGAACTCGTGGATGCCGAGCCAGTTCGACAATGAGAGCAACTGGAAAGTGCATGCTCGCACCACCGCGCATGAGATCCTGGCGGACTTCGCCGACACCCCGATCGACGTGTTGATCACCGGGGTTGGCACCGGGGGTCACCTCACCGGCTGCGCCGAGGAACTCAAGAAGAGCTGGAACGCGATGAAGGCCTATGCCGTCGAACCGACGCTTTCGCCGGTAATCAGCGGCGGCCAGCCTGGCCCTCACCCGATCCAGGGCATCGGCGCGGGTTTCGTACCCGAGAACCTGCATACCAAGTCGATCGACGGCGCGATCCAGGTAGAACCGGAAGCCGCCAAGGAAATGGCCCGGCAATGCGCCACCAAGGAAGGCCTGCTGGTCGGCATTTCGAGCGGTGCGACGCTGGCGGCAATTGCCCAGAAACTGCCCAGTTTACCCGCTGGATCGCGGGTGCTGGGCTTCAACTACGACACTGGCGAGCGCTACCTCTCGGTGCCGGACTTCCTGCCAGAATAGACAGGGTAGAGGCCCGATCCACCCTAGTAATAGGCGTGGATCGGGTGCCCTCTTTCGCCCCAGAATACGAACCAACGGCCCGCTGTTTCGACGATGTCGATCTGCTCTTCCAGTTCGATCGTCGCTTCGGCGCGGTGCCTGCCCAGTCCGAATAGACCGGCCTTGCGCGTCTCGCGTGGTCCGTTCTGCCTGATATCTTCGACCGCCTGAAGCAGCTCTCGGCCATAACGTTCTGCGTCGTCCGGCATCCGGTTCTCCCACGCGGCCTCGATCTGCTCAGGCGACAGGACGTTCACACAATCCTCGAGAAAGCTACCGCGGAAGCAGGTTTCATCGACACCCTCGTACATGCCGGCGTGGGTGTATTTCGGCAGCCCGTCCGATTGGATCAGGTGCAGGGCAAAGAAGCCCTTTCCCGCCTCGATGGCTTCTTCGCGACTCATGCGGTCCGCAAGCTCTCCCGCGATCCAGTCGTCGGCGGCAGGATCGACCCCCACTTGCGGTGCGCCGACAACTTCATAAGGTTGCAAGCTGATTTCCTCGAATCGTTCGAGTTCCTGATCGGTCAGTTCAAGATTGCCCAGGGATCGCGTTACCAAGTCATGCCATTCCGACTCATAGCCTTCACGCGCCCGGGCCAAGGGGGTCAAATCGAGTCCCATTTGCTGTCTCCTGCATCTGTCCCCGAAAGACCCCCCGTTTTCGGTTCTGAACCAATAAAGAGCGAAATATGAAAGACTTCATAAAAGTCCCGTATGCTGATGGGGACACTCCGCTAACGGCTTTGCGCATGACTCCCGATGGTCCGGCGCGGGCCGCCGTCGCGATCTTTCCCACCTTCATGAACTCGACCCCCGGGGTCGAAGCCAAAGCGCGCGACTTGGTTGAAGCGGGGTATTCGGTCCTCATTGGCGATTTCTACGGACCCGAGGCGCCAAGCGATTTTCAGCAGGCCTTCGCGGTGATGACGAAGCTGCGCTCGGACCCGCGAGCCATGCGCACACGGCTGCGCGCTACCATCGCCCTATTGCGTGAACTCGAACCTGACGTGCCTCAACTTGCGATCGGCTTCTGCCTTGGTGGCTTCGCAGTGCTCGAGATGGCGCGTGACGGGCAGGACCTGGCCGTTGTGGTAAGTTTCCATGGCCTGTTGGAGACGCCCCTCCCCGCGGTTGACGCAATCGGGCCGCGCATACTCGTCTGCCACGGCGATGCCGACGCGCTGGTTCCCCGCAGTCAGGTCAACGGCTTCTGGGAGGAAATGGATCGCGTATCAGCGAACTGGCACTTCCACAGCTATGCGGGTGTCGAACACGGGTTCACCAACCCTGTCATGCTCGATGGCTCACCCAATCCGGCATTCAACGCGAGTGCCGACCGCCAGAGCTGGGCAGCGATGCACGCCCTGTTTGATGAGGTGTTGGGACAGGCGCACGCCTGACCAATCCGGATTTCCTACCCGTCAAAGCAGCGATAGGATCGGCCAGCTCTTTCTTATCGTCCGGCTGGCACGATCTCCGGTAACTCAAAAGTGACAGGTGGCTGCGCGAAAATCCGCGCAACCACCTGAAACAGAAGCTTAATTCATGATCCCGGAATTTTTAGAATGCCCCGGTTCGGTGTTCCACCTGCCGCTCAGGCAGCTGTCGCGAACGCCTCTGCGCCCAGCGCCATCATGCTGTCCGATCCGGCTTCCAGCTTGCGGCGAAGCGCGCCGGTGTCGGGCAGGAAGCGGTCCATGTAATAACGCGCCGTAGCAAGCTTGGCTTCGTAGAACGCCTTGTCGTCGGTCCCGGCAGCCAACGCAGCCTGTGCAACATTGGCCATGCGCAGCCACATCCAGCCCAGTGAAACGATGCCCATGATGTGCATGTAGTGATGAGCACCCGCACCGAGATGGTTGGGGTTGGCCATCGCGTTCTGCATGAACCACATCGTCGCTGCCTGCTGTTGGCCGAGCGCCTTTTCCAGCGCCTCGGCGAGCGGTCCGAGCGTCTCGTCACCCTTCGCTGCAGCGATATCCTCGCCGATTGCCTTGAAATAGGCCTGGACAGCCGCGCCGCCATTCTGCGCCAGCTTGCGGCCACAAAGGTCCATGGCCTGCACGCCATTGGTACCTTCGTAGATCATCGCGATACGGGCATCGCGAACGAACTGGCTCATGCCCCATTCTTCGATGTAGCCGTGGCCGCCGAACACCTGCTGCATGTTGGTGGCGACATCGTAACCCTTGTCGGTGCCGTAACCCTTAATGACCGGGGTCAGCAGACCGATCATCGCATCGGCTTCCGCACGTTCTTCCTCGGTCTGCGCCTTGTGGCTGAGATCGACCAGCAACGCGCCCCACAGGCACAGCATGCGCATGCCTTCGGTAAAGGCCTTGGCGTCCATCAACATACGGCGAACGTCGGGGTGGACGAAGATAGGATCGGCCTGCGCCTGCGGATCGGCCGGGCCCGTAAGCGCCCTGCCCTGACGCCGGTCGAGCGCGTAAGCGACTGCGTTCTGGTACGATACCTCGGCCATGCTGAGGCCCTGGATACCGACGCCAAGCCGGGCGGCGTTCATCATGATGAACATGGCGGCGAGGCCCTTGTTTTCCTCGCCGACCAGCCAGCCCTTCGCTCCGTCATAGTTGAGGACGCAGGTCGAGTTGGCGTGGATGCCCATCTTGTGTTCGATCGAACCGCACATCACGCCATTGCGTTCGCCGAGTGACCCATCCTCGTTCACGAGGAACTTGGGCACGACGAACAGCGAGATCCCCTTAGTCGAATCAGGCGCCCCGGGGGTCTTGGCCAGAACCAGGTGGATGATGTTGTCGGCGAGGTCATGCTCACCGGCAGAGATGAAGATCTTGGTGCCCGTGATCGCATAGCTGCCGTCAGCCTGCGGCTCGGCGCGGGTCCGGATCATGCCGAGGTCCGTGCCGCAATGCGGCTCGGTCAGGTTCATGGTACCGGTCCACTCGTTGGAGATCATCTTGGGGAGATACTTCTCCTTCTGCTCCTGCGATCCCTTGGCGATCAGGGCCGACACTGCACCGTTGGTCAGGCCCGGATACATCCCGAAAGCCTGGTTCGAGCTGGAGATGAATTCCTCCATCACCATGCCGAGCAAGTGGGGAAGCCCCTGGCCGCCGAACTCCTCGGGAGCCGACAAGGTGCCCCAACCGGATTCGCGGAACTGGTCGAAAGCTTCCTTGAATCCCTTGGGTGTCGTCACCGAGCCATCGGGATGGCGCGTGCAGCCTTCCTGGTCGCCGGGCAAGTTGAGCGGCGCGAGAACCTCGGAACAGAACCTGCCGCCCTCGTTGATAACCGCGTCGGTCACATCCGTCGACGCCACCTCGAAACCGGGCAGATTGCCGTAACTGGCAAGATCCAGAACCTCGTTGACGATGAAACGGGTATCGCGGGTCGGCGCGGTATAGGTCGGCATTTTGGGTTCCTTGACAGGGTTTTAGTTGCGGCGTTCCGCCGGGGGATTCAGTCGAGTTGGGATTCGACGATGCCGATGAATTCCGTCAGTTCCTTGATCGAACTGTCGATGTCGGCGCGTTGTTCCTTGAGCTTGGCGATATGCGCCCTGCACTTCTCGATGGTGACGCGGCGCTGTTCCTGGCGCCCGTCGCCGAGGTCATAAAGATCGATCATCTCGCGGATTTCGGTCAGCGAGAATCCGACATTCTTTGCCCGCATGATCCAGGCAAGCCGGGCCCGATCGCGTTTGGAGTAGATCCTGGTCAGGCCGATCCGGGACGGCGCGATCAGCCCTTCGTCCTCGTAAAAACGAAGCGCGCGGGCGGTGCAGCCGAATTCGCTGGTGAGATCCGAGATGGAGAACTGGTCACGGTCGAGCTCGTCCGGGCGATCAAGGTGCGCACCCGCATGGCGACGGTCGGGGTCGAACGACATGGCTTCCTTGGCAAGCGGCTGGTTCATACCGCTATCTAGTCGCACGTTTACGTAAGCGTCAAGTCTTGACGCGCTGGAGAACGCCGTCGTCGAGTACGCGGTAGAAACAACTTGCGGCGCCGGTATGGCAGGTCGGCCCGGCCGGCGTGCAGCGCAGGACCAGAGCATCCTGATCGCAGTCGACCAGCATCTCGTTCACTTCGAGCACATGCCCCGACGACTCGCCCTTTTTCCACAGGCGACCTCTCGACCGGGAGTGAAAATGGGCCTGGCCAGTCTTGCGAGTCGCTTCCAGTGCTTCCTCGTCCATGAAGGCGACCATCAGCACGGCGCCGGATGCCGCGTCGACCACGACCGCGGTGAGCAAACCGTGATCATCGAACTTCGGCATGAAGATGCTGCCGTTTTCCCGCTCCTGAGTGGTCGACACCGGGGCTCCATTCCTTCCGAACTTGTAGGATCGCGACGATCTTGTTGCAGGATAACCACAAACCGCTCGCAAAATGAAGCGCTTGTGTAAATGGTTATTCCAAGAAGGGGCATCATGGGGAACATTCCCAATGCAGGTTGAAAAGCCTGCCCACCGGAGCATCGGTGCCAATAGAGCGCCAGGTTCATGGGGGTACCGGATCCGCTGCCGTGTTGAGGGTTTGCACGGCGCATCCGGCAACGATGAGGGATGGATCGAGGTGCTGGCTGGGGGGCTGCACCGTAGTCGCAAGACCGGTCCGGTAAATTTCGTCACGTGGCGCCCGGGTCCGTAAGGTCCCGGGCGTTTCGTTTGCTAGCCCTTGCTTCCGCGGGCCGTATCGAGCGCTTCATCCAGAACCCGGGCAAAGCAGGCGATCGTCACCCGGGTCGCGCCGGCCCGCTTGAGCGCTGCGACGCAGGCAGAACTGGTCGCACCGCTGGTCAGCACATCATCGACGAGGATTATCTCGGCTCCCTTGATGCGCTCCTTGGCACTGCCCCGCACAGCTAGCGCGCCAGCAAGCACCTTCGCTCGTTCGCGCTTGCCAAGACCACCCAGTGTCGGAGTCGACCTGGTCCGCACAAGCGCATCGACCAGCACGATCCCGTGGCCGAATCGGCCGAGTTCGCGGGCCAGCAGGCCGGCCTGATTGTAGCCACGTGACCACAATCTGCGGCGATGCAACGGCACCGGTACGATTAGTCGCCGCGGATTTGCAGTAGGCAATCGCGCTGCGATGAGACGGGCGAGCATGGGGGCAAGCGCGATCCTGCCGCCGTGCTTGAGTGCAAGGACGAGCTTGCGTGAGGTCTCAGTATATAGCGTCCCGGCAGCGATGCCATCGTGTACCGGACGGGTAGCAAGGCATGGCCCACAGAGGGCCGAGCCATCCGACGACGCGGAAGCGAATGGACGCTGGCAGGCGGCGCAGCACGGCTCGGACGGGATCACGAGATCGTCCCAGCATTGGGCGCAGAGCCCGCCCTGCTCGCCAACGCCGGCACCGCAGGCGGGGCAGCGTGGCGGATAGATGAAATCGACAATCGGGGCGAGTGCATCGGCGATGACGCGGCTTGTCGACATGTGCGCATGCTGGCGTGGTTGCGCTGCGCGCGCAAGCGCGGCAGGGCGACGGGCCATGCCAAGCGTTTCTCCTCCCCAGATTTTCTCCCGGCGTCGTCGCATTGCGGGACTCCGCCGAGCGTTGGTGCGCCAGTCCCAACGCGATGCAGCGCGCTACCTCATCGCCGAAATGGTCGAGGATGTTCTCGACCGACTCGAGTTCATGCGTCTTGCGCCAAAGCGGGTTCTCGTGATCGGTGACTGGACCGGTACCTTGGCGCTCTCGCTAAATGGCAGCGGCGTGATGATCGCGGAACGCGATGTAGCGTCTCTTGATGAGGAACAGCCAATCCCCGACGGGCCATTCGACCTGATCGTCAGCCTGTCCTCACTCGATCGGGTCAACGACCTACCCGGTGCGCTGCTCCATATCCGCAATGCATTGTCGGACGAAGGCATCTTCATCGGCAGTTTGATCGCTGCCGGAAGCCTCGCCAACCTTCGTCGGGCAATGATCGCCGCGGAGCCCGACCGGCCGGCAGCGCGCATGCATCCACTGGTCGATAATCGCGCGGCGAGCGCCCTGCTACAGCGTGCCCTGTTCAAGCGCCAGGTGGTCGACGGGCGGACGCTATCGGTGTCATACAGTTCGCTCGACAGGCTGGTGTCCGACCTGCGCGACCAAGGGCTGGCCAACGTGCTGGCAAAACCGGGACCCGCTTTGGGCAAGGCCGCTCTGGAGCGGGCCCGCCAAGCCTTCCTCTCAACTGCAGACGAGCATGATAGAGTTCTCGAAGACTTCGAGATACTCACACTAACTAGCTGGAAAAACTAACGTAAACTGGCCTGCGCCGCCGCCAATCGCGCGATCGGAACGCGGTATGGCGAGGCGCTGACGTAGTCGAGCCCGGTCTTGTCGCAGAACGCGATACTTGCCGGGTCGCCGCCGTGTTCGCCGCAAATGCCCAGCTTGATCGCAGGCCGCGTCGCCCGTCCCCGCTCCGTCGCGATCTCTACCAGCTGGCCGACACCTTCGACATCGAGGCTGACGAAGGGATCGCGCGCGAAGATGCCCTTCTCGACATAGGTGGTCAGGAACCGTCCCGCATCATCGCGGCTGACGCCCAGCGTGGTCTGCGTTAGGTCGTTGGTGCCGAAGCTGAAGAACTCGCCGACCTCGGCGATCTCGCCCGCCATCAGCGCGGCGCGCGGTAGCTCGATCATGGTACCCACGAGATAGTCGATGGTCGTGCCATTCGCAGCGAACACTTCTTGCGCCACGCGGTCGACCACCGCCTTGAGCAGTTCCAGCTCGCGCTTGGTCGCCACCAGCGGGATCATTACCTCCGGAATTGGCGCTTCGCCTGATGCCTTGGCAACTTCGCAAGCAGCTTCGAAGATCGCGCGCGCCTGCATTTCGTAGATCTCGGGATAGGTGATGCCCAAGCGACAGCCGCGGTGGCCCAGCATGGGGTTGAACTCGTGCAACTCCCCTGCCCTGCGGCGCAACTGTTCGACCGGGCGACCGGTGGCTTCCGCCAGCTCGACGAAGTCGCCATCCTCATGCGGCAGGAACTCGTGCAACGGCGGATCGAGCAGGCGGATGGTGCACGGCAGGCCCGTCATCACCTCGAATATCTTGACGAAATCGCCGCGTTGCTCGGGCAAGAGCTTGTCGAGCGCCGCACGGCGACCGGCCTCGTTCTCGGCCAGGATCATCTGCCGCACCAGGCTGATGCGGTCGGCATCGAAGAACATATGCTCGGTGCGGCACAGGCCAATGCCCTCAGCCCCGAACTGGCGCGCCATGCGGCAGTCGGCTTCAGTCTCAGCATTGGTGCGGACCTTCATCCGGCGATGCTTGTCGGCCCATTCCATCAGCGTGCCGAAGTCACCGGCGAGCTCAGGTTCGATGGTCGCGACTTCGCCCGCCATGACCTGCCCGTTCGAGCCGTCAATGGTGATCGTATCGCCTTCCTTGAGTTCTCGATTGCCGATCGTCAGTGTGCGGCCTTCGCGCGCGATGGAAACTTGCGATGCGCCCGAAACGCAGGGACGGCCCATGCCGCGCGCGACCACGGCCGCGTGGCTGGTCATCCCGCCCCGCGCGGTGAGGATGCCCGCGGCGGCATGCATGCCATGGATATCTTCCGGCGAAGTCTCGACCCGCACCAATATGACTTTCTCGCCACGATTGACCCAGATTTCCGCCGTATCGGCATCGAGCACGATCTTGCCGCTGGCAGCGCCGGGCGATGCAGGCAGGCCGCTGGTCAGCACATCGCGCGGGGCATCGGGGTCAAGCGTCGGGTGGAGCAACTGGTCGAGCGCCATCGGGTCCACCCGCAGGATCGCCGTCTTCTCGTCGATCAGACCTTCGCCGACCATGTCGACTGCCAGCTTGAGTGCCGCCTTGGCGGTGCGCTTGCCGCTACGCGTCTGAAGCAGCCACAGCTTGCCCTGCTGCACGGTGAACTCGATGTCCTGCATGTCGCGGTAGTGCCGCTCGAGCAGGTCGAACAGGTGGGCCAGTTCGGCATAGGCTTCGGGCATGGCTTCTTCCATGCTCAGCGGCTTGGCACCCGCAGCCTCGCGCGCGGCCTTGGTCAGGTACTGCGGCGTACGGATACCGGCGACGACATCCTCGCCCTGCGCATTGACCAGCCATTCGCCGTAATAGGCCTTTTCGCCGGTCGACGGATCGCGGGTGAAGGCGACGCCGGTGGCGCTGGTGTCGCCCATATTGCCGAACACCATCGCCTGCACATTGACCGCCGTGCCCATGTGATGCGGAATGTCGTTGAGGCGGCGGTAAACCTTGGCGCGGTCGCTGTCCCAGCTGTCGAAAACGGCGCGGATCGCGCCCCACAGCTGTTCCTGAGGGTCCTGCGGGAACGGTGCGTCGAGCTCTTCGACCACGATGCGCTTGTATTCCGCGACCAGCGCCTTCCAGTCATCGGCCGACATCTCGGTGTCGGCGTAATAATCGTTGTCCTCCTTGGCGATTTCGAGCGCTTCCTCGAACAGGCCATGGTCGAGGCCAAGCACGACATCGGAGTACATCTGGATGAAGCGGCGATAGCTGTCCCAGGCGAACCGTTCATCGCCCGACGCGCTGGCCAGCCCTTCAACCGTCTCGTCATTGAGCCCGAGGTTAAGAACGGTATCCATCATACCCGGCATGGAAACCGCCGCGCCAGAACGGACCGAGACCAGCAGCGGATCGGCCTTGTCGCCAAATCCCTTGCCGACCGTGCGTTCGACATGGGCGAGCGCTTCAGCAACCTGGCGACGCAAATCATCCGAGAAATCCGCGCCTTCGTTGAGGTATTTGAGGCACTCTTCGGTCGCGATCGTGAAACCGGGAGGGACCGGCAGGCCGATGCTGGCCATCTCGGCCAGGTTCGCGCCCTTGCCGCCGGTGACGGTCTTGTCCTTCTGCCGTGCATTCGAATGCGGAGCATTCCCGCCGAAGGTGAAGACCGTTTCCGACATGGGATTTCCTCTTAAAGCGACAAAGGCGACTTGGTGTCGCCTTCGGTTTTAGACCATCAACGCGTTGTTTTCCGGCACCTTGTAGGCCTTTCGGTCCACCAAAGGCGACAGGGACACCCTTCGCCGGAAAATCTACCCCTCGATGCGCGAGAAGTCCGCGACTTTGTGCACTGCAGCACGGAACCGCGCAAGCTGATCGAGCCGGTTTGCGCGCTTGTTTTCTTCAGGCGCATTTACCGTCACTTCATCGAAGAAGCGATCGATCGGCGCACGCAGCGACGCGAGCGCGGCCATGGCAGCGCCAAAATCCTCGGCGGCGATAGCCTTGGCGGCCTGCGGTTCGGCTGTGGCGATAGCGTCCATCAGCGCCTTCTCCGCCGGTTCGGGCGAGTAGGAAAGCTCCGCCGCATGACGCTCGGTCATTTTTGCGTCGATCACGGCCTTCATGTCGGGATCGTCGACCTGGCTCAGCGGGTCTTCCTCGCCGGTCCGGGCGATCTCGCCCTCGATGCCGTGCCAGTCCTCTTTCTTGAGGATATTGGCCGCGCGCTTGTATCCGGCGAGGAGGTTGGTGCCGTCGTCGGTACCAAGGAAGCCGGTCAGCGCTCGCGCCCGCGCCTCAACCCGATCGACGCGCATGTCGATGCGGCCCCGCCATGCCCGCGACGCGAGGATGTAGTCGTGACGCACGCCCTCATCGCGAAGTTGCACAGCAAGTCGATCGAGCAGGAAATCTGCCAGTTTTTCCGCGAGCGCGGGGATCGGCTTGCTCGCCCAAGCATGGACGACCTCGTTGAGCTCGAGCTTCAGATTGTTCGCCTGAACAAGACGTAGATATCCCAGCGCCGCGCGGCGCAGAGCGAAGGGATCCTTCGATCCCGTCGGCAGGATGTCGATCTTGAAAAAGCTCAACAGGTTGTCGAGCTTGTCGGCAAGGCTCACTGCCACCGTTGTCGGCGCAGTGGGAACCTCGTCATTTGCACCGACCGGTTTGTAGTGGTCGCGGATTGCGTCGGCGACTTCGTCGGGGAGTCCTTCAGCGCGGGCGTAATATCCGCCCATCAGGCCTTGGAGCTCAGGGAACTCGCCAACCATTTCAGTCACGAGGTCCGCCTTCGACAGCTCAGCCGCCATACGCGCCAACTTGTGGTCGCCATTGGGAGCCTTGGCATCGAAGACCAGCCAGTCCGCCAACTTGGCAACACGATCGACCTTGTCGTCGAGCGTCCCGAGCTTCTCATGGAAGGTAATGCGCGAGAGCTTGCGGGCCTGCTGCGCAAGCGGAGTCTTGCGATCCTGCTCCCAGAAGAACCGCGCGTCGCTGAGACGCGCCGCAAGCACCTTGCGGTTGCCGTCGACGATCGCCGTACCGCCATCGGCCGCCGCGATATTGGCGGTGCAGACGAAGGCATTGGCGAGCTTGCCCTGTGCATCCTCGCAGACGAAATACTTCTGGTTCACGCGCGCCGTCAGCTGGATCACCTCGGGCGGCACGTCGAGGAATGCCTCGTCGAAACGGCCGAGCAGTGGCACGGGCCACTCGGTGAGGCCGGCGTTCTCGATCACCAGGCCCTCGTCCTCGACCAGCTTGAGGCCGGCTTCGGATGCAACCTGCGCGGCGCGGGCGCGGATCATGTCCTGCCGCTCATTGTGATCGACGATCACATGGCCTGCGCGCAGCTTCATCGCATAGTCGTCGGCATTGCCGATCGTGATGTCGCCCGAATGATGGAAACGGTGACCGTGGGTCACGGATCCGCTGGCAACGCCGTGCACTTCGCATTCGATCACATGATCGCCAAGCAGCGCGACGATGCCCGACAGTGGGCGAACCCAGCGCAGGCTCTCGGTCGAGAGCGAGGCCGCTCCCCAGCGCATCGACTTGGGCCAGCTGAAATCGCGAATGATGGCCGGGATCGCCCCGGCCAGGACGTCCCTGGTCGCCCTGCCCGGCTTTTCGATTACGGCGAACCAGGTGTTGCGGCCCTTCATGTCGCGCAATTCAAGCTGGTCGCGGGTCACGCCGTTCTTGCGGCAGAATCCGTCGATCGCGGCATCGGGCGCGCCTTCAGGTGGGCCCTTGGCTTCTTCGCTGACCGCCTCGGTGGCTTCGGGCAGGCTGCGCGCAATCAATGCGAGACGACGCGGGGTCGACCAGACCGTAATCACGCCAACCGCAACGCCGGCGGCTTCCATCTCGCGACGGAACAGCTTTTCGAGTTCGTCGCGCGCACCCGCCTGCATCCGGGCCGGGATCTCTTCGCTGCGCAGTTCGAGGAGGAAGTCGCTCATTTCGACCACTCCGGATATTTCTCGGCCCATTGGGGCGCTTCCTTGGCCATGTAGGCTTCGCAGCTACCGCGCGCGAGGTCGCGGACGCGGCCCATGTAGCTGGCGCGTTCCTGCACGCTGATCACGCCGCGCGCCTGCAGCAGGTTGAAGATGTGGCTCGCCTCGACCGCCTGCTCATAGGCGGCGATGGGTACCTCTGCCGCGAGCGCATTCTTGCACTCGGCCTCGGCCTTGTTGAACAGGTCGAACAGAGCGTCGGTTTCGGCGACTTCGAAGTTCCACTTCGACATCTGCTTCTCGTTTTCGAGGAAGACGTCGCCGTAGGTCACGAGTCTTTCGCGTCCTACCGCTTCGCTACTTGAGGACGTGCCGCCGTTGAAATTGAGGTCATAGACGTTGTCGACGCCCTGGATGTACATCGCCAGGCGCTCGAGCCCGTAGGTCAGCTCGCCTGCCACCGGCTTGCAGTCGAAGCCGCCCATCTGTTGGAAATAGGTGAACTGGGTCACTTCCATCCCGTCGCACCAGACTTCCCAGCCCAGGCCCCAGGCGCCCAGCGTCGGGCTTTCCCAGTCATCCTCGACGAAGCGGATATCGTGCTTGAGCGGATCGATGCCGATCACCCGCAGGCTTTCCAGGTAGAGGTCCTGGATATCCGCCGGGCTCGGTTTCAGGATCACCTGGTATTGGTAATAGTGCTGCAGGCGATTGGGGTTTTCGCCATAGCGACCGTCGGTCGGGCGACGGCAAGGCTGGACGAAAGCCGCGTTCCACGGCTCCGGCCCCAGCGCGCGCAGCGTGGTCGCAGTGTGGAAGGTCCCCGCCCCCATGCGCATGTCGTAAGGCTGGAGGATAAGGCAGCCCTGCGCGCTCCAGAAATCGTGGAGTGCGAGGATCATGTCCTGGAATGACTTCGAAGGGTCACGGTTCATGGCGCTGCGCCATGGCTTAGCAGCCAAAAAGCGTCAATGCCGCAAAGCGGTGTAGCGACGCCTTCGACACGCATCGGCGGCATCCGGCGTCCCCAATCGCTTGTGGAGTAGCAGGGGGCTTGATTGCAGGCTACGGGACAACAATTGGTATAGACGATCCGGAATCATCACGGCCCAAGTGTCACAATGAAGAAGCCATCAATGAGCCTCAGAACCAAACTTTCCCTCTTCCTGGCGGCCCCCATTTCGCTGGCATTGCAGGGTTGCACCGCAGCGCATGCGGAGCCTGCCTTGCAGCCTGCGGCGGCTGCGCCAGTAGCCGAAGCCCGTTCGGGACCGGCCCTGTGGCAGGTCGCCGACGAGGACACGACGATCTACCTGTTCGGGACCGTCCACGCGCTTCCCACCGCGGTTGAATGGTACACTGGATCCATTGCCACTGCGCTTGCCAGCTCAGACACGCTGGTGACCGAGATTCCGCCGGATGCGACCAATGACCCTGCCTCGCAGCAAATGGTGGTCAGCAAGGCCGTGCTGCCCGCGGAGAAGTCCCTGCGCGATATCCTGCCTCAGGATGACCGCGTCGCTTACGAGGGCGCGCTGACCACGATTGGCGTGCCGGTCAACGCCTTCGACCGCTTCGAACCCTGGTTCGCCGGCATGACCCTGTCGATCCTGCCGTTGATGAAGAATGGCTGGACCGCCGATAGCGGTGTCGAGCACGTGATCGACGTCAAGGCCGGGGAAGAGAAGCAGCGGGCTTCGCTGGAGACGATCGATTACCAGATCGGCCTGTTCGACGAGCTGCCGCTCAAATCGCAGATCGCCTTCCTGATGGCTTCGGCCACCAATATCGATGGTATCGTTCCGATGATGGACCGGATGGTCGCCTACTGGATGGCTGGCGATGCCGACGGTCTCGCCACGCTCATGAACGAGAGCCTCAGCGATCCCACGCTCGCGCAGACCTTGTTGTACGATCGCAATGCCAATTGGGCCGATTGGATCGAGAAGCGCCTCGACGCTCCCGGCACCGTCTTCATCGCGGTTGGCGCCGGGCATCTTGCCGGCGACAAGAGCGTGCAGGACTTCCTGGAAGCGCGTTCGATCCCGGTAACGCGGCTGCAATAGCGGCTGTCCCTTGGTCGGCCATCTGACGATGCATGCTTGCAATGGCCGTCCGCTGCGTCAGGGAGACGCGCAATGAAGCGTCTCCTTTCCTGTCTTGCGATCGCCCTTGCCCTGACCGCCTGCCAACCCCGCGCGGACGAGTCTGCGGGGCCCAAGACATATCCGGCCCTGTGGGAGATAACCGGACCGGATGGCCAGGTGGAAGGATGGCTGTTCGGCACGATCCACGCGCTGCCGGACGACGTCGAGTGGCAATCGCCCAAGCTGACAAAGGCGATGGGCGATGCCGATATGCTGGTAGTCGAAGTGGCCAACCTCGACGATGGCGCAGCGCTATCCAAGCTGTTCGAGGACATGGCCTTCGACACTCCAGGCGGTCCTATCCGCCAGAGGATCGTGCCCGATCTGCACGAAGAGTTCGACAAGCTGCTTGTCGAGGCGCGTGTCAGAAGCAGTTATTTCGACCCGATGGAAAGCTGGGCGGCGGCGCTCGCTCTGGCCCAGGTTGCGCAGGATGGAGAATCAGAGAACGGCGTCGACCGTGCGCTCATTGATGATTTCAAAGGCCGCGAGATTGTTGAGCTGGAAGGTGCCAAGGCGCAGTTGTCGATCTTCGATAGCTTGCCGGAGAAGGAACAACGTGACCTGCTCAACGCAGTCTTGAGCGAAGCAGCGGAGTATGGAGATCAGAGCGCCCGCCTTGCGAGCGTATGGAGCAGCGGCGATCTGGATGAGCTGACCAGGGTTTCCCAGCGCGGCATTCTTTCCGACAAGGAGCTCAAGCAGGCACTGCTTGTTGACCGAAACGCGGCCTGGACCGCCCAGCTCGAAAACCTCTTCTCGGCGAATGAGCGCCCGCTGGTGGCGGTGGGCGCCGGACATCTATTGGGGCCAGAGGGTTTGCCGGCGCAGCTGGAGAAGATCGGGTACGTCGTCCGCCGGATCGAATAGGCTCGGCAATGGCCTTGCACCTTGCGTTTCACGGAAAGCCCGCTATAGGCGCGCCCTTCGGCGTCATGGTCATCCCTGGAGGCGTGGCGGACCGAAGTACCCAAATGCATTCGAAAGGTATGTGACATGAGCGACGCTCTGACCCTGCCGGCCGAGGCGCGCGAACGGGCTGGCAAGGGAGCCTCCCGTCAACTGCGCCGTGAAGGCCGTGTCCCCGCCGTGATCTACGGCGGCAAGGAAGAACCCACACTGATCCACGTGGAAGCCAAGGAGCTGATCCGCCAGCTCGGCTCCGGCCACTTCATGAATTCGATCGTCACGATCGAGATCGGTGGCAAGTCCGTCCGCGCGCTTCCCAAGGACGTCGCCGTACATCCCGTGACCGACCGCCCCGAACACGTCGACTTTCTCCGCATGACCAAGGGCGGGAAGATCGAAGTGCAGGTTCCGGTGGTCTTCGCCAACGAAGAAATGAGCCCGGGCCTCAAG
This sequence comes from Erythrobacter mangrovi, assembly GCF_013260645.1. Classification (NCBI taxonomy): domain Bacteria; kingdom Pseudomonadati; phylum Pseudomonadota; class Alphaproteobacteria; order Sphingomonadales; family Erythrobacteraceae; genus Erythrobacter; species Erythrobacter mangrovi. The sequence goes on along the minus strand of NZ_CP053921.1, from coordinate 1,802,967 downwards.
AAGGGCGGCGTGCTCAACATCGTTCGCCACGAACTCGACCTGGTCTGCGAAAACGACAAGATCCCGAGCGAGATCGTCATCGACGTGACCGGCAAGGACGTTGGCGATTCGATCCACATCAGCGAAGTTACGCTGCCCGCTGGTTCGGAAAGCGCGATCACCGACCGCGATTTCACCATCGCGACGCTGGTTGCACCTTCGGCCCTGAAGAAAGCCGAAGGCGACACCTCGAGCGCCGACGCTGCCGAAGTTCCGGCGAGCGAGCAGGACGCTGAAGAGAGCGCCGAAGAAGAAACCACCGAGGAAGAGGGCAGCGCGGAGTAATCCCCTACCCATCCAGGTGTTACGAAGCGCCGGTCCCGCAAGGGGCCGGCGTTTTGCATTTATGCGAGCGGCAGCTAGAGGGCGCACATGCAGATCTGGACAGGCCTTGGAAATCCCGGACCGCAATATGCGCTCCACCGACACAACGTCGGCTTCATGGCCTGCGACGTGATTGCGGAGATGCACGGTTTCGGCCCGATTCAGAAGAAATTCTCAGGCTGGGTGCAGGAGGGGCGGATCGGCAATGAAAAGATCCTGCTGCTCAAACCGGCAACCTATATGAACGAGAGTGGCCGATCGGTCGCCGAAGCACTGCGGTTCTACAAGCTGGACGTGGAGGCGCTGACCGTGTTCCACGACGAGCTCGACCTCGCGCCGTTCAAGGTCAAGGTCCGTACCGGCGGTGGGCTGGCTGGGCACAACGGGCTGAGGAGCATCAACCAGCACCTTGGCCCGGATTTTCGGCGGGTGCGCATCGGCATTGGCCATCCGGGTCACAAGGACCGCGTGCACGGGCATGTCCTGGGCAACTACGCCAAGGCGGAGATGGACGATCTTGCCGCCATGCTCGGAGCCATCGCCGCAGAAGCCGAATGGCTCGCCAGGGGTGACGACGCCCGCTTCATGAGCGATATGGCTCTGCGTCTCCAGGACTAGCCGCATGCAAAGGGTCCTCGTCGTCGGCCCATGCGGAGCAGGCAAATCGACGCTCGCGATGGAGCTAGCGGAGAAGCTCGCCCTCCCCTTGTTCCATCTCGACAAGCTCAATTGGCAGCCGGGCTGGATCGAGTCCCCGCGTGAGGAACTGGTCGAGCGGATCGAGGGCGTGATTTCGGCGGAGCGCTGGCTCCTCGAAGGAACCTATGGGAGTACTCTCGCCCAGCGCCTGCCGCGTGCGGATACGGTGGTCTATCTCGACTATCCTATCTCACTCTGCCTTTGGCGCTTGGTGAAGCGCATCTGGCACTGGCGGGGGCGCTCGCGGCCCGACATGACCGAAGGCTGCGAAGAACGCTTCAACCTGGCCTTCTTCTTCTACGTAGTGAGCTGGCGCTGGGGCCCGGGCAAGCGCCTCGAGGCAAGGTTGGCGCCCTTCGCCAACAAGGTCATCCGCCTCAAAAGCCCGGCTGCAACTCGCCGTTGGCTAAGCGCTCTCTAGAGCGACAAGGTCACCGACCTCAGCGACACACCGATGCTGGCGCAATGCGCGCTTTCAGGTCATCATGACCCGGAAGGAGAGACAGCCATGCCCAAAGTTACTCGCCGCGCAATCCTCGCCGCAGCCGCAGCCAGCGGGGCGGCTGCCCTCGCCGGTCGACCGGCTCTCGCTGGCGATGAGCAGGCTTCAGCGGACCTGTCTGGCAAGGCAATCCTGATCACCGGATGCTCATCTGGTTTCGGGCGCCTCTCTGCCGAGCTTTTTGCACGCAGCGGAGCAAAGGTCTTTGCGACCATGCGCAACGTACCACGTGCCGAAGCCGATGAGCTTCGCCAGCTGGCAAGCGATGAAAAGCTCGATCTCCACGTGATCGAAATCGATGTGCTAGACGATGCCATGGTCGTTGCCGGTGTAGCCGAGGCGGAGCGGATTGCCGGGCGCGGGCTCGACGTGCTGGTCAACAATGCCGGTATCGGTATCACCGGCCCGGTCGAGGTGCAGGACATGGAGGCGACAAAGCTGGCCTTCGACACCAACGTCTTCGGCTACCAGCGCCTTGCACGTGCCGTGTTGCCGGGCATGCGCGCCCGCAAGCAAGGGCACATATTCGCCATTTCGAGCCAGCTCGGACGGGTCATGATTCCCTATGCCGGGCACTATTCGGCAACCAAGTTCGCGCTTGAGGCAATGTTCGAGCAGCTCGCCTACGAACTCGTTCCGCACAATATCGGTGTGACAGTGATCGAACCAGGTGGTTATCCGACCAAGGTCTGGGTCAACCGCAATCGCTACTCCGGACAGCTCAGGGACCGAGCTGATCCGATCCACAAGGACGGCTATCCGCAGGCAGTCGCAGCGATGGGGCGTGAGGACGGTTCAGGGCGCAGTGCCGATCCGATGGATGTCCCCCGCGCCATGGCCAATGTGTTGGCTATGCCAAAAGGGCAGCGCCCCGTGCGCCTCCCGGTTAGCGGCGGAAGCATCCCGCAGGCCGCGATCAACGAGGTCTGCGCCCGAACGCAGGTCGACTGGTTAGGTGGTTCACCGTTCGGCCCAATGATCCGCGCAGTGCACAATGTCTGACACGCTGGCATTTGGCGCACGGCGCGGCTAAGGGCGCCGCCACACCTTATTTCCGGAGTTATCGATGGGTTTCCGCTGCGGGATCGTCGGCCTGCCGAATGTCGGCAAGTCCACCCTGTTCAATGCACTGACCGAGACGCAGGCCGCGCAGGCCGCAAACTATCCGTTCTGCACGATTGAGCCGAACGTGGGCCAGGTCGCCGTCCCCGACGAGCGGCTCGACAAGATCGCGGCGATCGGGAAGTCGGCCAAGATCGTGCCGACGCAGCTCGCCTTCGTCGATATCGCGGGGCTGGTGAAAGGTGCGAGCAAGGGCGAAGGCCTGGGCAACCAGTTCCTTGGCAATATCCGCGAGGTTGATGCCATCGTCCACGTGTTGCGCTGCTTCGAGGATGACGACA